>NZ_JAGQBD010000030.1:0-26930 GCF_024345455.1 Cyanobium sp. T1G-Tous
GACTCATCCGCCTCCTTACGTCAGCTTTGACGGCCTCGCTGTAGCGACGCATTGCTCTGCTCCATCAAGCCCCCTGGTGGAAAAAGTGGTCGAGATGGAGAGGCGTCATCTTTCCTGGCAGAGGGGGCAGCGCCAACCAGCGCTTTCAGGTTCAAGCCACCCAAGCGAACTTTGTGTTCACCCCCTCAGGCACCCTGCACCCAGCTCCAGCGACCGACAAGCCGATCGTGATTCCGGGTGAGGCTGGCCGATGGCGTGGATGCCGAGCGCTGCGTGCAGCTGGAAGGGCTGATGGGCCTGGTGCATGCGGGCCGCGTCAGCGACAACCACTGCGATACCGCCAGCGACCGCATCTGAGCCCGCCATGCCAACCCGCCTCCGCTACGGCCAACCCCGCCCCGCCGGCGTCACCCTGGCGGAGCTGCTGGTGGTGCTGGCGATTGGTGGGGTGGTTCTAAGTGGCGCCATCGCCATGGTGCTGTCCCATATCCGCACCAGCAGCCAGCTCACAGCCCTGCTGCGGCTGCAGGACCAATGCGGCCGCGTGGAGTTTCTGATCAACCACGAAATCCAGCAGGCCGAGCGGGCTCGCCAGGAGAACGGCGCACTGGTGCCGGATGTGCCGGGGATGGCCGCACCGATCCGATACGAGGCTATTGGTGGTGAGCTAATCCGCAACGGTCCACCCATAAACGCCCAAGGACGATTGGTGGATTCCAGCGCCAGCGATGCCCTGGTGGTGCGAGGCATAGTCGACTTTGATGTGGACACAACCAATCCCCGCCAGCCGACTTACCGAATCAGCGTGCAGGATTCCAACGGCGTTATCTATAAAACTGGTAGCGCCGACGGCGTCCAGTGCCGCGTGCGTTCGATCACGGGCTGATCCCCGTTGCAGCCAGCACCTGCTCCAACTCCGCCACACAATCGCCACGATCCTGCCCTCCAGGGAGATCGCCTCACCCTTGAGCCTCTCCGGATGGCCGGAGCCATCAAGGCGCTCATGGTGGTGGCGAATCACATTGCAGAGCACCTTGCCAATCATCTCCAGCCCCAGCTCCACATGGGTGTTCATCACCTGACGCTCCTCGTCCGTGAGCGGGCCCTGCTTGAGCAGGATCCGATCGGGGATGCCGATCTTGCCAATGTCGTGCAGGCGGGAGAAACGGGCGATCTGATCGACGGCATGGGCGCTGAGGCCCCGGCGTTCAGCTAGCCCCTCGGCGATCAAGCGCGAAAGTGGGACACCCGGTTGAGGTGATCGCCGGTACAGCCACATAGAGGGAAGCCGTGGCATTGAAATGGTTGCGCACCGTGAGGCCGATCAGCTCGGCCAACGCCTCCAAGGTGGCCTGCTCCGCTTCTGAAAAGGCCGCCACCTCGGGGGCATGGAAGCCCACCACAAAATCCAGCCTGCCGTCCTGGCTCTCCGGCAACACCAGCGACGACCCACCAGGCTCAGAGGCTCCAGGGAGCAGTGGTCTGCTGTCGTAAATCGGCGTGAGCCGCTTCAGCTCCCCATCCACCCTTTCACAGGTGAGGTGCTGCACCTGGGGCACCACGGCCCGCACCTTTAGCTGCAATGCCTGCAGTTGTTCCTGAAGCGGATCGGCAGGTGACAACTGCAGCTTTGTAGTCGTCATTCATTTTGGCTTTGGGGCATCGCCATCCGCGGAATGAAGGTCTCCGTTGTCATCAGCCCGCCTCCTCCGAGAGCTGCAGCATCAACGTCGAGGCACTGATTGGCGAGGGACGAAATCCGAGTGAGCGGTAGAACTCGGCCGCCTGCTCGTCGATAGCGTGCGCCAGCAGTTCTCTGACGCCGACCAGGCGCCTGGCGGCAAGGCTGCGCCGCATGGCATCGGCCACCAGGGCGGAGCCCAGCCCCTTTCCTTGCTGGCGAAGATCCACCGCCAGCCGGCCCAGCACCACAACGGGAACGGGGTCGGGCATGTTGCGCCGCAAGGCACCAGGCACCTCCGCCAGCACGATTGCTCCAGCCGACAGGCAGGCGTAGGCGATCACGTCGCTGCCCTCGTCTGCGCAGATCACCACGGTGCGCGACACACCTTGGCGCTCATTGGCCATGGCCCGCTGCTGCAGCCAGCGGTTCAACGCGGCGTTGCCGCAGTCGAAACGTTCCAGCTGATGCTGCGGGCCGAGGGGCTCAGGCGGGCGCATGCCAGGGCTGCGGCATAGCGAGTAATCGATCGATGCTGGCCTGATCGAGGGCGGCAGCGCCGGGATCCTCCAGATCAACCAGCAGGGCCGTGGTCTGCTCTGGCGTCAGGGAAAACAGCGTGCGATCCAGAAGCACATCCCGCGCCCGCTCCTGGCAGCTCCGCAGGATGAATTCGGTGCGGCTGATGCCTTCCGCTGCAGCGGCCTGGTCGATCATCAGACGCTGCTCAGCCGAGGCCCGAAGCTGCAGCACCTGGTCGCGGATCATGGCCCGTCCTGAGGCTGTAATGACATTGTACTGCGCCTGCTCGGGTCGCTTGATCGGGGCCGGCTTTCAACCACCCCGCCGCTCCAGCAGGCGGAAGGGGTCGTAGGCCACGCTGATGCCAAGCTCCTCGGCAAATTCCAGCACCCAGCACCAAGCGCGGTTCTGGCGCACGATGCCCCGCAGGATCACCGTAGCGCTGCTGCGCTCGAGGGTCATCTCAAACAGGGGCCAGCCCACCGAGGCCTGCACCGCATCGTCTTGAAAGCGAGGCACCACATCAAGGGCACCCACCAGGATGCGGCGATGGCTGGCGTCCCACTGGAAGGGCAATTCGTAGCGCTCCAGCAGGGCGGTGGCCAGGGCCCAGCTGCTGCCATTGGCATCGATCTCGGTGGCCAGCGGCAAGCCGCGGGCCTCAATGCTGCCGGCACGGCGAAACTGCAGCGGCTCCGGCCCCGAGGCAGCCTCCCCACTCAGGAGCTGGCGCACCCGCTCGCGCAGCTGCTCGCCGCCGGTAGGCGGGCCGCCCTTCTCCAACTGCAGCAGATCCCAGCGTTCACCAGTGCCGCCCCAGATCACCGGCCCGTAGTTGTCGTGCATCACGCGGCCGTCGCGGTTGGCGGCCGCCTCGGCGTGGGTCATCACGCGCTGAATGCTGATCTGATCGGCACTCCAGCCCCAGCTGCGGGCTACGGCAGCGGCCTCCTGGCAGAGGGCTTCCAGCTGGGGCTTGGCGGGCGGGATGGTCCAAGGGTCTGGCCGGCCGCCCATACAGGCACAGCTGAGCGCCACTGCATTGGTGTTACGCCGCCAGGTGTGGGCGGGCAGGTCGGCGCCATAGCTGTGCAGGCGATGCACCTGGCCATCGCCACCGATGATCGAGTGGTACAGGCCGCTGCGCACCCAGTTGTAGGGGGTGGCCGTCCAGTGCAGATAGATGGTGGCAGACATCACCGTTAAAAAAAGCGGGCTTCAGGCAGCTTGCTTAATTTGCCCCAATCACCACCGGCAAGCGGGAGCTCAACCTCCCCCCATCGGCCCAGGCCTGCGCCAATTCAAGCCGCAGCACCCCCGCGCCAGCGGGCTGGGCCCGAAAGCCATCGCTGGCCGCCAGCGCATCGAGCACCACCCGGTTTTGGGCTGTGCCGCTGCCCAGCTCGCCATGCAGGCCATAGGCCGGTCCGCAGCGCATCAGCACCTGGCCCCGCCAGATCGGTTCAGCCGGCTTGCCCAATGAATAGGTGATCGGGCCAGATGCGGTATCGAGATGCAGCACCAAGCTGCGGCCCGCCAAATTGCAGGCCGGCGCCAGCGCAGCCGGATCAGCCAAGCCCCGCGCTTGGAGCAAATCACCGCGCACCAGCTCCAGGGTGCGCTGGGCCACGGCCCGCTCCCGCAGCAGCCGACCAAAACGCTGGCTCGTGGCGCCCTCCGCCACCAGCGCCTGCAGCAGCAAGCCACTGAGGCCGCAACCAATCGCCAGGGCCAGCAGCAACTCCACAAGCGAAAACCCTTGCTCCCCTTTCACAGTGCCTCCTCGGCGCGGCAGGCTCTGCTGCTAGGCGCATCGCCCGGCTCCCCCTCGTAGCGGCCCAGCCGCACCACCCCCAGCGGCAGCGACATCACCAGGCAACGGCGCAGCTCCGTGCCCGCTGCGCTGATCACCACCGTGCCGCCATCAAGCACCAGGCCGTTGCTGCTGAAACGCAAAGCCCCAGGCAAGTTGGAGCCGATGGCCACCCCGGTGGCCTCATGGGGATGCAGCTCAACATCAGCCTCGCCGCAGCTGGGCAGGTTGCCACCACTGGGCTGGCGCCAACCGCTTTGGCCCAGCTCGAGGGCACAGGGCTGGCCCAGGCTCTGGGCTTGGCGGCGCGCCTGCTCTAAACCCCAACCCAGCCGGCGGCTGGTGGTTTCCACCCGCATCCGCGCCAGGCTGCGCTGGCCGCCATCGATGGCCAGGCTGGCCAGCAAGCCGAGCACACTTACCGTCACCAGCAGCTCAGGCAGGCTGAAGCCTGACCTGGCCTGGCTTTGCTTAGAGCGCCGCATCGCTCGGCTCCGCTGCAGGTTGGGATCCACACAAGCCGTAGGCCGCTGGGCTTAGCCAGCGCTGCCGCTGCACACCTTCGGCGGTAGCAACCTGCAACCGCACCAGGGCCCCAGGCTCGGCGCTCACCTGGCGCACAATGCCCTCGCCACTGGGCAGGCTTTGCAAATGGGCCGCAAGCCAGCTGCTGGCGGCCGTGCAATCAGCGGCAATCGCTGTGCCGGCCAGGGCCGTGAGCTGGGCCTGGCTAGCCAGGAGCGCTGCCTCCAGCTGGGCCGCCTGCTGCTGCTGGGCTTCCGCCTGGCGCGCCCAGCTGGCGCTGCCCGACCACAACTGCAAGGAGCAACTAGACGAGGTCACAAACATCGCCGAAGCCACCATCGCTTCCACCAAATTCATGGCGCTACCCCCTGGCTGATGCGACCACGCATACCCAGTTCCCGCACGCCCAGCAGCTGCTGGCTGCCGGGGCCTTCAGGGGTGAGGGTGCGGGAAAGCTCCAGGCCATAGGCCGCCCGCAGGGCGCGGGGCTGCTCAGCCGTGGGCTGCAGCTCCAAGGTGGCGGCAGCTCGGCCCCGCTGCAGACCACCGGCGGCAAGGGTGCCATCCCAATGGGGGCCGTCAAAAGCCACCAAGCGGTAGGCCACCGGGCCCACCTGGCCGGTTTGGCCCACGACGGGGATAGCAGGAGCCGCCAGCAGGTGATGGGCCGCCGACATCAACTGATCTTCCGCCTGGCGCAACCGCTGGCCTACCTGCACCTGGCTGCGGGCCTGCAGCGCTGCCGCCTGCAGCGAAACGCTGCTCAGCACTAGCAGCAGCGAGGCTGTGGCAGATAGGGGCAACAGAAAACCAGCCGCCAGCGAAGGCGGGCTAGCTAGGGAATGGGGGAACCGGGCCATGAGGCACCTGGCGCACAACGACGCAATCAGTGTTCCCACGGGCGGCAAAATCCTTGAAGCGGCGCTAATTTGCGACCACTAGTGAGATCAAATGCGCCCCCCGGTGCGAGCTTTGCTGCAACGACCGGTGCGGTCCTGGTGGAAGCAGGAGCGACGGGAGCATCCGCGCTCGCAAGCGCGCAAGCCATTGCTATTGGCGCTGCTGCTGCTCACGGCAGTGCTGGCCTGGTTCATGGGCCGCGACCTTCTGGTGTTCGCCGCGCTGGTGGCGGTGGTGCTGCTGGTGCGCGCCAAAGTGATGCTGGAGCGGCGGCGCCAAAACCTGCGCCAACTGCAGCTGGAGCAGAAGTCGAGCCGGCGGCTGCGGCAGACCAGCCACAACCTTGATGCGGTGCTGCAACAGCTGGGCATGCCGCCCGACAGCTTTCAGCGCAGTGAGATCAACTTCAAGGTGAACCAACTGGCCAGCCGCATGGAGTGGCTGCTGGAATCAGCGCGGTCGCTGGCGCTACTCGATTCACTCACCCAGCTGCCCAATCGGCGCCATTTCATTGAGCAGGTGCAGATCGAATCGGCCCGCTCCAAGCGCTCGCGTAAGCGCTTTGCGGTGTTGTTTATTGATGTCGATAAGTTCAAAGCAATCAACGACACCTACGGCCACGCCACCGGCGACCGGGCCCTGGTGGCGGTTTCGCAACGGCTCAAGGACACGATTCGAGCTGGCGATTTCCTCTCCCGCCTAGGCGGTGATGAATTTGCGGTGTTGATGGATCTATCGGCGATTAAGAGCAACTCCGAGCAAACCCTCAAGGCCCACGCCCATTTGTTTGCCTGCCGGATCATGGCGATGTTTGAGGAGCTAGCCAATCTCGGCAATGTGAGCATCGATATCGATATCAGTATTGGCGTAAATGTGGTGGATCCCGACTCCAGCGATCCAGAAGCAATCCTGCGCCAGTCCGACCTGGCGATGGATCAAGCCAAGAGCCAGCAGCACGCCCGCGTAGCCGTATTCGATGTAGCCACTGCCAAGGGCGGCTACGACGACTACCAGCTCTACGCCGACCTCAAAGATGCCTTGCGCCAAGGCGGCTTTAGCATGGCTTTCCAGCCGGTGGTAGATAAGGAGCAAAGGCTGCGCGGCGTAGAAGCGCTGGCCCGCTGGCGGCACCCCAGCCGGGGCTTCATCGGCCCAGATGTGTTTCTTGATATCGCCGAGCGCTACCGCATGATGCGGGAGCTTGGTGAACATCTATTCCAGCTGAGCCTCGATGGCTTCCTAGCCCTTGATGGCGCCCTGCAACAGCCTGGGCTGAGGCTCTCCAGCAACGTGAGCCCGTCGCAATTAAGTGATCCGCAGCTGCAGGCAAGGCTGCTGGGCATGCTGGAGCGCACCGGCGTCGATCCCAAAAGGTTGACGCTCGAGATCACAGAGGCATCAATTCTGGATCGCTCCGCCACCACTGAAGCAAATCTGCAGGCCTTACGCGCCGCTGGCATCGAGCTGTCGCTAGATGACTTCGGCACCGGCTACTCCTCGCTCAACTTGATCAATACGCTGCAGCCAAACGAGATCAAAATCGATCGCTCCTTTGTGCTGGCTCTGCACACCGATCCCTACGCCCGCCAGATAGTCGAAGTGATCGCCGGCATGTCTACCCAGATGCCCCTACACCTAGTAGCAGAAGGAGTAGAAGATGAGGCAACCTTCCAAGCCCTGCGCAAACTGGGCATTCAATACTTCCAAGGTTATTTATTCAGCAAACCCCTACCCGTTGCAGAGCTCGCCGCTTGCTATGGCGCGGTAATAGCTACTGGCACCTAGGGCCGTCGAAGGCTGTACAAGATTCTTAAATGCTCTCCGACAAGCTGTTCTTCTGGCTGTTCCAGAACAATCCCGACCGGATCCTCTCGCTAGTTGAGGGGCTTCCTGCTGACGCTGCGGGTTACACCTTTTCAGCACCCGCACTGAAAGAACGCGAATATCGACTCGACGGTCTCTTTCTGCCTCCAGCCGATCGCCCCGACCTCCCGGCCTTGATCCTCGAGGCCCAGATGGCCGCCGACTCCGGCTTTCTAAGGCGCCTTTACGCCGAATCAGCGCGCCTTCTGCAGCAGAAGCCAAGCATCAATGCTTGGCGAGTGGTGGTGATCGCCCCGTCGCGTCAGCTCCATTTCGGGGCAGTGGAGCCGGTGGCTGAATTTCTGGAGCATCGCGTGCGCTGGGTGGAACTGCTGCCTGAGCACTGGCCGCCCAACGCATCTCTGTTTCAGCGCTTGCTGGGGCTGCTGCTGCAACCCGAAACACAGATCACCACCAGCAGCCAGCTGTTGCGTCAGCAAGCGGCAGCCAAGAGCATGCCCTGGACAGCGGAGCTCGATGATGTGATCGCCGCTATCTTGGTAACACGCTTTCCAACCCGATCTATCCCGGAGGTATGCGCCATGGGCGGCATCACCGTTGAAGACTTCACCCAAAGCCGCATCTACAAAGAGATCGTCGGCATTGGCTTCGCCGAAGGAGAAGCGCGGGGAGAAGCCCGCGTCACCCTGCGTCTGCTGAGCCGGCGCTGCGGGCCACTGAGCGCCGCCATTACCGCCCAGATCGAGGCACTGCCGCTGGAGCAACTCGAAGCCTTGGCGGAAGCCCTGCTCGATTTTCAGGGGCCAGACGACCTGGCCGCCTGGTTCGCGGCACTCGCCTGAAGAATGCGCCATGGGCGGCATCACCGTTGAAGACTTCACCCAAAGCCGGATCTACAAAGAGATCGTGGGCATTGGCTTCGCCGAAGGAGAAGCGCAGGGAGAAGCCCGGGGAGAAGCTCGAGGAAAGGCAATCAGCGAAGCCCGCGTCACCCTGGCGTCTTCTAAGCCGCCGCTGCGGCCCATTGAGCGCCGACACCACTGCCCAGATCGAGGCACTGCCGCTGGAGCAACTCGAAGCCTTGGCTGTAGACGCAGTCTTCTCCGAAGGAGTAGCCCTGCTCGATTTTCAGGGGCCGGACGACCTGGCCGCCTGGTTCGCGGCGCTCTACTGAATTCCGTACAGCCTATACAGAATTCGGGAGGCAAAATTTTTAATACCCATCACTCCAACCATCACCGCCAGTCACCCCGACCAGAAGCGCCCTACTGGTTCAGCTTGAGCACGGCCATGAAAGCCTCTTGGGGCACATCGACTTTGCCCATTGCCTTCATGCGCTTTTTGCCCTTGGCTTGCTTTTGCAGCAGCTTTTTCTTGCGGGAGATGTCACCGCCATAGCATTTGGCAAGCACATCTTTACGCATGGCGCTGATGCTTTCGGAGGCAATGATGCGGCTACCGATTGATGCTTGGATTGGAATCTTGAACTGCTGGCGGGGGATCAGCTCCTTGAGTTTCTCCACCAAACCCTTGCCTACGTTGTAGGCCTTATCGCGGTGCACGATGGTGGTGAGGGGATCGGCCTTCTCAGCATTGATCAATACATCAAGACGCACCAACTCATTTTTGCGATAGCCGATCAGGCTGTATTCCATTGAGGCATAGCCCTTGGTGCGCGACTTCATTTGGTCGAAGAAGTCTGTAACCACCTCCGCCAGCGGCATCTCATAGTGGAGAGTCACGCGATCGGTGGTGATGTATTTCATATCGATGAATTCACCGCGCCGCTCCTGGCACAGCTCCATCAGGGCGCCGTTATAGATATTCGGGGTATAGATTTCGAGCTTCACATAGGGCTCTTCTATGGATTCACGCTTTTGCGGGTCGGGCAAAGTGGCAGGATTGTCCACCATCATGATGGTGTTATCAAGCATGTTCACCTGATAAATTACCGAAGGCGCAGTAACGATCAAATCAAGGTTGTATTCCCGCTCTAGCCGCTCCTGCACGATCTCCATGTGCAGCAAGCCAAGGAAGCCACAACGGAAACCAAAGCCCATGGCGCTGCTGGTTTCCGGCTCATATTTGAGCGCGGCATCGGAAAGCTGCAGCTTGTCTAGGGCTTCGCGTAGATCAGGGTATTGGTCGGCGTCGGTGGGAAACAGCCCGCAGAACACCATGGGCTTGGCCTCGGTGTAACCGGGCAACGGCTCAGCGGCAGGATTGGCTGCCAGCGTGATGGTGTCGCCAACGCGGGCATCGGCCACGGCCTTGATCGAAGCGGCCATATAACCCACCTCGCCGGCATGGAGTGAATCCACCTGGCGCTGATCGGGCGCCATCACGCCCACCTCATCCAGTTCCACCACCTTGCCGCTGGCCATCAGCAGCACCTTGTCGCGCTTGCTAATCGAGCCGGAGATCACGCGGAAATAAACGATCACGCCCCGGTAGGCGTCGTAGTAGGAGTCGAATATCAGGGCCCGCAGCGGCTCGGCCACTTTGTCGGCGGGAGCCGGCACCCGATCCACCACAGCCTGGAGGATTGCGGGCACTCCGAGGCCTGTTTTGGCAGAGCAATGGATTGCATTGGAGCAGTCGAGCCCGATGATTGCCTCAATTTCTTCAGCGATGCGATCTGCATCAGCACCAGGCAGATCGATCTTGTTGAGAACAGGAATGATCTCAAGATTATTTTCAAGGGCCAGGTAGACATTGGCCAGGGTTTGAGCTTCTACACCCTGGCTGGCATCCACCACCAACAGGGCGCCTTCACAAGCCTGCAATGAACGGCTAACTTCATAGGAGAAGTCGACGTGACCAGGGGTATCAATAAGGTTGAGGATGTAAGCCTCGCCATCGGCCGCGGTGTATTCCATGCGGGCAGGCTGGAGCTTGATGGTGATGCCGCGTTCGCGCTCCAGCTCCATGTTGTCGAGAAACTGCGCTTGCATGTCGCGAGCAGCAACGGTGCCGGTGTCCTGCAGCAGCCGATCGGCCAGGGTCGATTTCCCGTGGTCGATGTGGGCGATGATGCAGAAATTACGGATCCGCTGAACGGGAACGTCAGTCATCGCGCCGGCGGAGGCTTCATGGGTGCTGCTGCCAGCCTAGGAGACGGAAGCCTGGGGCGAAACGGCTAGCTGGGCTACCACTCAAGGGATCGCCCCCATCTGCTAGCAGTGGAATCGACAAAGTTATAAGATTGCTGGAACTAGTTCCGATTGCCCTATATCAATGAATCATCCGTACCTTCCCAACCCGCGAGGCCGAAACGATACCCGGCTAGTGGATCGGGAAGAGGGCCTAAACCTGCTGTTTGCCGCAGCCCAGGATGTGGCAAGGGAGGAGGGCAGGCTGGCTGATGGCATGTATGGCTCCCTGGAGCATTCACGCATCAGTTCGACCAGCTTCACGCTGATGAGTGCCAGCGGCCAGGTGATTGCCCGGGTGTCGCTGGCTAAGGTAAGGGAGGTGATCCGTATGCGGCGCCAGATTGCGCGAGATATAACCCGTAAGGCAAAGCTTGAGATCACGCCCTATGCCAACGACCAATCAAATAAACGTAATTTCCGTAATCTCCCCGAGGAAATCCGGGCGCTTGCCTGGGCGATCAGCAGTGGCCGTAGGTTTCCGGCTAAGGGCTACCACAGGCGCGACATCTGGATCGGCCTGCTGCTTTTGATACCAGGCATCATTCCAGGGGTGCTTTATCTAGGCTGGAGCGCTCAGAAGCGCCTCCGGTACGAAAAAAGCCTGAAAGAGCTGGTAACTCGCTGGCGTACCAACGGGCGGCAGGACCCGGCTGCAAACCTATTCGCCCATTTCCACCTGGACTAAGCCAGGCGCAGGCCTGGCCGTCCTAAGCTGAAAGGCCATACAGGCTGGCCCAAATGAGCAGCGAAACCACCAGCGCAGCCCCCGCCCAAGACCCCCACGCCCTGACGCTGGAAAACGTAGAGCGCACCCTCGATGAGCTGCGCCCCTACTTGATGGCCGATGGCGGCAACGTTGAAGTAGTAGAAATTGACGGCCCGATCGTGAAGGTGCGCCTGCAGGGCGCCTGCGGCAGCTGCCCCAGCAGCACCATGACGCTAAAGATGGGCATTGAGCGCAAGCTGCGGGAGGCTATTCCTGAGGTGAGTGAGGTGGTGCAGGTGCTTTGAGCATCCCTAAGCGCTCAATCGTAGGCATCACCCAAACCAAAGAATCAACAAACCACATTACAAATCTGTAACGTTTTAGCGCGAGCAACAGAACATGCCGGTTGATATCCAGTGGGGAAGACAAGTCTATATACAAACTGGCCTTCATTTGTAACCTGCCCCGAGCAATTAACTTTTTCAAGCCGAGCATCCCTTACCGCTACTCCTGCCTCAGGCAAAACACTTGAATCGTGGTTAAGCACCCCGCTTCTCTTGACTGGGGGGCCACAGCGCCAAACGTCTGATCCTTTGTTGTAGTAATAAACGAAGGAAGTATTGGCTGCATTCAGATACTGTCCTCTGTCCCGAGGGATACGGAAACCGGCAACGCCAGTTGCAACACCAGTGCTAGAGCAGCTTGCTGGTATGGAAGGATCAACAATTACCGAAGCAGCCTCGCCAGCCTCGATCTGGATCAAATAATCCAGCCGGCTGGAATTGTCTCGCTGACGCTGAGCCAACTCAAGCTTGGCTGAGCTCTGAATTTGTGCAACCATCACAGCACCCGCGGCTGAAGCCACAACGCCAGCAATCACAAGACCCACTAACAGCTCTACAAGTGTGAAACCAAGATCCGTAGGCTTAGGACGGCAATAAAACGGTAGAAGAGGACGACGAAAGCGAGACACAAGTCCACTCATTTAGATTGAACCCCAAGCATTACAGGAAGAAGAAATGTCTCCGTCGGTAGCGCTGCCGATATCAACAGAGCCCAGAATACTGGAAATACGTACACATCTCTTTGGGCCGCTACCATCGGCATGGGCAATACGGATTTCCATATCCTGGCCACTATCTATAGACGTAGAAGACCACATTCCCCTAGGAGTAAACCAAAGACTCACACTTCCCGCACACAGCATCCCCATATCGGGTTTGCAGGGATTAGAAGAATCTCCGTCGGGCTTACCCGCCCCTAGACCAAACACACCTATTTTGAACTTACCACCTTGCGAATCAGGGACTAAGAGCTTTTCTTGCCGAACATCACAGCGACCAGGGGTAGCACTCTCTACGGTTGCTATAACATCACCACTTGCAGCAGAATTATTTTGCCCTGCCAAAATGATAACACAACCTCCTTCTTCGGAGTCACTTTGATCAAATCTAAGAAGATCCTGATTCACTTCTTTAGCTGACTGAGAACGGGCTTCCTCCAACCAGCCAGCAGCTTCCAATGCAACTGCATTAACGCGCTCACGCCGGAGCACAAGTGCAAAAGATGGTATGGCGATAGCAGATACAATCCCAAGGATCGCCACCGTAACCATGAGCTCAGGAAGCGTAAAGCCAGGCTGAACTAGATTCAAGCGCTTAAGTACAGCACGCGAGGGGAGAATCATTATCCGCACCAAGACGACACTACAGGGGAAACCTTTATCAGTCTTACTGATGAGCCGCTGATCTTATATTCAACAATTATATTATGATTCTGAGGATCAGCTCCATCCTCTCTGATGGCAGGCTGCCTTACAATTCCAGCACCAAGATCCGCAGAAATGGCATCAATCGCAGTTTTAAAGCCAGCCGTAATGTGACTGCCAGGATTAGTAGATCGGCAGGCTGCGAAAAACTGATTTTGGTCGGAAACCAGAGCGCTCTTGGGGAAATAATAGTTCGAAAAATTATTTGTAACATCACAAGCAGCCCCTGCCCCAGGCACGGATCCAACAGGATTTACACAAGAAGTGTATTCAACGGAAAGCTTTTTAATCAAAGAGATGTCTTTGTCGATTGCAATATTGGCTGCGTTCTTTTTTGACGTGCCACTGATTGACGATGTGATCAAGTTGAATGCCGCCACCGTTCCCATTACTGCGACTATCAAAATAACCGACGCAATAATGCCCTCTACAACTGAGAAGCCAGCATCAATATATGAATGAGGGCAGTGGCGTGCCAGCGGCTGCTTAGACGATTGCCTTAGCCGCAGGCGCTCAGAAACCAGAAGCATGACTAAAACTCCGAGCAACAAGATCGAACAGAGGGACCCTGCTTGGCGGTGGACAGATGGTATTCGAGCAGAAAGAAGGCTGACTATTAGGTACCCTTAGCTTCACATTACCATTTAGCGCAATAGTGTTAGTCCAAATGCGGCCCATGAAATTAGGATCCGCCCTACCCCCACCCTTGAGCTCAACAGTAGCAAATGGAGCGTAAACGTTCATACCAACAGTAGAGCTAGTTCCATTCAAGAAAAACTTGCCCGCGCCAAGAGTAAACGCATTAAAAAGCTCGGAGTGATCATAATTTGAGTTTTTACCAGTAGCACAATTGGGATCAGATCCTGAGACGATATCGCATTTAATCTGAAAATCAGCCCAGGTGACTAGATCATCACATGCTGCCGTCCAACTCGCACGGGAACAATGCACTCGCTTGTATGAGGTGTTGCCACCACCACCCATATATTCACCAGTAACAGCGAGGTCATCGAAGTGAAAATTGATCATGGCATAGCTGGTATCGATGAACACGTCATCGTTGCCAGAGGCAATCTGCGAAAAGCGACAATCAACAACGGCATAGGGCGCTGCAGGATCTTTATTGACGATGCAATTAGTCATTGGGGTTGCCGTCGCAGAACCTATTTTTTGCATCATAATCATCGACGACGGATCAAGATATATTCTGGCAATAGCATTGTATGCTTTCGCAAGTTGCGGGATTTTATTGAAGTTGCTGGAAAGTATCGTCGAGTCTGCATCAGTATTGCTAACTTGAGGATATGGAATGCGCGTAGGGGCCGAAATGCTGCAGCCAGTAACGGCAGGATTCGTGCAGGAAGGAACTCGAGCGCCAAAGGAATTGAAAACAATTCTTTGCTCTTCCCAGCGACAAAGGCTAATGTCTGTTGTAGCACTAGAGCAGTTCAGAAAACTGCGTTCTGTGACTGGCGACGATGAAGCGCCCATCCAATACAAATCGCCGCTATTATTTGTTGTATTATTAATATTGAACAGATTTGCTTCGGCAGGGCTGGGAGAAGTCCAAACCGACCAGTTGCCTAACACCAATGAGCCAGTAATTGGATACAAGAAAACAGGACTGCTGACATTAAGACCGTGATTGTTGGAGACAACTTGTATACGCCCACTTACCCGAGAGTATTCTCCAAATGTCCATGGATTAGCAGACGGACTAGTACCAAAAGCCTTCCACTCCTCATCAAAAAGTCGCATCCAATAGTTCGTACCATCAGAAATCCAAGTTCCAAAGTATGCCGTAGGAAACTGCGAGTTGAGATTCGCAACCGTCAACGGAGCCCCTGGCTGAGGGGCTAATCGCCCACCATAATTCCAACGGGGCTCCGGCAACTTCAAGCTAAATTTTGTTGGTGCAAACTTAAGAGATGTTTTTTGCGGTGTAGCCTTTCCCAAAGCTTGTGTTCCATCTTTACACTCTTGGCTAGGATCGCCGTCTAGATCACTCACCACGCCAGTTGTATTTCCCATCCAACAAATTGCCTGTTTCACAAGAGTATTATTTTCATCACGGATATCAAGTTCATTGTTACTGCCTGTAGGCGATCCACCATCTAAACTTCCAATCACGCCATTACCAACACCTGTATCTTTGCCCACGGGGCAAGTTGCGTTATCACGCCCCCAGGGAACAGACCCACTGTTATTGCCAAATGACCGCTTACAGCATTTAGGCACCACTTCAAACTCGCGAGCAACCCTGGCATAGCTACTTTGGCCGTTTCGCGAGATCCTGCCCACAACAGTTACCCTCATTAAGGTTCTAGTTCCGCCTTCTAATGCGGAATCTCGAACGGTCTTGCCAGGGAAATTAATACTACCCGTAGCAAAGTTGAACGGCGTCCGCTCCGCATTTTCTTCAAAGAAGTACTCGACTTTTGTTACTTTAAATGAGCGTGTTGTGTCTCCAGCTATCAAAGGTACCCAATTGCCTGTCCTAACGAAGCGGCTAGCACTCGTTGGCGTTGACCTAGCCCTGGCAATGGCGAGATCAGCAGGCACGGCTGACCAAGTGCCATCAGCCGCCTGGGTGCTAGCTGTACAGAGATTGCGATGTTCATCGCTAGTCCAGCTTGAGTCATTTCCGGCCACCAGAAGCAACCGATTTTCCTCCCTGTTCATAGTGACGCCGAAATCCGAGATAGCGCTCTCAGCGGTTTCTCTAGCCTCCCGGTTGACGCCCTGAAAGATGCTGGAAATAAATCCCTGGCTGCTGCGTGAACTCAGCGCTACGACGCCAAGCACCAGCACCAAGCCAGCTACAATTGCAATAGGCAGGGCTACACCCTGATCCCGTACAGGGCCATAGCCGCGGAGCCTGCGGGAGTGACGCAGTAGCTGCCCCAACAAGCGATGGCTAGAGTCGCCTACACAGCTAGGGGGATTCGGGCGACTAGCGGCATCAGATGTTGAACTAGTAGAACGTCTAGCCATTTCACTTGCTTTCCATTACCACATTTTAAGGCCTCTTTGGCCGCTGGCAGAACCAATAGCAATTCCTTCCATACTGCTTTTAATCTGCCCCTAGTCTGACTCCTTCTCGTGCTCGACCAGCGCCTCCTGCGCGACAGCCCTGAGCTGATCACCACCCAGCTGGCCCGCCGGGGCATGGCGCTAGACCTCGCTCCGCTGCAGCAGATCGCCCGCCAGGAGCGCGATCTCGAGGAGCAGCGCAGCAACCTTCAAGCCGAGGGCAACCGCATCGGCAAGGCCGTAGGGCAGCTGATTCAAGGCGGATCTGCCCCAAACAGCCCCGAGGTGCAGGCCCTGCGCGACCAGGGAAACGCCATCAAGCAGCAGGTGGCGGCCCTTGAGGAGCAGGAAAAAGCCCTCGAGCTGCAGCTGCGCGATGCCCTATCGGCCCTGCCCAACCTGCCCTCGCCCGAGGCGCCTGATGGTCGCAGCGAAGCCGACAACATCGAGATCAAGCGCTGGGGCAGCCCCCGCATCGAAGCCGGCCTGCAGGAGCACTGGCAGATCGGCGAGAGGCTGGGGCTGTTTGAAACCGAGCGCTCCGTGCGCATCGCCCAGAGCCGTTTCATCACCCTGATGGGTGCTGGCGCCCGCCTGGAGCGGTCCCTGATCAGCTTCATGCTCGATCTGCACACCGCCAAGGGCTACCGCGAGGTGATGCCGCCGATCCTGGTGAATTCCGCCAGCCTCACGGGTTCGGGCCAGCTGCCCAAATTCGCCGAGGAAAGCTTCCGCTGCGCCGACGACGACCTCTGGCTTACCCCCACCGCCGAGGTACCAGTCACCTCCCTGCACCGCGATGAGCTGCTTCCCACCGAGCAGCTGCCGCTCAAATACGCCGCCTACACCCCCTGCTTCCGCCGCGAAGCCGGCAGCTACGGCCGCGACACCCGTGGCCTGATCCGCCTGCACCAGTTCAACAAGGTGGAGCTCTACTGGTTTTGCCATCCCGACCACTCCGCCGCCGCCCACCAGCAGATCACCGCTGACGCAGAAGCCGTGCTTGAAGCCCTCGAGCTGCCCTACCGCAAGATCGAGCTCTGCACCGGTGATCTGGGCTTCTCCGCCGCCCGCACCTACGACCTGGAGGTGTGGCTGCCCGGCGCCGGCTCCTACCGCGAGATCTCCAGTTGCTCGGTGTGCAACGACTTCCAAGCCCGCCGCTCCGCCATCCGCTTCAAAGACGGCAAAAACACCCGCCTGCTCCACACCCTCAATGGCAGCGGCCTCGCCATCGGCCGCACCATGGCCGCCCTACTCGAAACCGGCCAGCAGGCTGATGGTTCCGTCAGGCTCCCCGCAGCTCTGGCGCCCTACTTCGGTGGGGACACGATCGGTGCGGGGTGATGGATCAAACCCAACACCTGAGCACCCAACTGGAAAGGATGGAGCGTCTCGTGGATGCCGACAGCGGCGCCATCCGCAATTCAGCAGGCCTGGCCAAACTCCTGGCCGAGCCCTTCTAAACTCAACTTCCAGTGGCTGTAGACAGGCAGTCAGGCTCACTGATGCGGGAAATACCGGCTTCTTAATGCGGAAAAAGCGGAGCTTCTAATCCGGTTTTTGCCGGCCTAGTGATGGGGCTTTTGCCGAGCAGCTGGGTGAGTCACGGCTCTGGCTCAAGGCCCAGATACAGGCACAAGCCCGCGTCAATGGCCTCAAGCTCTTCTGGTGACACATCGCCGTAGCGCCTGCGGACGCGTTGCTTGTCGATGGAGCGCAGCTGATCCACCAGGGCTGTCGATGGCTTGGTGAGTCCGCTGGATCCAGGGGCCAAGGCTGGATAGAGCGCCCCTTGGGCAGGAGTGCCCGTGACCGGCACCACCGCGATCAGGGGAAAGCGCTGGTTGCAGTTCACAGCCGCGTCGCTCACCACCACACAAGGCCGGGTCCCCTGTTGTTCATGGCCCAGCGTTGGCTCCAGGTCAACGAGCACCAAAGTGCCTCTAGCCAGGTTCATGACACTGGTTCTTGCCAGCCTAGATTGGCGCTCCAGCGCAAGGGCAGGCCTGCGGTGGGGTCGAGCAGATCGCTGTCTTCTGTGGGCAGCGCCTCAGCCCAGGCCTCAAGCCCCAAAGCGGCGGTGGCCAGGCTGTCGGGATGGGGTTCGTCGAGTGATCGCAGCAGCTCCAGGTGCCGTCGGCGCTTGAGCTCATGACGCACGGCTTCTGTGATGAAGCGACTGCGGTTGCGCTCGTAGCGATCAACGCCAGCAACTAACTCCGCCGGCATCGTCACCGTGACGCGCTCAAAAGGAGATGATGCGACGGCCATGTTTGATATGACGCTCAATATGATCCTACTCGTTCGCGGCCTAAAGGGAGGCCAACCGCAGCCATACGGCAGAAGGCCCCGCTCAACCGTGAGTTCCACCTCCTCTTCCAGGCCCGCCTGCTGCACCCCCTGCGCCATGAAAATCCGCTATTTCGCAGCAGCTCCGAAGCCGTGAGCGACAACCTGATTGTTGATTTTGATGAGCTCGGCAAGCCGGCTGGGGTGACCCTGCTGCCGATAAGCCCCGTTCTTCAGCCAGCCTAAAAACCGTGCGCCCGCAATTGTTCAGGGCTGATTCAGCGCCTGGCGCAGCGGTGCATCGTCGACCCGGGGAAGAGGCGCACCGGGCTTCATTAAGCCCAGCTCCACCTGCACCTGCTGCACCGCCTTGAGGTTTTGGGCCAGCACCCCGCCCGGCTCCAGCAGGGGCACCTGCTCCTGCAACGAGTGATAAACCAGCCCCTGCTCCGCCTGGCGGAAGCGCGGCACGCTCAACTTCTCCCGAAATGCCATCAACTTATCCGCCTCATCTTGGTGGCGTTCGGCATATTCATGGGCCGCCTGCCAGGTGCGCAGCAGCCGGGCCAGATCGTCGCGGTGGTGCAATGCAAACAGCGGATCTACAA
The DNA here is from genome assembly GCF_024345455.1 of Cyanobium sp. T1G-Tous. NCBI lineage: Bacteria > Bacillati > Cyanobacteriota > Cyanophyceae > Synechococcales > Prochlorococcaceae > Cyanobium > Cyanobium sp. T1G-Tous. The sequence goes on from NZ_JAGQBD010000030.1 coordinate 18,828, forward strand.
CCAGCACATCGAAGATCTCGCCGGGGATGCGACTGCTGTCAAACAGCACCTGAGCCAAACCCACCCGCAGGGCGTAGTCGCTAAATGGCGGAAAGAACGCCGCGGCATCCACCTTGCGCCACGCCAAGCTCCCCGCCATCTCGCCCATCGGCATCGGCACCACCTGCACGTCCTTGAGGTCCATACCCGCCTCCTCCAGCGTCCTACTGAGCACAAAAGGCCCCAGGGTTGAAGGGGTCACAGCCACCTTGCGGCCACGCAGGTCTTCGACGCTGAGCAGGCCAGCCCGGGCGGCCACCATGTCGCCGCCACGGGATTCATCCAGCACCAGCACCACCACCGGACAGCGTTTTGGTTGCTTACTGCAGATATCCACCGCCTCCACCGTGGTGAGCTGGGCCACATCCAGCTCACCGCGCAGGTATGCATGCACGATTGCCTGCGGATCGGGGTAGTCGCGCGTGTCTAGGCGCAGGCTCTGCTCCGCCGCCAACCGCTTGCGCTTGGCCAAATAAAAGTATTCGTAGCCCGGCCAAGTGGCGAGCGGGACCTCGATTTTGTAGGGAAGCCCAAGGGACTCAAGCCAGCCTTCGCAGCCGCCCGTAAGCGAGGCCACCAGCACCGCCGTGGCCACCGCCAGCAGCTGCCTAAAGCGGTGTTGCCTCACTTACTTCGGGAACCAAAACTGAATCTGGGCCCGGATCGTGAAATCACAAACAGCAAAAAATTTAATCAGTTTTCAGACGATACGTAGCAGGATGGTCTTATGGCCAATAAGAACCATTAACTGAATCACAATTAAAGGGTTGCGCTGCTGCTGCCACAGCTCGGGTTCGGCGGGGAACACACGGCCGCAGCAAGCGGACTTAGCCAAGACTTAGTTCAGCGTCAAAGATTGCATGCCGCCCCCCTGCCCGAGGCAAACCCAGCACAAGGAGCGGTTTATGCATTGGCCTTGATGAGCGCTATCACCTCGAACCCCTCGATACGCAATCACATTGCAAGCTCAGCTCCATGGAGCGGGGCACCAGCGCTTCAAGGGCGAGGCTGGTACGCTTTAACGTACGCATGAGAGGAGTCTATGGCCAGCGTGTCAGCCACAGAAGCCCGTAAGCGCCTCTACGCGCTAATCGATGAAGTGGGCCAGTCCCATGAGCCGGTGCAGATCAACGGCAAACGCAGCAATGCCGTGCTGATCTCGGAAGACGATTGGCGCGCCATCCAGGAGACCCTGCACCTGGGGTCGATCCCAGGGATGCGCGAATCGATCCTTGAAGGCATGGCCACCGCGCCTGCTGAGCTGAGCAGCGAACCAGGCTGGTGAGCTGGACCGTTCTATTCACTAAGCAAGCTCAGAAAGACGCCCGCAAACTTGCCTCCGCAGCACCGGCCCTCAAGCAGAAAGCCCAGAACCTACTGGGACTCCTACGGGACGATCCCTACCAACAGCCACCGCCGTACGAAGCCCTTGTTGGTGATCTGCGCGGCGCCTGCTCACGGCGCATCAACATTCAGCGCCGGTTGATATACCAGGTACTCGATAACGAGCGCATCGTCAAAGTGCTGCGGCTCTGGAGCCACTATGAATAGTTCTGCTTCACCTACTTAGGAAACAAAAACTGAATCTGAGCCCTGATAGTGACATCGCCAAAAATGTCGGGCTTCACCACATTGGCGTAGGCCTGCAGCGAGGCATTGATCGGTTGCTTGCCGATGCGAAACAAGCGGCCCACACCGCCGCCCACCGGCAGAATCCACTGGTCAGCACTGGCCGCCCGCCAGTTGGCGGTGACGATCGGCGCGGTCACTAAATACCAGCCATGGGGCATGGTTGTAATTAATGAAGGGCTGCAGCAAAAAAGCACTCACCGAGCTGCGATCGCTATTGCCCGCAAACGACCAGATGTTGTTCACCAGTGCCCCGGCCACCCAGGGGCCCTTGCTGTACACAGCCACCGCCGCCGGCCCCGCAGACCACTTGCCCCGGCCCAGGCTGCTATCGCTAGCCGTTGGTAATACCAAGGTGGGGCCAAAACCAAAGGTCCAAGCGCCCCTAGCCTTGGGCACGAAGAAGAAGCTGGGGTTGAGATCGCCAATGCCATTTTGATTGCCCGTAGCAGTGGGCTGGCTCAGCACCGGCAGGATCGTGCGGGTCACCAAAGTGAGATCCGGGCTGAGCGAAAACGGCACCACTGGCTGAATATTCAGCAGGCTCTGGGTTTGGTTTTCATTGGGCCCGATGCCAGGGGTGAGGTTGTACTGAAACGGAACGCTGACCAAATTTGAGACAGGGTTTTGGGCCTCTGTCGCCAGCGCTTCGGTTTGGGCTTCTTGCTCTGCTTCTTTTTCTGCTTTTTGTTCTGCCGGTGGCTCTGCCGGTGGAGGTTCTGCTGCTGCGGGAAGTGGCAGCAGGGTCGCGCAGATCAGGGCACTCAAAAAGCGATTCATATAGGTAAAAACAACTACTGCCGAGGCGGGATCTTAAGGGTCGCGCTGCTGCTGGCACGGCCCGGGCGCGGAGGAGAACCCACGGCCGCAGTGAGTGGACTTAGCCAAGACTTAGTTCAGCGCCAAAGCGTGCATGCCGCCCCCCTGCCCCCAGGCAAACCCAGCACAATGGACGCATTAATAGCGGGGCCTGGATGGGCGTTCTCACAGCACTAGCGATCCTGGCGGGGCTGATCGTGGTGCACGAGGCGGGGCACTTCTTTGCCGCCACCTGGCAGGGGATTCGCGTCAGCAGCTTTTCGATCGGCTTTGGGCCGGTGCTGTTCGAGCGCCAGCGCCGCGGTGTGCAATTCGCCCTAAGGGCCATCCCCCTGGGCGGCTTCGTGGCCTTTCCCGATGACGATGAAGACAGCCCCATTCCCAAAAACGACCCCAACCTGCTCAGCAACCGGCCCCTAGCCCAGCGGGCCCTGGTGATCGCCGCCGGCGTGCTGGCCAACATGCTGCTCGCCTATGCGGTGCTGCTCGGCCAGGGCCTGGTGCTCGGCATCCCCGCCGGTTTCAGCGCCAGCCCCGGCGTGCTGGTGAGTGGCGTGCAACCCGGTCTAGCCGCCGCAGCTGCCGGCCTCCAGCCGGGTGATCGCATCTTGAGCCTCAATGGCAGCGATCTTGGCGGCGGCCAAAGCGCCGTTGCCGCCTTGGTGGAGCGCATCAAGGCCGCCCCTGAGCAAACCCTGCGCCTGGAAGCCGAGCGCAACGGCCAAACCCTGCCCCTCCAGCTCACCCCCGCCGATCTCGGCGGCGTTGGCCGCATTGGCGCCCAGCTGCAACCCAATGGCACCGAGGCCTTCCGTCCCGCACGCACGCCCCTGGAGCCCTTCCGCCAGGCCAACCACGACTTCGCCGCCCTCACCACTCGCACCGTGGAAGGGTTCGTGACCCTCGCCACCCACTTCGGCGAGACCGCCGGCCAGGTGTCTGGTCCGGTAAAAATTGTGGAGATGGGTGCGTCGCTGGCCAAGCAGGGCGGCAGCAGCCTGTTCATCTTCACCGCCTTGATCTCGATCAACCTGGCGGTGCTCAACGCCCTGCCGCTGCCCCTGCTCGATGGCGGCCAGTTTGTGTTTCTGCTGCTCGAAGGCCTGCGGGGTAAGCCCCTGCCCGAGCGCTTTCAGATGGCCTTCATGCAGTCGGGCTTTGTCTTCCTGGTGGGCTTAAGCGTGGTGCTAATCGTCAAGGACACCTCCCAGCTGCCGGTCGTGCAGCAGCTGCTTGGGCGCTGAGCTGGCCCCACCCTGTAGCCCGAACCGCCGCAAGGTAAGCTCGGAAGCACCTATCCGATCGCAGTTCAGGCCGCATGGCGAAGAAGTCGATGATTGCGCGCGATGTCAAGCGCAAGAAGATGGTTGAGCGTTTTGCCGCCAAGCGCTCTGCCCTCAAGGCAGCCTTCGACGCCGCTGCAGATCCGATGGAGCGTCTGGAAATCCACCGCAAAATCCAGCTGCTGCCCCGCAACAGCGCCCCCAACCGCGTGCGCAATCGCTGCTGGGCCACCGGCAAGCCCCGCGGCTATTACCGCGATTTCGGTCTGTGCCGCAACCAGCTCCGCGAGCGCGCCCACAAGGGTGAGCTGCCTGGAGTGGTCAAGTCTTCCTGGTAATCAGCTAAAGATTCCAAAGGCGCCTACGGGCGCTTTTTTTATGGCCAAGCAAACCCATAAACGCGATAAAAAGCGAAGGATGCCCCAGTAGTAACGGCCTAAATGCGAGAATGGTTCCTGACAACAACAGGACATAAGCGCACGTGCAAGGACAAACTCAGTCGATCTCCTTCGATGGTCGGGAGATCCGGCTGACCACCGGTCGGTTCGCCCCCCAGGCTGGGGGCTCGGTGATGGTTGAGTGTGGTGATACCTCGGTTTTGGTCACCGCCACCCGCTCCGGCGGTCGCCCAGGCATCGATTTTCTGCCCCTAACCTGCGATTACGAAGAGCGTCTCTACGCCGCCGGTCGCATCCCTGGCAGCTTTTTCCGTCGCGAAGGCCGTCCCTCTGAGCGGGCGATCCTCACCTGCCGCCTGATCGATCGGCCGATCCGGCCCCTGTTCCCGAGCTGGATGCGCGACGACATCCAGATCGTGGCCACCTGCCTCTCGCTCGATGAGCGCGTGCCACCCGATGTGCTCGCCGTCACCGGCGCCTCGATGGCAACCCTGCTTGCCGGTATCCCCTTCTATGGCCCCATGGCCACCGTGAGGGTGGGCCTGCTCGGCGACGACTTCGTGCTCAACCCCAGCTTCCGCGAAATCGAGCGCAGCGAGCTTGATCTGGTGGTAGCTGGCACGCCCCAGGGCGTGGTGATGGTGGAAGCCGGTGCCAATCAGCTGCCCGAGCAGGACGTGATCGAGGCGATCGACTTCGGCTACGAAGCGGTGTGCGAACTGATCAAGGCGCAGCAAAACCTGCTCAAGGAGCTCGGCATCGAGCAGGTGATCCCCGAACCCCAGGTCATCGACCCCACCCTGCCCAACTTCCTTGAGCAGGAATGTGCCGGTGGCATCGGTGAGGTGCTCAAGCAGTTCTCCCAAACCAAAACTGAACGCGACGAGAAGCTCGACGCCATCAAGGCCGAGGTGAGCGAGAAGATCGCCGCTCTAGCCGAAGACGACCCGATCCGCTCCGCCTCCAGCGGCAAGGCCCTGGGCAACAGCTACAAGGACCTGACCAAAAAGCTGATGCGCGCCCAGATCCTCCAGGAGGGCAAGCGTGTCGATGGCCGCAACCTTGATGAAGTGCGGCCGATAAGCGCCGCCGCCGGCGTACTGCCCAAGCGGGTGCACGGCTCAGCGTTGTTCCAGCGCGGCCTCACCCAGGTGCTCTCCTGCGCCACCCTCGGCACCCCGAGCGACTCCCAGGAAATGGACGACCTCAACCCGTCCACCGAGAAGCACTACCTGCACCACTACAACTTCCCCCCCTACTCCACCGGCGAAACCAAGCCGATGCGCTCCCCCGGCCGCCGCGAAATTGGTCACGGCGCCCTGGCTGAGCGGGCGATTGTGCCCGTGCTGCCCAACAAGGAGTCCTTCCCCTACGTGCTGCGCGTGGTGTCGGAGTGCCTCAGCTCCAACGGCTCCACCTCGATGGGTTCGGTGTGCGGCAGCACCCTCGCCCTAATGGATGCCGGCGTGCCCCTTAAGGCACCAGTGAGCGGCGCCGCCATGGGCCTGATCAAGGAGGGCGAGGAGGTGCGCATCCTCACCGACATCCAAGGCATCGAAGATTTCCTTGGCGATATGGACTTCAAGGTGGCCGGCACCGAAAAGGGCATCACCGCCCTGCAGATGGACATGAAGATCACGGGCCTAAATATGAAAACCGTGGCTGAAGCCGTTAACCAAGCCCGCCCCGCCCGGCTGCACATCCTCGAGAAAATGCTCGAGGCGATCGACAAGCCCCGCGACACCATGTCGCCCCACGCCCCACGCCTGCTCAGCTTCCGGATTGATCCGGAACTGATCGGCACCGTGATCGGCCCCGGCGGCCGCACGATCAAGGGCATCACCGAGCGCACCAACACCAAGATCGACATCGAAGATGGCGGCATCGTCACGATTGCCAGCCACGATGGCGCTGCCGCCGAAGAGGCCCAGCGCATCATCGAAGGCCTCACCCGTCGCATCAGCGAAGGCGAGGTATTCAGCGGGGCAGTGACCCGCGTGATCCCGATCGGTGCCTTCGTGGAGATCCTGCCTGGCAAGGAAGGGATGATTCACATCTCCCAACTCTCCGAAGCCCGGGTAGAAAAAGTGGAAGATGTGGTGAACGTGGGTGATCAGGTAACGGTGCGCGTACGCGAAATCGACAACCGCGGCCGCATCAACCTCACCCTGCGCGGCGTGCCCCAAAGCGAAGCTCCTGCACCGGAGTGATTGAAAGGGAGGGCCGCCAACTGGCCCTTTCTAAATTTGGCCTCAAGCACCTAAAGCCGGCCCTGCGGGACCGGCTTTTTATTGGATATCAGCGCCTGAATGAGCTCACTCGCCTTGGCGCCAACAAAAAACTGAAGACCGGGGAGGGGCCAACAACATTTTTAGAGGCGGGCTAAGTCCTAGCTAAGTCCACCAGCAAAAAACGACCACTCCCCTCAGGGCTGGCCTAGAAGAGCAACAGACACATCTGGCCTGGCATGCTCACCAGATCTGATGGGCCCAAGCCAGCACCACCAGGCATGGCCACCGATAAACAAAGCAGCAACACCCCAAGCAAGGCCAGCAAGCGATATTGCTCAAAACAGAGCGTGAAACGCCTCACCATTGCTGGCTCTGGCAACGGTGGCGCATCAGCAGGCAGCAGGCTGGCTAACACCACCAGTAACAGGGCCAAGGAAAGGGGCCGCAGCCAGATGTCATCAACTAGCTGATAAACAAACAACGAAACGAGCAGAGGCATGGCCATCGGGCTGGCGTGGCGCCATTGCTGACGACTCCACGGCACAAATCCGGTCGTGAGTAGTAGGGCAAAGCCAGTGCCAGCAAGACCTGTCCAGTAGAGAAGAGCCACCCAGATGTTGTGGGGGTGCAGACAGGTGAACCGGCCTGAATCACCGGAATGCCATGGCCAAAAAAGGGTGCATCGGCAACATGACGGAGGTAAAGCAGCCAATAGGGCAGCCTGTAGACCGTCGGCAGGGTGGCCCCCTTTGGGGGAGCCGTGAGGGATTGCTGCAGCTCGGTGCCGGCGCGCTGGCCAAATTGCAACAGCAGGGTTCCCTCGTTGAGCAGCAGAGATAAAGCAAACGCTGCAGCCAAACAGCAGGCCAGGATCTGCACCGCGCGGACATTGCGCCGCTGCACCAGCAGGCCCACCAGGGCCAGCAAGATAGCGATTAAGGCCCCATCTCCCTCGCTAAGCACCACCTGGGTGCAGCAAAGCAGCGGCACGGCCCAACAAACAAACCACCAGAAGCGCCGTTGCCTTCTGATCACCCCCTGCTGCAACTGCTGCAGCAGGGGAATGAACGTCCAGATCAGCAGCAGGCTCACCTGATTAGCCCAACGGGCATTGAGAAATAGATAGGGCGTTTCCATTTCCAGCTGGCCGCTGGGGCTCAAACGACGCATCCAGGCGTAAGGCTGCAAATCGAAGCCATGCATCACCAGCCACAGGCCCACATCCATACCCACTAGGGCCACTGCCAGCAGGGCAAGCAGCCGGATGCCTTCATCTCGCCGCTCGCGCCAGCCATCCACAAGCAGGGGCAGCAAGCCAAATTGCAGTAAAACCACGCCAACAAAACCCAGGGAAATCCAAGGGATCGGTCCCAGTGCACTACCAACCAGCGCCACTCCCCCATAGCCGATCAGACCTAGGCCATACCAACCCGAAAGCAGGGGCCGTCCCAACGAGCGCGCTGCGGCAGGGCGATAACACCAAGCCAACACCGCCACCGCCAGCAAAATCTCAACCCAACGCTGCTGCTGAAACTTCTGCAGAGGTGAGCCCGCTGCCAGCGACACCCCAACGCCAGCTAGGGAGACTCTGGAGAACCAGTGCCATTCGCGGGACAATGGCCCTGTAATCGCTGACCAGGACTGAGGTAATGGGTGGCAAGCAGCTCGGCTTCTCTGATTACGAGCTCACCACCGCCAAAAAGC
>NZ_JAGQBD010000031.1:0-24908 GCF_024345455.1 Cyanobium sp. T1G-Tous
GCGTTGGTGGCTGGTCAGTGGTGCCGGCATCCCCTGGTCCCTGCGCATCGGCACCAGGGTCTCCAGCACTCACCCCACCGGCCAACGAGCTTGTCGCCGACCGGCCAACTTCATTGTCGACGGACACTCGTAGATCTCGCTGCTGCGCTGCAGGTAGCTCTGGCTCTCCAGGTTAATCAGGGCATCTTTCACCGCCTGCTCATGGGCGCGGATGTCGAAGTTGGGCTCATTGATCAGCAGGATCGCGATGTTGCGCGCCGTGCTCTTGAACTGCGGCACCCACTTCAAAAGGAACAGCGCCTTGAGGATGCGCAGCTCCAGCTCGCCCACCTGGTTTTGGGCGGTCACCATCGTCTGCTTCTTATCGCCTCGGATCACCTCATTGATGCCGTCATAAAGCTGGTCAAAGCTGGCCAGGCGCCCCACCGGCAACTCCTTGATGGCCATCGCCACCTGCTGAAACACCGAGAGCATTGAGCGCTCGCCCACCGCCATGTTGCGGCCCTCAAAAATGCTGTGGGTCGCCAGGCTCTGGATCGCCTGCTGGAACAGGCTCAGCTGGTAGGGGTGGAAGGGGTAAAGACCGCAGAAGCTCTGGCAGTCGCTCCAACCCTTGAGCTGAATTGAGCCATCACTGAAGCGAAACAGGGTGGTGAAGTTCTCCCTCTCCTGCTCATAAATATTGATCAGCGGCTCCGGTTCATCCGGGGTCTTGGCCAGCAGCCGCCGCTGGATCACCTCCTGCACATCGGCGCTGGCCAAAGTGAGCTTGGTCTTGAAGCGGCCCTGGATCTTGCTCAGGTCGTCGGCCTGCTCAAACTTCACCTGGCCCAGGATTCCTTCCAGGTCGGCCTGGGAGGTGATGAACACCGTGGCCCGCCCATCAGTGGCGCTTGCCAGGCTCTCCACCACGGTCTGCAGGTTGAGCAGCCGGCTGCGTTCCTGGCCGATGAACTGGCCGGCCTCATCGACAAAGAAGTTGAGCCGAAAGCCCGGCGGCTGACTAGCCAGGTACTCCTTGACCCGGCTAGCGAAGCCCTCGATTGAAAGGCGGTAGCTGTCCTTGGCGTCATTAATCACCTTGATGGCGTCGTCGTCGCTGCCGCCGAACTGTTCGGCATAGGCCTTCGCGAAGCTGCGCTTGGTCACCGTGGCCAGCGCATCACGGTCGTTATCCCAGCTGCGGCCGTTGACCCGTTCGTAGGTCTGCTTAAAGGCCTCGAACTGGCCGCGCTTGTTGAGGTCGTGCTCGAACTGGGCCACATAGCCCTGGTTGCCGTAGTAGCCCTGCAGCTCGTTGAGCACCTTCATGAACACCTCGAGGATCGGTGCCTCGTGGGTGCCGCCGATGCCATCGAACTTCTGATCGATGTTGAACAGCAGGCTGCGTGCCGGGATTGCAGTTGCCTTCTTCAGGTCGGCGCGGAGGATTTCGTCCTCCACCTTTGGCAGCAGGATCTCAACCGGCCGTTTGCTCTGCTCGCCCGGCTGTTCGGAGGAGACGCGCTTATCGCCATCCAGCATCAGCGAGAGCATCTTCAGCAGGTGCGACTTGCCCGAGCCGAAGAACCCAGAGATCCACACGCCATTGGCGGTGGGGTTGTGCAGGTAGGCATCGATGAAGGCACCCAGGCCCTTGCTCACCTCCCGAGTGATCACGTACTCATCGAGTTCGACCTGCAGATGTCGCTCGTCATCGGCCTTGATCACCCCATCAATCGGACGATCAACCGGCTTGAAGAAGAGCTCTTGGATGGTGGTGGCAGTCATGAGCTCTTGGTGTCGAAGTAGTCGAGGTTGGTGGCGCGGTAATGCGGGTTTTCGATCTTGCTGGCAGTCGTGGTGCCAAACAGGCGCAGGTAGGAGCCGCCGTCGGCGTCCTGGGAGTACTCACCCGGGAAAAAGATCACCACCGGGTGGCGCACCATCGCTGGCTGCAGGGCCTCGAGAATCGTGTGGGTACGCAGGAACGGATACACCCGGCCTGATCCGGTGATCAGGCTGATCTGGGTGTCATCGCCCAGCGCCTCCATCAGCTTTGGCACTAGGGCTGCGGTGGGTTCGGCCACGTTCTGCAGGGTGTCAAATAGGTCGCTCTTGCTCCAGCCGGCCTCCTCCTGCAGCACCACATCGAGGTAGCCCTTGGCCTCCAGCAGCTGCAGCACCAGCTCAAAGAGGTCCACCTGCTTCACCCGCAGCCCCTGCTTGCGCAGGAACTGTTCAGCCCCCTTAACCACCACCCGCAGCTGGTCTTCATCGGCGGGGCTGTAGGTCTGAATGAAGATCGGCACCTCCTTGGCCACGCCCCGCATCTCCAGGAAATCGGGGCGGGTGAGCACCTCCTGCAGGCGCTTGTCGAGGCCGCTGACGCTGCTCATGCTTTCACCCTCTGGGCTGGCGCGGCCTTTTTGGCTGCAGGCTTGGCGGCCGCCTTGGGTTTGGCTGCTGGTTTGGAAGCAGCCTTCGCCTTCGGCTTAGCGGAGGCGTGCACTGCAGGTTTCGCCACTGGCTTGGATGCCGTCTCTGGCGAGGTCGCTGGCTTCCGGCTTTTGGCGGGCATGGCCGGAGCGTGCAGCAAGAATCCAGCCAGCAGCGCTGGGTCGTCGCTGGCCACCACGTCTTGCACCTGCGGCGAGAGAAGCGGCCGCTGCACCGTGCCAAGCGTTCCCCCTTTACCCGCCTTGCCGCTCAGGAGGCCGGCATCCCTGAGCATCTGCAGGAGCGCTGATCGCACCTTCTGCTGAGAGGAAGGTGCTAGAGCCGTCAGCTCTGGGTGATCCCGCTCGCAGTCCTCGTAGAAGGCCGCCATGTCTGAACGGCGCAGTACCGGATCCAGGCTGCTGAGCTTGCCCATCAATACCTCGCGCGTCAGGTCGGCCGCGATCTCAATGCGCTTCAGCACCGCCAGCCAGGCCATCGCATTGCGTTCATCGCTCGTTCCTCGTGCCAGCAGCTGCAGCTGGGGGCCAGTGAGGCATTGCAGCCGCTGACGCAGCTCCAATTCCAGGCGTTTGCCGCTGCTGGCCGATCGGGCCTGCAGGGCGTTGCGTTCCAGCACTGCGGCCTTGGTGCGGGCCCAGTCGCCCTGCTCCTCCTGGTGGATGCCGGCGATCACAGCCGCGAGCTCAGGCCTCAGGCCTGCAGAGGTGAAGCTCAGGCAGTAGCGAGGCGCCTTGGGGGCTGAGCGGGCCAAGGCGATCAGCTGGCAGGTCCTGGCTGATCTTGGCACTGGAATGGCTGTGAAGGAAGCCAAAAAAGCGTTTCGCTGTGGTGTTTCTCTGCCATGAACGCTATGGCCAGCAATCTTGATGTCAGCTATTCCATTTGCGAAACAGCATCTCCATGCAGATATTGCATTGGTTGAAAGATTGCTGCCAATTCGCAGTGGTTTGCCCATGGCAGGGCCATCAGCAGAGCGCATTGAAATCACTCCGCCGAGCAGTTCAGGTCAAGCACCGTCCAGGTCGTGCTGCTCACAGGGCCACAAGCAAAGCCGCAGCAGGTGATCTCAAAGGCCACCCAGTTCGGTTTGTCCACGCTCTTTAGGAAGGCCGCCACGTCGGCCCCGTCCTCGAGCGCGTCCTGAATGGCGACATGGGCAGCCCACTGGGGCTGCAGTTCGTCGCAAAGCAGTTCGGGCTCATCCGGCACCTCATGGCACCAGAAGCCACGCACCGTTGAGGCATTGGGCTCTCCCGTCTCCTTAAAGACAGGTTCACCGGTAGCCGGGCAGAAGAAGTTCCAGTCGTCCCGCTCCAGTTGGATCAGTTGCATGGCCGTGAATCGCAGCGAGATCACTGTTGCCCGCCCAATCTCCTTTGCAGCTATTTCTCGTGCGAAAAAGTAGGCTGGGATTGCCGCTTCCCGTTAATGGCCATGCCGGCCTCAGCTTCCCTGCAGCAGTGTCAACTGGGCATTCGATACAGGCTGTGCTGGCAGATCCCTAGGGCTGGGACCTTGCAGCCGTAGCGGGGTCGTTGGGGCTGGTTGCCACCGGGCCGTCAAACACCCACCTGAATCCCTCGTCCAGTCCTCGCGCTGCGTCAAGGATCGGGCCATGCGCCCCGTTAGGGCGTCCTTGTCACATCCCTGCGGCTGGCCGTTGGGGGTGGGGTTCTCTGCCGTCCCCAGATGGCTGCCCCGCTTTCCCGCTCTGCTCTCCGTGCCCGCGATGCCCTTGTGCTCCAGCACCTCTCCCTGGCTGATGCCGTTGCTTCAGCTGTAGCCCGCCGCTTCTTCCCTTTGGTCGAGCGGGAGGATCTAATCCAGGTAGCTAGAGAAGCCCTGCTCCGCTCCGTGCTGCGCTGCAAAGCAGGTGAGCCGGCAGAGCCCTATCTGCGCCGCTGCATCTCAGGGGCCCTGCAGCATCACCTGCGCGATCGGGTGCGGCTGGTGCGCATCCCACGCCGGCTGCATGAGCAGGGTCAGTGCCCCCTGGGTCACATCAGCCTTGATGGCCACGGCGATGGCGAGCCGTGCCTGCTCGATCAGCTGGCGGCCCCAGAGCAAGAAGCAGCCGGGCCCGCTGATGATCTGGCGCTGGAGCAGCTAGTAGATCAGCTGCCTGCGCCGCAAGCCACGGCCCTGAGGCTCACGATCCTTGAGGGCCTGTCACTGCGGCAGGCGGCAGAGCAGCTGCAAATCAGCGCCATGTCAGTGCAGCGGGCCCAGAAGAAAGCGCTTGAGGCTCTGCGGCAGCAGCTGGTAGGCGGGGGCGGGCTGAGGCCCTCCTCCCTAGTCACTGCAGGAACACCAACTCCGAAGGTTGCTGATACGGATCAGAACGGTTCGGTCGTCTGCTGGTTATCTGCGACCCAGCGCGAGAAGGCCTCGCGATCAAGCTCGCCGCTGGCCACTGCCAAAACAACGGCCTCTGCATCATCGATTGTGGCGGTCAACTCGACGCCGTTCAGCACGAGGGTTGTTTCCATGGCGGCATGGCCGATCCGCTTGTTGCCATCCACGAAGGGATGGTTCTGGATCAGGGAGAACCCCAGCGCTGCGGCTTTGGCATTCAGTCCTGGGTAGAGATCAACACCGCCAAAACTCTGGTGGGGCTGGGCGAGGGAGGACTCCAGAAGGCCCAGGTCCCGCAGACCGGGCATGCCTCCGCTTTGCTCGATCAAGCGACGATGCAGCTCCAGCACCTCCGCCAGGCTCAGCCAGCGCATCAGGCCAGCCGGCGATAGAGCTCCTGGTTTTTGTTGAGCACCCGATCCGCAGCGGTCTGGAAGTCAACCGATTGCCGAGCGACCAGATCCCGCACTGCAGCAGAAGCGAGATCGGCCTCACTGACGTGGAGCCGGCGTGCTGTTTCGCTCAAGGCTTGGGCCTGTTGGTCACTGAGCTCGATCGCGATTCCCACCGGCGCTCTCCAACTGAAGGACTGATGGCATCCAGGTTGGCACCTCCGTTGGCGGATGGCTTGCAGGAGATTGATCGGTTACGCGGGGAAGGCTTGCTCCGGTCCTCTCCAGTTTGAGGCCCTACTGACGCCGGACCTCCGCTGGGATCGGTCCCGTCGCTGCGCCAGAAGCTGAGCGGGGTGGAGTGAGGCCCTATCCATCTATTGCTGCCAGGGCACTTCAGCGCAGCAGACCTGGTAGGCGGCGGATAGGCCGCGCCTGCGACTTGAGCGGCGGCGGGATCTGCAGTTGCTGGTCGACCCAGTGGGCAGCAAGGGCCGCCAGCAGGCTGTTGCGATCGCCGTGGATGCGGAGCATGGCGTTGGCTGAAAGTGCTGCCCGCCAGCCTGATCGGACTGGCTCGCTACGCCAGCGCAGAAGGCGACAGTGCCGCGCAACCAATGGCACAACCACAGCGATCAAAAGCACCGGCGCAAGCATCGGGAATGCATTTCAGTCCGCGCTGCTGCCAGGCAGCTCGAGATCAGCACCATGTCTGTGTCGCACCGTGAGGTGCACCTAGCGGCGCAGCGGGCACAGAAGAAGGCCCCCGCCACCCTGCGCCAGCAGTTGGTGGGTGGGGGCTGAGGACCCTTGGCTCATGGCTGCTCAAACACCAGCGTGGAGAGCGGCCACCAGCCGCTGCCCCCCTCGTCGTAAGCCAGCTCAACCATCGGGTCGGCGTCACTGCTATCTCCCGCCAGGTTGAGCACGGTGGCGCCGCTCTCTGGGCTGATCAGGTCACGCCAGCAACGCGAGCCAATCACTGGCAGGGGTTTCGTGGTGTCAGTCATGGTTCAGGGGCTCACCATCACCCGGTTGCCAGCGCCGCTGTTGCTAACAGCCGCGAACTGACGCCGCTGGGGTGACCAGCAGAGCGAGCGCCAGCCCAGGTCTGCCGGGGAGCTGCGCACCGTCCAGTTGAGGCCGTCTGAGCTGGTCATGATCCGGTTGCCGGTGCCGCTGCTGGCCGCCGCCACCAGCAGCTCCCGCTGCGGCGCCCAGCAAAGGGAGGTCCAGGCGTTGTCGGCTGCTGAGGTCCGGCTCGTCCAGTTGATCCCATCGGGGGAGGTCATCACCCGGTTGCCCCTACCGCTGCTGCTCAGCGCCACCAGCAAACCCGGCTCCGCCGCCCAGCAGATCGCCGTCCAGTTATTGGTTGCTGCAGCTGTCCGCGATGTCCAGTTGCGGCCATCGCTTGAGGTCATCACCCGCTGGTTGCCGGCGGTGCTGCTCACCGCCACCAGCAGCCCCAGCTGCGGCGCCCAGCAAAGGGAGCGCCACTCCTGATCCGCGGCAGCCGGGCCGGCGATCCAGGTGAAGCCATCGCTGCTTGTCATCACCCGGTTGCCCGTGCCACTGCTTGCGACGGCCACCAACAGTCCCAGCTCTGGTGCCCAGCAGATCGAGGTCCAGCTGTTATCGGCTGGCGTCTGGCGCAGGGTCCAACTGCGGCCATCCGCTGAGGTCATCACCCGATTCCCAATGCCGCTGTCGCTGACGGCAACAAACAGCCCCAGCTCCTTGGCCCAGCAGAGCGCCACCCAGTTCAAATCGGCAGCCGCAGGTTGGGACCTCCAGCGAATGCCATCGCTTGAGGTCATCACCCGGTTGCCCGTGCCGCTGCCCGCTACGCAGGCGTAGAGCTGTAGCTCCGGCGACCAGCAGATCGCCTGCCAGCTGTTTTCCGCCGCTGAGCGCACAGTTGACCAAAGCACCCCGCTGATACCCAGCACTGGCGGCGGGTTCAGCAACTCCGCCAGTGCTGCTGCAGGCAGCTGATAGGTGCCGGCAGCTGGGCCTGTGGGGCGGGTGATCGCCAGCAGGTCGCCTGGTTGGAGGGTCATCTGCTGCAGCACTCAGGGCAGGGCCGGCAGGGTGCTCAGGTCCAGCGGCATGTAGTCGCCGGCCGGCTGGGCAGTGGCCATCGCAGCCTGGAGCTGGGCCGCATCCACCACCCTCCCAAGCATGCCGTCTGCCAGCGACAACGGATCGGCCAGCTGCACCACGCCTGCAGCGGCGGTGGTTGCGGGCTCGACGCTCAGCAGCGGCTGGGCCGGGTCGCTTTCATCGACGCTCAGCGGTGCGGCCACCTGGATGCGAATCACGCCGGCACCGTCGGGCCCCAGGGCGGCGTTCGCGCTCCAGTTCGTGCCGTCAAACAGCAGCAGATCTCCCTGGGCGATGTCCTGGCCGGCGATGCCGCTCCAGCTCGCTAGGGCAATGCCGGAGCTGCTGGCCAGGTACACATCCCCCACAGAAGCCCCAGCAGGGGCCTCAGTGGTGGTGGGGTCGATCGCGCCCCGGTAGGTGAGGGCACCGGAGATGGCTGCATGGAGGGTGCCATCGGCATCGACCGAGAGGTTGGTGCCGGGTTTGATCGCACCGATCGCTGCCGCGGTGGCCGGGGTGAGCATGAACGCCTTGACCTCATCAGCAGTGGCCCGGTAAGGCGTGCTGCCGCGCTGCACCAGCAGCAGGTCGGATGCCTGGGGCAGGGAACGGCCGGCGGTGGTGCGGCTCTCGGTGGTGGTGGCCATGGCGATCAGCAAAGAAAAAAGGTTGAGAGAGCAGAGATCGGGTCAGGGCGGCAGGGGGCCAAGCAGGCGCAGGTCCAGCGCGAGCACCACCACCCCATTGCTGGCGGTGGCACTGATGAGAGGCGCCAGAGCTTGCACCGAACTGACGCCCCCGGACGGGGGTGGTTCAGGGGTGCCGCCGTCCTGCAGCTGGGCCTGGCCAAGAAAGATCACCCCCTGGGGCCGACTGCTGCTGCGGCACTGGGCCGTCAGCTCGGCCAGCACAGCCGGATCGGGAGTGGCCATCGGCGCCAGGGCAGTGCTGCTGAGCTGTTGCCAGCCCCCAGCCAGGAATGCGCTGGCTCGGTTGCATTTGGCCGTGATCAGAGCAGGGCATCACCCAGCTCCAGGGCCGCGAGATCCGCGGCATCGTTGCGGCCCTCGCTGGTGGCTGTAGTACTGCCGCTGGCCTGGGCTTCCAGCGCAGTGGCCTGCTCAATCAGCTCGGCCTTGGTCTGGCTGGCATCGAGCTCCACGCCATGAACAGCCGAGCAGTAGTCGACGATCTGGGCCTTGGTCATCGCCTGGAAGTCAGGTGGCTCAGATGCCAGCAGGGCTTCTCCGTCGCTGGTAGCGGTGTCGCCCGTGGCGGTTGCCGGTTCAACCAGCTCGGGGCTGGGCAATTCGGAGAGCTCCGCGGTGCTGCTTTCAGCTAGGGGTGCTGGTTCTGCATCAGGCTCCGGCCCTGGCTGCGGTGCGGGCTCCGGCTCCGGTTCTGCTTCCTGGACTGGTTCTGGCTCGGGCGCAGCTTCTGGCGGCTGAGTGTGCAGCTGCCAGCCCAGGGCCTGCCAGCCAGCCAGGTGCACCGGCCAGATCGAGCGGCTCTCGCCGTCCTTGACGATCAGCAGCTGGCTGGCTGGCAGCAGGGATTCATCGCCCACTCCCGGATCCGGGGTGACGCTCAGCCGCTGCTCCGGGCCCGAGAGGCGTACGGGCGTAGAGGCGGGGTTGGCCCCATCGAGGGGTTGCAGTAGTTGCAGTGGCAGGGCCTCAGAACCCGCCGCCAGGGTCAGTGACTCCAGTGGGTTACTCATGGCACTCACCTCAAAGCCCCTGGTTTGCAGTCAGCGCCACGCACATCCCTACCGGCGTGCTTGGGGAGATCACAGCGCGGGCCAGTCGCAGGCAGGGCGGCGTGACCAGTTCGCTGTCGGCTGGATTCAGCAGCAGGGCAGCACCGCTGATGCTTGCCTCCACCTTGCCGCCAGCGGCGGGGATAGCGACAGCAGCAGCAGTTATCCAGCTGCCGGCGGAGCCATCAGCCAGCAGCGGCGCTAGCTCCAGCGTCACGGTTACCGCGTCGCTGTGGCCGGGATGGGAGGCCACCAGAACAAAGGAGCAGGAGGCATCAAGGTCGGTGCCGAGGTTGATGACATCGCCGCTGCTGCGGCTGTGTTCGTAGCAGTCGGTTGCCGAGTGGTTGATCCAGCCGACGAGCACCGTCTGGGCATCGAGCAGCCGGGTGGCTTGGGTGGTCATGGATAGGGCTCCTATGGGGAATGAATGTGTGGTTCTGGGCAGTCCTCCTGGGTTAGGGCTGGCGCTTAGGGCACCACCAGCGGCATGGGCGCCACGTTGTAGAGGCGTGCAGCGGCCTTGCGGTTGCACACCGCAAAGCCCACGTACCAATCCACCCGTGTGCGGAACACCGGTGCGTCATGCACCTCCCCGAAATCACGCACCGCAATGCCATACCTGCCCTCAAACGGCCCCTGCAGGCCGCAGACCGCCGCATCACCCAGCACGCAGCAGTAGATCGAGGTGGTGCCTGCCGGTTCGTCGTAACCGAGCACCGCATGGCCCTCGGCGTCCTCCTCCACCAGCAGGATCTCGATGCCCTCGAAATAGTGGCGGCCATCGATCACCTCATACAGCTCGCCGCCGGCCTGACGGGAGGCGGTACTGATCTGACGGCGAGCGGCCTTACTGGCGATCAGCACCTTGTCGCCGCCGTAGCCGATCACGCTGTCGCTCAATGCCTCAAGCGCCAGCAGGTTGAGGGTGCTGCCGCCGTTGTCGATCGTTTGCTCGTCTCCAGGTGCCAGGCGCTTGCTCAGCCCGTTGAAGGCCCGTGGATCGAAGGTGTCATCGCCGTTGATGATCGCCGCTTCCAAGGTGAGGCGCATCGAGCGCACCTTCATCTCGGTCTGAGCAGCACGGGCCTCGGGGCCCTGCAGATCAACGATCGAGCGGTCCACATCCAGGTCACCACCAAATAGGTGCACAAACTCCGAATCGGAGTTGATGACGCCATAGCTCTGGCGGTAGCCCTCATTCACTGCCCGGAAGCCAACGCGGGGCAGCTTGGTTTCAGCCGGGAAGCTCAGCGAACCACCAACGAGGTTGCGGAAGGGCAGGCGGCGCAGCAGCTCCCCCTCGGCAAAGGTCTTGAGCACCGCCAGCTGTTCAGCGCGGCGGGCATATTTCTGCGCCTCAATCAAGGTCAGGCCCAAGGGCACTCTCCCGGGGCCTTGCCCCAGTGACAACAGCAGCTGTTGCCAGGTCGCGTCAGGACCGTCGGTTGGTGGTCAGCTCAGGGCATGGGGTGGTGCTCACTCCTCAGCAGCTCAGCAGCAGCGCCCTGGCCGTGACATGCCGTGGAAAACACGAGCGCATGTACCGAAAGTTCACTACGGCAGTTCGCACCAGCCAGTTCATGCGTGATGTGCCAGTACCGCTGAGGCTGCTGCAGGTGTGGTTGTGAGTTGAGGATCAGGCAGGAGCTGTTGTTTCGCTAAACCCGATTGGTATTGCTGCAGGGGTGCGGGCGAATCGATCAGGGCTGCTGAGCTATGGGGTTTTCCCCCGAATTCAGCGGTTTCCCACCACAAACGGCGGCTTTTCCACAGGCTGAACTCCCAAGACCTCGCTGCTGGCGCCAGCAGTGCAGCACCCGCTGTGGAAAAGCCCTCTCCTCTTGACCGGCGGCAGCGGGGAGTTTTGGCCAGCCCAACAGCAACAGCAAGCCGCCAGGAAGGCAGTTCAGGACTTACTTCTCACGACAAGACACGGCCTTGTCGGACTGGTTTTGCTGCTTTGACGCTGGTGCAGTGCTCGTGACTTGATGGGTGCACTGCCGTGATGGACGCATGAGCCAGATCCCCGACCATCTGCCGGTCCACGTGAGCGTCGTCAATGAGTTCCCGGAGGACCTGTACCAGGCGATGCGGGAATTCATCAGCAGCCATCCCAACTGGGACCAGTACCGCCTGCTGCAGGCAGCGCTTGCGGGCTTCCTGTTTCAGCACGGCTGCAAGGACCGGGTCGTGAGCCGGCTTTACCTCGACGGTTTGTTCCAGCGCGATCCGGCAACTACGGCGCGGCCGATCTCCCACAACTGATGGAGCGAGCGACGTGGTGATTTCCATTGCAGGCCTGGCCGGCATGCGCATCCGGCGGCGACGCAGCCAGCACCAGCTGATGGGGCAGTGCTGCGACCGGTTGCGGCCTTCTTTCCTGCGCCGGCGGCTGGAGCAGCTCCTGCCGCTGCACACCGCTGCTGGAGCGGCTCTGGTGGACTGGCGCTGGGACAGCGTCTGTCAGCGGGTGAATGGGTTGGTGCTGCAGGACAACCAGCTCCTGCCCTTCCGATGGTGGCCCAGCCTCAATAAGTTCGAGCTGCGCGCGGCGATCATGCAGATCAGGGCGTTGAGCTAAGGCCTAGGGAGCTGCCCTCTCTGACGGCGGGAGCAGCAGCAGGCGCTCCGCAGGCTGAGCCAGCCAGCTCGATTCACCATGCCTTCTTTCACCTTGTCGCGAAGGGCAGAACTAAGGCGCGGCGCCTGTTTCTCGATGGGGAAGGGCAGCTCTGCGCCGGTCCCCATTGGCTGCCGCGTGAGCAGGCCCAGCTACTGACCCGCAATCAGCAGCTGATCTGGGGTTCAGCCGCCCAGGTGATTGTGCTTTGAGAGCGCATCTGCGAGCCCGAGGAACAGCGGGTTTGGGCTCGCTGGCCCGCGATGCCCCCCGCCATCCGGGGGCGGTCATCGGCCCTGGCTTAGGTCGTGTCCTAACTGCGTTGCTCAAGGTCGCGAATGGCAGCCAGAACGCCGGGCAGGGCCTGCTGGCAGATCAGCAGCACCTGCTCGGCATCGAGATCAAAGTACTGGTGCGCAATGACATCTCGGAAGTCCATGGCTCCCTTCCAGTCGATGTCAGGAAAGCTGGCCGCGAGCAAACCGGGCTGGAGCTTGTCCAGTCGTTTGAGTGCTTCCCCTGCTGCCAGGAACTGCATGCAAATCACATCGAGCAGGTCCTGGCCTTCCTCACGGTCCAGCAGTGCCGGATCCCTCAGCAAGGGTTGCGCCTTGCGCTCGATCCGCTCCAGGGCCTGCCGCAGCGGGGTAAGCAGCAACAGCAGCTCACCGCTCACGTGCTTATGCCTTCTTGAAGGATGGCCTGCCGCAGGGCGGGATTCATGCGCTCCCGCAAGCGCACCAGATCAACCGGGCGCTGCAGCAGCTCCTCCAGCTCCTGCTTTAGATGCACGGTGGCGTAGGGCGTGAGGGGATCGAGTTCAACCCACACATCCACGTCACTAGAGGCCGTGGCCTGGTTGCGAGCCATAGAGCCGAACAGCCCAATGCGTTGCAGCTGATAGCGCTGCCGCCATTCGCTTTGGCGCTCACGCAGCAGTGCAAGCACCTGATCAGGACCGAATACAAGCAGGGTGGCTGCGCTGGCCATGGCACAAGTCCTATCTCCTCAGTATCTGATGGATCAGCAGGGTCTCCCATCAAACCGCATCACGGGTGCGCGGGATCCAGGCAGATGCAGGGTTGAGCACCAGCTGGCAAAGGCAGTGGTCAGCTCCACTCCCCATGACCACCCCGATGAGCGCCGAGCGATTTGCAGATCGCTTCCGCTTCTACCGCGACCAGCCGCAGCAGCAACGCGGTGTTCTGCAGCTGTTTGAGGCAATCAGCAGCACTGAGCGCGGTGAGGAGATCCTCGATGAGCAGGCACCCTGGGCCGTCACCTTCAGTGAGCAGCCACCCCAGCCGCAGCCCCCTACTGGTGGCCTCGATCCCCGCGGTTCAGAGGAAGCCAGCATGGCCGGGCCGCAGAAGCCAGCACCGGTCAAACCCGGTGACAGCTATCTGCTGGTGAATGACCGGGATGAGGACCTAGAGGCCTATGACCACAGCGGCAAGTTCCTGTGGAAGCTCCCCTGTCTGGCGAGGGGGCAGGGCGCTGACACCGACTGGAGCCACACCTACACCGACACCCCGCCGGGTCTCTACAAGCTGGGCCAGCTGTATGCGGACTACGAGCAGAACCCCAATCCCCCCTGCTCCGATACCGCCATTGCCTACGGCTGGTACTCCTTTGATTTGGAGGAGCTGGAAGGCCAGGAGATCAAGGCCGGCCGGGCCGGGATCATGCTCCACGGCGGTGGTTCAGCCTGCGGCTGGCCTGGCGCCTGGGCTCCGCAGCAGCCCCTGCATCCCACCTTGGGCTGCCTCCGCATTCACAACGTCGATCTACGCGACAAGGTGCTGCCCCTCTACCGCCAGGGCACGGTCTATGTGGGGGTGTTCCAGGAAAAAAAGTGAAGGCGGGGCCGGTGCTGCCGCCGGCTGGGTCCTGATCGAGAAGGAAGAGCAGCGATGAACTCAGGCCCACTGGACCGACCGCCCAAGCCGCCGTTCGACCGCGAGCGGTTTGTGTTCAAGATCCTGGCGGTGGTGATCGGCACCCAGCTGCTGATCTATTCGTTGGCCGCTGGGGTCTGCGGCCAGCGGGCGCTGGAGGGCCGGCCTGTCGGTCAGATCTGCCCGGGCACGCTGGAGCAGCTACAGGGCGGCTGTGATTCCACCCTCAAGCTGCTGCTGGCGCTGCTGGGCGGAGCAGCGTTGACGCGGCTGGACCGGTGAAGGAGCCGTGAAGAACTGTTCGTTGGACCTACCGCATTCAGCAAGCTGCCGTGGAAAACCAAGGGGAGCGTGGGCCCAAGACGGATCTCACCGCCTGAAAGAACTTGAACAGTGCAACCAGATTCAGCGGCTAGGAACAAATCACAGCTCTGATGGGATTGGCCACCCCCCAGGTACGCAGTGATCGAGCCGGTGGCGAATCACTGTCCTCGCGATCTTCATCCTCGCGGGATTCCTTTTCCTCCTTTTTTCCCTCCTTCTTGTCCTCACCCTCGTCACCGTCCTTGGATGCTCCAAGGGAGGGCCTCTCTCGATCTACCTGGTCTTCCTCCCTGTCTTTTGCTCCCTCACCGCCGCAGGCGGAAAGGAGCGATATCAGGCAGGCAGCAGCGATGAACCGGATGATGCGCTGCATGGCCCGTGGCGGATCTTGTTCAAACCCACTGTGACTGGGGCACCACCTCGGATACGGCGAGTTGATGTTTTCCGTTTAACTCTCAGCTGCTGCCATGCAGGGAGTAGCGCCCTCGTCCGATTGCGCCGGGGACTTGAAGCCTGTGGCTTACTCCGGGGCCTCTCCAGTTTGAGGCCCTCCTGACGTCGGACCTCCTCTGGGATCGGTCCCATCGCTGCGCCACACCTGGCGCCGAAAGTCATGGCATCACTAGCTGCCCAGTCCAAGTTCTGCCGGCCAGAAGAAGATCCCTTCCTGCTGCTTGATCGCGCCTCGCGCTCCATCGAGCAGCTGCTGCGCCGTGATCTGCCGCTGCGCCGCACCTGGAGCGAGCAGCCCTATGGAGAAGAGGAAATCACCCTCTTAGAAGAAGAGGTGCTGCCTGCCATCGCTCAGTGCTTGGCACGAATTGATGCCATCGATTCAGCCCTTAGTGCCGCTGGAGAAGAGCTCTATCGCCAGGAAGTATTGGCTGCAGCCCAGAAGCGCCGCGTTCTCCTCCCGGGGGAGGTGGCGCTCATCTGAGCTCCTGCAGGCCGCTGTAGCGGCGGCCTGCTTTATCTCCTGCTGCGAGCTTTTCTGCCGGCCCGCGCTGCTGCATTGGTGTTTTTAACAAATTGGCCCTTGCCCGCAAGCTTCTTTCTGTTGGTTGCTGCTCTTTGGGCGGCAGTTAGCCGGCGCCAGGCAGCATCTGGCAGGTAACGAGTGGTCTTAGCGCCGCGAATCGCCTTAGCGCTCTGTCCTTTCTTGTCTGAGGAGGTGCGCCACTTTTCGGCGCTCCATTTGGCCAGGCTTCGTTGCGTTGCAGTCCTTGCCTGCCTATAGCCACCGCCAGCGCGTTTATAAGCAGCGGCCAAAAGCTGAGCCTTTCGCGCTGACCATTGCCCAGCCCGTCCGCCTTTGCTGCTGCGCAACACCTGACGCTTGAGGCGATCACGCAAGGCTGGCCTGCTGTACACGTTCTGCGCCATTGGTGCTTCTCGCCCCCAACGCTCTTGCCATGTTTTGGGGCGCACTTCTCAGTGCTGGCCTGCAGGGTGCACTTAAGGACGCGACAACAGCGATCTAGGTGGATGAAAGCATCACGCCTAGTCGTATGTCAGAAGGTCTGCCTATATCAGCCATCTCAAACCAATTCAGCACCTCAGCTGGATGTAGGGGCCCATCGGCTTTGCAAAACCGCTCTCCAGTTTTCCCCGCTTCTCGGGGTGACAGGTGCGCGTTCTTTGCATCACAGCGATGTTCCCGCTCTCCACCACCATTCAGTCCCTCATTGATGCTTGGGAAGAAGCTCAGTCTTCCGGTCAATGGCAGGAGCCACAGCCCGAGCCCGCCTATCCAGCAGCCTGGTGGCTAATCCAGCTGGAAGAAGAGCCCCAGGAGCTTGAGCTGCCCCTGCGCTGGTCCGTCTAGCCAGCCAGCCGGCGGCCTTGAAGGCCGCCGGCTAATCCACTGGCGTCAAACAAAAACCCCCAGGTATTACTTAGGGGTCAAAACCAAAGGCCTGCAGAAGCTCAGAAGCAGAAGGGCAGGAACTGGGTACGGCAGGCGGCATAGCCATCAACCAAGGCGCCTAGGCCGATCTGGTGGGCGATGCCAAAGCCGGTGAGGCCTTCCACCACGATGCCGGTGACGATGCCAACCATGGCGGCGCGGCCGTTAAACAGTTCAACTTGCTTGAGCTGCTCCATGAGGGTCAGCTGTTCCGCGCTGTTATCAAGCGCTGGGTCGCTGGAAGGAGTGTTGGTCATGGCTTTTGGTGGCGGAAGAGTTGCTGGGATGCTAAATAAGCAAGAGCTAGAAGCTCAATCGGCAAGATCCGGCTGGTTGAGAGCACCAACAATCCAGGCACCGATAAGAACGATGGTGATAGCAGAAATCATCCAACCCTCTTAGCCAGGTCCGTTGGACGGCTAAGCACGTAGATCGTCATTGCCGAGAGCACAGCGGTGATCAGAGCAACGACCGAGATTGCAGCGGTGTAGTCGGTTTCCATGACGCTCAACCCAGACCAATTTGGGAAAGGATGCCCTGACCTGTCAGGAGCTCGGTGCCAAGACCGATAACAAAGCCGAGCATGGCCAGACGGCCGTTCCAGGTCTCAGCGAAAGCAACGAAACCAAAACGGGCGGACTCAGTCATGTCTGTTACGGATTGTTACGGCTAATGTAACAGGCTGTGAATGGTCGTGGCAATGGGGGAGGGGGCGTGCATCTACTCAGGCTGACGGGGAAGGCCGCCGCCGGAGCTGCGGCCCCCGGCTCTGAAAGGGGGCTAGTCGTTACGACCGAGCTGAATCCTGAGGGGGCGAGGGGATCTGGAAGCCCCTGGGTAATCGCCAGGGCTCGTTTGTAAATGGCACTTGAGGTTGCACCGGCAGCCTCCATGGCGATCCGCATGTTCTGCCAGTACTGCAATGTTTTGGCTTGAGTCATGGGAGCTGCTGCGGTGTCAGGCGCAAACAGCTGCTCTGCCGCGGCGCCGGCCGAGCGGTTCGATCCATTCGTTGAGCACAAACTTGTGCTGGACAAGACGACTAGGCAGGCGGCACCCGAGGTTGATCTGCCCCTCGTCTACCAAGCGCCCCAACCGAAGCGCCAGGGCTTCCTCGTGGCGGGCAAAGGCGCCTTGGTGGGAGGCAACCCAGGAGATCTCATGCTCCGTAATCACACCGCTAGAGATCGACTCCAGAAAGACTTCCCCGACTGTCATGAGAGCCATGTAACGACTTCGTTACATGCTGTCGCGCCCTGCCTCGCTGCGTGGCTCCCGCGAGCTCGGGGACTGGCTAGGGCACGCCAGTCCTTGCAGAAGCGTTGGGGCTCAGTAATTGGAGGCTTTGTCCGCTCCTTGCACTTCCTCTGCGTTGTGATGCTCCAGCCAGGCGTTTTGTAGGTCTGCTCTGGTGAGCCGGTAGCCCAGCTGGCGGGCGGTGCGTAGGAGCTCCTGGCGGCTATGGCACTGGCCCAGGACCTGCTGGAGCGCCGGGCTGGTTTCTGCATCAGCCACCAACCGCTCCAGATCAGACCAGCTCATCTACTCAAACCAGATATGGGCTCAAGCTCGCGTGAACTGGTGCCTGCTGCCAGGTTCCCTGAGGCACATTGCGGCGCATTGGCGTAATGGTGCAGCGTTGCGATCGCAGGAGCGATCTGCTGAGCGCACCTAGCAACCTTGATGGCCCGCAGCTCGGTCCCTGCAGGTTGCCAGCAAGGGAGCAGCTCGCCATTCAGCTCAAGGTGTACACATCACCAGTGACGTTGTCTAAATACAGGTCGCCGGTGATCGAGCCAGGGATTACAGCCGCAGGTGCCCCAGCCCCGCTGAACCACCCCGTACCGCGCATGCCCTGCGTCCCGGCCGGGCCCTCCACTCCCTGCAGGCCCTGAGGTCCAGGCTCTCCTTGCAGTCCTTGCGCTCCCTGCGGGCCAGCGATGCCCTGGGGGCCCTGGATTGAGCCGCCATTCACCCAGCTGCTGCTGCCCCCATCCCACACCCAAAACGAGTCATCGGCTTGCACGATGTAGGCAGCGCCCTGTTCGGCATCAGCAGGTAGATCCTCAACAGTTGCCACCTGCCCCTGGAAGGTGATGCCAAGGCCCGCTGCGCCCTGGATGCCTTGCTGGCCCTGTGGTCCTTCTGGGCCAGATAAACCCTGCAACCCATCTGGACCCTGGGGGCCTTGAACTCCCTGAGCGCCATCGGCTCCAGGTTGGCCCTGCACTCCCTGGGGTCCCTGCGTACCGCGATCACCTTGCGGACCTTTGAGCGAACCGGAGGGAATCCATGCCATCGCATTGCTGCGGCCCGGCTGCCGGCGAGAACACACCCCCTATTGCCGTAGTTGCACTCGGCTCAGCTGAGCTCAGCTCAGCTCAGCTCAGTGCAGCAGCACCTGCCACCAAGAGCCGCGCAGCACCGTCACCGCCGTACCGGCCATTTCCGAGCGAAAGCGGAGGCTGAGATTGCCGCCATTGGCGCCGTTTTCCACCGTGCCGCTCACCAGGGCCCTGAGCACTGAGCTACCTGCCGAGGAGGTGCCGATCAGGGGTGTGTCGTAGCTAGTAGCAGTGAGGTTGCGAAAGGTGGTGAGTGATTCACCGCCCACCAGGTTGTAGATCACCGACTGGGGAGCAGTGGGGCCTGAAAGGGTGGTCACCAGGCCGGTGTTGTTGGCACCGCTCGAGAAGTAGAGCTCGGCTGAGAAGGAGAGCACCTGCTGGGCCGCCAGCTCTGTGGTGAACAGGTTGAGCCAGCTGTTGTTAGACGCCGTGCTTAGTGCCGCCGGTAGCCGCCCTATCCGCAACATCGAGGGACCCTTGAGGTTGCTGCTGATGGTCCAGGCCATCAGCTCAGCTCCAGTTGATAGAGGTTGCCGCTGGTGGTGTCGAGGTAGAAGTCGCCAGCCCTGGCATCAGGCAGCAAGCCGGGCGGTCCATCACCACTCCACCAGCGGGTGCCGCTGTTACTGCCAGGCGGCATGGCCCAGCTGCCATCAGCGCAAAGGAACAAGGCGCTGGATCCATCGCTGGGCGGCACACCACCAGCACTGCTGCCACCACTCCATCTCGTCAGGCTCCACTGCTGGGTTGTGCTGCCGTCGTAAGCAGCGCCACTTAGGCCAGCACAAGGAATCAAGGGCAGCACGGTGCCCGGGCCAGGATTTGGACCAGGTGCTGGTGGTTCCGGTGACCAGATCGAGCAGCCCGCCAAGCTCACCAGCAGGGAAGCAGTAATGCCATTGCCGCTTAGCTCTGCTTTGACCAGGTACTGGGCGCGGCTCATGTAGCAGTGCCGCAGCCGGCCGTTGCCGTTTACGCCTACCCAGGGAATGGTCTGAGCCATCCCATCACCCCAATCAATCGTCACCGCGTTAGGCGGGGTGCTGCGCGGATTGAGCAGTAGCTCCACTGCAATGCTGCCGGCGAGATCACCGGTTGATCCCTCAGCGGGCAACCAGGCCAGCTCCAGATCAGCTGCAGGTACCGAGCCGCGAAAAAAACCCAGCTGCTCCCAGCGCTGCACCTCATTGGGCGGAACCCACACCGCCTCACCAGGACAGCCAGCAGGCGGCAGCAGGCGGATCAGCTGCGCGCTGATGCCGCCACTGCTGATCGCAACGCTGGTGCGCATGGCAATGGTCATCTGCTGAACCTCGTTAAATCAGGGGGTCATCCAGCAGCACATCAGGCAGCAGCTGCTCGGGTTGCTGCGCCAGTGCCGTGGCCTGCTCCACCAGCTCCGCTTTGGTCTGGCTGCCATCGAGCTCGACGCCATAGACGCTGGAGCAGTGTTCAAGGATCTGCGCCTTGGTCATGGCCTGAAAGTCAGGTGCTGGTATTGGCTCGGGCTCTGCTGCTGGTTCGGCTTCTGGATCCCATTGCGCTTCTGGCACTTCTTCTGGTTCAACAGCGAGCGGTGGCTGAGCTACTTGTTCGGGCTCCATAGCGATCAGATCGATTGGAGCGACGCCAGGCAGCAGCTCTTCTGGTATCGCACCGATAGATGTAACTGCTGCAGCCTCTTGCAGCTGCCAGCCCAGGCTTTGCCAGCCGCCTAGGTGCACCGGCCATATAAAGCGGTGCTCTGCTCCAGCACTGATCCGCACCATTCCCTCAGGAATAGCTGGATCACTTAGGTCATGGCGCACAGGAGTCACCATCAAGCAGGAATAGTGGCCGTAAGTCCCACGTGCATCCCCTCTGGGGTCTCGGGGCTCACTTCTGCTTTGGCAAAGCAGACCGCTGGCAGGTCCACGTCCGCTAGATCAGCAGCATTGAGCTGGATGTCACGTCCACTGATAAACGCCTCCACCCGCCCGCCTTCTGCTGGCAGTGCAACGGTGGTAGCAACCACCCAGCTACCGGTTGTGCCATCACGCAGCACAGGCGCAAAGGACACCTGAATTTCAACAGCAGCAGCAGAGCCTGGGTTACTTGCTACTACTGAGAAGCGTGACGCTGCATCGAGCTTGGTTGTAAGCAGCACCTCTTCTCCAGAGAGGAAGGTGCGCTCCAAATTGCGTATGGCGCTGCGGTTGGTCCAGCCCACCAAGGTGGTCTCCGCATCAAGCAAGGGATTGCCGTTCATGGCTCAGTTAGCAGGGGTGATGTTGAACAGACGGCCAGCAGCGCGGCTCTGCAGCACGGCAAAGCCCACGTACCAATCGACGCGGGTGCGAAACACCGGGGCATCAGGTACCTCGCCCAGGTCCCGCACCGAAATGCCATAGCGACCCTGGAAGGGGCCCTGCAAACCGGTGACGCCTTGATCACCAAAGGTGCAGCAGTAAATCGAGCTGGTGCCGCCGGCCTCGTCGTAACCCATCACCTCAATGCCCTGGGCATCGCGGTCAACCGTGACGAGCTCGCAGTCCTGGTAGCGGTGCACCGTCATCCCAAAGGAGTTGGTACTGGTCTGATACACCCCACCACCAATGGAGGCGCGGGCCAGGGCATTGAGCTGACGGCGCATTGCCTTGCTCATCACCAGCACCTTGCTGCCGCCATAGGCATTCACCGAATCGATCAACTCATCGAGGCGATCGAAATCAAGCGGTGCACCAGGAGCAGTACTGCCGCCAGCACCGCCATTGCCGGCGTTGTCGATTGCCATCGCATCGCCTGGCTGCAGGCGCTTACTGAGGCCGTCAAATGCCCTGGGGTTGGCGCTGCTATCGCCATTGATCACCGTTGCCTCCAAGGTGAGCCGCATGGAGCGCACCTTCATTTCGATCTGGCTGGCTCGGGCCTCAGGGCCCATCAGGTCAACAATCGAGCGGTCCACATCCACGTCACCACCAAATAGGTGCACCGCTTCTGCGCGCTGGTCCACCACGCCATAGCTCTGGGTATAGCCCTCGTTTACAGCGCGAAAGCCAACAGATGGCAGCTCCTGTTCTGCGGAATAAAACAGGCCGCTGCCGGCAATATTCATGAACGGCAGCTGGGCGAGCAGTTCGCCCTCTGAAAACGTCTTGAGCACAGCTAAATGCTCAAGCCTGTTCTCGTATTTGGCTGCCTCGATCAAGGTGAGGCCCATGGCACAGGGGGCAGCGCCCCAGGGAGGTCAGGGGCTATTGCCGAGCCAGTGCCGCTACGGTTGAGCTAACAGAAGCCCGAATTCTCATGGGGGCCAGCACGCTGGATGAGCTGCTGCAATTGCCAGGACCTGAGCGGGTCCAACTGGCTATGGCGCTTTGGCACAGCCTGGAGACCACCGAACAGGAGCAAGCACTCACAGTTGATGCTGGGCTAGCCACTGAACTTGAGCGGCGCTGGGCCGAGCATCAGCAGCACCCAGAGCGCGCCGTTAGCTGGGATGTCGTTCGTCAGGACTTGGGTCTGGCATGAACTTGTCGGTCAGGTTCCTACCTGAGGCACGGCAGGACGTCATCGACAGCCGTGATTGGTACGAGCAACAACAGGAGGGTCTTGGTGCATTGTTTTCCGTGGCATTGGTTGATGCCGTTGAGCGAATCCAAGCTCACCCATTTCGCTACCCGGAAGTGCAGGGGCCAATTCGGCGCGTGATTCTGCAGCGCTTTCCCTACGCGATCTACTTCCGAAAGGAAGCCACAGAAATCATTGTCCTGGCGGTCCATGGACGCCAAGATCCCAAGCGTTGGCAGGAACGGGGCTAAACCATCCCCGCAGAAGCCAATGGATCAGCTGCTGGCCTCTTGGATAACGGCGTCAGCCTCTAGGCAATCAAGCACCGCCTTAAAGCTCGCGCGCCTCCTAAAAGCTGACAACCTGCAGCCCACTCGTCCAACTTCTAGTACACGAAATTAGGTTTAGCGGGCTGGTCTGGCGCGGCAACAGCAAAGGACTGTTCTGCTGCCATGACTACAACCTCTCCTGCTGCCCAGGCACCGTTCACAGCTGAGCGCTGGCAGCAGTTCTGGAATGTCTGGAAGGCAGAGCCCCAGCAACTCGAGGGGATTGAGCAGTTGCGGCTCGCCGTGATCAGTGCTGACCCAGCTGTCCTCACCGAAGCCGCTCCCTGGCGCCAGACCTTCTCCTCGACTCCCCCAGCACCGGCCCATACCAATCCCCTGCCGGTGGCCTGGGAGAACCAGAACGACAACGCCTCCGGCACCGGTTACCGCGAGTGCTTCTCCAGTAGCTGCGCCATGCTCGCCCGCTATTGGGGCAAGGTCAGCTCGGACGATGAATACAACGCCATCCGCGCCAAGTACGGCGACAGCACTAGTGCAGAGGCCCAGCTCTCTGCCTTGCGCTCCCTGGGGCTTACGGCCAACTTTGCGACCAATGGTGATCGAGCAGCTTTGGAGCAGCAGATCAACCTGGGGCGGCCAGTGGCAGTGGGCTGGCTGCATCACGGTTCTGTATCTGCGCCATCAGGTGGGGGTCATTGGAGTGTGGTGATCGGTTTCACCGAGGCGGTCGCAATTCACAACGACCCCAATGGAGAAGCTGATCTAGTCGCTGGTGGTTACACCGCCAACACCAACGGCGCAGGCCAGCACTACAGCTGGAAGAACTGGCAACCCCGCTGGGAGGCCGATGGCAATGGCACCGGCTGGCTACTGACCTGCCAGCCGTAAACAGGCAGTGGACAGGGTTGAAGGTGCAGATGCATGAGCGATGAGCTGCCGCCCTTGCTGCCACCTACCCAGCAGGGCAGTAAGCCCCCCTTTGATCGTGAGCGCTTTGTCTTTAAGACCCTGGCGGTAGTGATCTGCACCCAGCTTTTGATCTATTCACTTGCTGCTGGGGTCTGCGGCCAACGGGCATTGGCAGGCCGGCCAGTTGGTCAGGTATGCCCAGGCACGCTTGAGAAATTGCAGATGGGTTTTGATTCCACCCTCAACCTGCTGCTGGCACTACTGGGAGGTGCAGCGCTGACGAGGGTTGGCAGGCCGCCTGCTAGCTGAACTCCTCTGCACCTTTGACAGAGAGCAGCAAGCAGTAGCAGTGCAGATCAGCCCACCAGCTGGAGGTGCCGGCTGCTGTGGCTGCTGCAGCAACTAAAAGCTGAGGCTTTGCTCCGTTAGGAGCAAGGGCAAGGAGCGGCGGATAGGGCAGTTGCCTCAATGACGATTCTTGTTCGTAATCCGCGATCAACGGAGTTTCCTCCTAAGTCTTGCCCCATCTTGCGGCGCTTGGAGTGTCTTGACCCCAGAACGTCGCACCCATCCCATCCGAATACTGATCGCCGATGACGAGGCGAATATCCGGCGCATATTGGAAACGCGCCTGCGTCTAGCTGGCTTTGAGGTGGCAGCGGCAGTCAATGGCATGAATGCTCTTGAACTCTTCCGCAGCTTTGAGCCGGATGCACTTGTTCTTGATGTGATGATGCCAGAGCTTGATGGTTTCGCTGTGACCGAGCGGATCCGAGCTCAATCAGAAGTGCCGATTATTTTGCTCACTTCTTTGAGTGATGTAGGCGACCGCCTCACTGGACTAAGGCTTGGCGCCGATGACTACATACTCAAGCCATTTAGCCCTAAAGAGCTTGAGCTACGTATTCGCTGTGTGCTGAGAAGAAGCTCTCCATCCCTTCTCAGCGGCAAGCAAACAAATAATGGTGCAGACCGCAAGCCCGCAAGTAGTCATTGGCTGATTGTTGGGAATTTCAGGGTGGATCTAACGCGCCGCAAGGCATATCGTGGTGATGAGCGCATCCGTCTTACGGGAATGGAATTCAGCCTGCTAGAGCTATTGATTAACCGTGCTGGTGAGCCAGTCAGCCGGCTGGACATCCTCGAGCAGGTTTGGGGGTATAAGCCCACGAGATCTAACGACAGTCGAGTAGTAGACGTTCACATATCACGACTGCGCGCAAAAGTGGAAGAAGACGTAGAAGTTCCAGAGCTTATTCTCACAACGCGAGGCATAGGTTACATGTTTAGGCGCACTAGCCAGGAAGAAATGTCGCTCAAAGCATGAGCCCATGCTCGTGATCTCCAAGCAAAGGAGCCATGACTAGCCCAGGCTGGGCCGCTTAAGTCAACGTATAAGGCCGAGATATTTCAAGAGGTCTTGTTGTAGGCGCCGATGTAAAGGGGTGACATTGACCATGTCTTTTGGAGGTGAACTCAGGTCAATTCCAGACTTCTCTGCCTCCTTGCGAACCTGCCTCAAGACAGGGATCAGCAGCAAGGCCGTCACAAGCGACATCATCAGCAGCGCCGGAAGAACGCTGATGGTCATGGCAACAAAAACGCATCCGGCCAGCATTTGACCGGCCAGCACCAGCCACTTCGGTTTGCCTTTGCCGGATAGCTGTTTCATGGCCTCATCTTGATAGCGCTACCGGCTCACCGGGCACCTGCTTTGGTCCGCGAAACAGTCCATCTAGGTAGTGCCTGACCACTGCGGGCTGCTTGCAGCCCTGCTGAAACGGCAAGCCCGCCACAGATGACTGCATCAATCTGCATTGCTCCCATTGCGGGTGATCAGCGATGAATACCGCCATCGCCTGAACCAGATCATCTGGTGTCCCGCGTCAAGCCCCTTGGCCGATTGGCGTCAATCAAGTTGGCCGGTGAGGGGAACTGATCGCCCCCCGGTTGTCGCCGGCGACAACCGGGGGGCGATGACGCTGGAGGCGACACGAAAACTGA
>NZ_JAGQBD010000032.1:0-24720 GCF_024345455.1 Cyanobium sp. T1G-Tous
GAATCGAGTACAACATCCATAGACCGCATTCGGCTCTCCAGGGGCGCACGCCCCTGGAAGTCCTCCAGCAATGGAAAGCGGCCTGACTAACCCACCAGCTCTCATAGGAACTGGAGCAGCAAGGGGGTCACGTCAGCTGGGTTGTGTTGTCTGGCGGACGTGATTGCGGGGTGATGGCTGCCGTCAGTCGTGGGGCCGCTTCTGTGCCCGGCCATTGCGTCGTGGGCATCCTGCCGGATGACAACGCAGCTGCAGCTGCTGAAGTGGATCTGGCGATTTCAACGGGTCTGGGCCAGGCGCGCAATGTGATCAACGTGTTGGCCTCGGATGCGGTGGTGATCTGCGGAGCCGGAGGTCCTGGGTCCGCCTCAGAAGCCACTCATGCCCTCAAGGCAGGCAAGCCGCTCTTTGTGCTGCGAACACCTGCACCATGGATACAGTTTTCCAGAGCCTGGACGGGCATGTTCAGGTGTTAGCTGAGGTGGATCTGTTGCTCACCGCACTGGATCAGGCCGTTGCTGAGCTCAGCCCACCTGCATCGGCCATTGATCCAACAACGCAACCATGACTGCTTCCCAAGCTTGGCTATACCTTCTGCTGGCGATCGGCTGTGAAATCACAGGCACAGGCCTCTTGAAGCTCTCGGAAGGGCTCACTCGTCCATGGCCGACTGTATTGCTGTTGGCCGCCTATGCCTGTGCCATTGCCTTGGTCGCCAGGGTGGTCACGGTGATTCCGCTTGGGATCACCTACGCGCTGTGGAGCGGACTCGGCACCGTTGCGGTGGTGTGCATTGGTGCAGTCGCTTATAAGCAGGTCTTAAACCTAAGTCAGCTATTGGGCGTGGCTCTCATTGTGGTGGGAGTTGTGCTTGTAAACCTCAAGGGCATGCATGCCTCATAAGCCATTACTCGTGCCGGAGGCTGTTGAGATCGACATCATCAAGCACGAAGTAGTCCGTTGACATGTGTCTAGCAGGAGAGATGTTGAGGAAGACAAGATCTTTGCTGTCATCATTCAGCAAGCAGTGAGCTTGATTGGGTTCAACACCGTAGGAATCTCCGCTCTCAAGGCGCTGATGCCGCCAGCCCTCAGCGGTGATCTGACCATCCATTAGGTCAGCCGTATGAAGCCAGCCCCGCCCCTGAAGCACAACAAAGAAATCAAAACCATGCTTGTGATAGTGCGGCAGCTGTAGACCGTTTCTTCCGCCAGTCATGACAACCACATTCATATGGGTGTCGAGATAATGCTGAACTGTCTTGTAGTGCACTTCGGCCAAAACTTCCACGCTGTCCCGCTGGAAGTCAATCCTCGCCTTGATCTCCTGCTGGAGATTGCGGATTGTCAAGTCAATCATGCTGTAGGCAACCTGTAGAAGCTGCTCTTATTACTAGCACAGGAATACATCGCTCAGGAGGCCGCCGATGCAACGCAATGCCAATAGCAGAGGATCGGGGTAGATTGCTGTAAGGTTTGGAGATAGATAATTGGTACGACCAATGCTGTAAATCGATGGCCGGTAGTATTGCTGGACGGCGAACGAGGCGCCCCGAGTGACTATCACTAACAGTTGGAGCGCTAAGCAGAAGTCGGTTGGGAGATGATCCTGTACCGCCAACTCGCCTGTGATCCAGCGGTACATCTCGATTATGCCGCCCTACTCCAGTTGGATAGATGCGTGTCGGAGCTGACCACGGTGAGCAAGGCCATAACGAACACTGGCTCCCAGGGAATTAGCCTAGGCGTCAGAGAGGTAAGGGGCAGGCAGGTGGCCGCAATCAGTGCCGCCCCCTTATGTGTACTCCAGAGTTGCCATCGTTAGGCCGGTAGGTAGTAGCGCACCAAGGTGTAGACGCGGTTGTGATGAGCATCAAGGGCGCGACGTAGGCTGACGCCATGCTGATTGAGCAGCAGGCTGTCTAATCGATAGCGGGGTATGGCCATCGGCATCACGATCGTCAGACGTCCGGGATGGCGGCTCTCCTCAGCCTCCACGAAGTCAACGAAGGGGTTGATCTCGGAGGCGTAGGGACTCTCCAGCAGGGTGAGATTGATCGCTGGATCCCTGCCGACCAATTCACTCCAGTCCGCCCGGATCCGTTCGGCATCGTCATCGCTCTTCAGAACCCAGACGGCATCCACCCGATCTGAGATAGTGGCGGCATAACGCAAGGCCTCAATCCCCGGCTGGCTAAACATGCGCAGCCAGACAATGCTGCGATTACCGATTGGTTCATTCCTTGGCGAAATGCACAGTGGTTGGCTTGATCCAGGAGGCAGGCTAATCGCGGCATAGACGCGGCGGTAACGCTGGCGAATGCTGGCCAACAGCAGTACCAGCATAGGGATGGCAATTACCACAGTCCACGCACCCTCCGCAAACTTGCTGATTCCGATCACAACAAGCACAAGCAAGGTGCAGATGGCGCCGGCTCCATTCATCAAAACCCGACCCTGCCAGTGGCTGGCGCGCTGTCGCCAGCCGTGCACAACCATGCCGGTCTGAGAGATGGTGAAGGCCAGAAATACACCGAGGGCATAGAGATTCACTGCCACCGTGGTGTCCCCCCGGCTCACCAGCACGATCACGGCAGTCGCAACCACCAACCCCACGATGCCGTTCTGGAACACGAGACGATCGCCAACCCACGCCATCTGCCGGGGCAGGAAGTTGTCGCGGGCCAACAGAGCTGAAAGACGGGGAAAATCCGCGAAGGCCGTGTTGGCAGCCAGCATCAGGATCAGCAAGGTGGTGACCTGTAGAAGCCAGTAAAGTGGGTTACCAGATCCGAACAGGCGCTGGCCGATCTGGGCGAGCACGGTGATGTCTGGATGGGGGGCGATGCCGTACATGAAGCCCAAACCACTCACCGCCAGAAACATCGCTGCCAACAGGGCACCCATCACCACCAGAGTGCGGCGGGCCCCCTGGGCGGAGGGTTCCCGAAACACCTGCACGCCATTGGCGATTGCCTCGATGCCGGTCATAGCTGAGCAACCGGAGCTGAAAGCCCTCAAAATCAAAAACAGGCCGAGGGGCTCAGCAGCTACCACCGCTGGGGGGGGATCGGGCTGGAAGCCGTGAGAGAAGAGCAGGTTGCCTGCACCAGCTATTGCCAGCACTACCACCATCAGCACGAATGAGTAGGTGGGCAGGGCGAAAAGGCGACCTGATTCGCGCAGGCCCCGCAAGTTGGCCCAGCCCACCACGGTGAGCAAGATCAGGGCGATCACCACCTCCCAGGGCAGCAGCCAAGGCACCAAAGAGGTGAGGGCCTGGGTGCCGGCCATCAAACTCACCGCCGCCGTAAGCACGTAATCGATCAGCAGGCTGGCGGCCGCCACCAGAGCCGCCCAGGTGCCGAGATTTTCGCGGCCAACGACATAAGCACCACCCCCCTGGGGATAGGCCTCGATCGTCTGTCGGTAGGAGAACACCAC
The DNA here is from genome assembly GCF_024345455.1 of Cyanobium sp. T1G-Tous. Taxonomy (NCBI): domain Bacteria; kingdom Bacillati; phylum Cyanobacteriota; class Cyanophyceae; order Synechococcales; family Prochlorococcaceae; genus Cyanobium; species Cyanobium sp. T1G-Tous. The sequence continues at coordinate 3,445 of NZ_JAGQBD010000032.1, forward strand.
AATGGCGATCAGGACCACGATCGCTGCGGTAATCGGCAAGGACAAACTCAAGGCGCCGCTGCCCGCGAGCACGAGCACCCCCAGTGCCGCTTCAGTGGCATAGGCCACAGAAGAGAGTGCATCTGACGAAAGAATTGGCAGAGCAGCAAAACTGGGCAACTTTTCAGCCTCGGCTTGGCTCCGGGGTAGTGGTTCTCCAAACAGACGGCGGCTTAGTTCCGAGCTCATCGCTCTGGTACCAAAGGGCTCAGGTTGCCATGACGTGCGGCCTCTGCGGGGGGCGCGGTCGAACGATCAGCCATCGATAGAGAGGAGTTGTTTGTAGAGAGCAGCCGCTGCCATATTTCCGCCTGCCAGATTGCGCTCACTTCAAAATCCTGAACGACATCACCATGCCTGGCCCCGACCAACTCTTTCCAGACGAGTTCGGGTTGCAGCCAGCGGGCCCTGCGCAGGGGAAGTCTTCGCCCATAACGACTAGTAAACAGCAGCAACTTGGCATTAATCGGACGTGGCTGCCAGCAACCGAGCAACTCCTGATTGTAGGCCCTTTGCCGATACCAGCTTTCAGAGCGGCGGCGGCCTTTTAGCCACCTTCGCCACCGATCAGCAAGGTGGCGACGCCAGCCCCAGCGAAGCCTGCCGCTGAATGGATTAGGTGGATCCAGGAGAATGATCCCTGCCACGGCAACTCCCTGGACCATCAGCTGCTGAGCAAACGCATAGGCCCACCAAGCTTTGATCGAGTAACCACCCAGCCAAACGGTTTCACCAAGATCCCCGTTTGTGATGTTCTGTAGCTCCCGGACCTGATCCAGCGCGACCTCCTCCAGCGCCATTCGATCTACTTGATGGGGCCAGGTTGCTGGTGGTTCAGGGAATGGAAGACCCACTAATCCAACCCCTGAGGGGCGGCTAGCTTTCAGCGCTTGTAAGCCCGCGCCGCACCATAAGAGATTGATATTTCCCAGCTGGGCGACAAGCTGGGCTTGATCGAGTGAATCGAGCGGCCAGGCCTCATCGGGCAAGATTACAGCTGGATCGATTACCAGTGCGTTGAGGATGGCTGGGTTTGACCCGGCGGCTTGCAAGCGCGATAGATCAACCTTTCCATTACCGTTGAGGGGGAAGTTTGTTGTAGCAAAAAGACGATGGGGGAGCAGACGCTGGTCTGTGAGCTGGGCTTGCAGCAGCTGCGCCAGATCTTCAAGCGCCTTGCTGGTTGGTTCAATGTATTCGACCCAGGCCCATATCCCTTCGGCTGCGCCAAATAACTGGCAACGGCGCACCTCCGGTTGTTGCTCAAGTAACTGCCTAAGTGGAGTCGCATCCACCCAGATGCCGTGCCGCTTGAGGAGCTGATTGCTTCGTCCCAGAAGTTCTAGCTTTTGATCCTTCGTCCAGCGAGCCAGATCGTTGCTTACGAAAACCATCTGGGATCCAATCTGCTCGCTCTCCTGAAAACGCCAAGACAGCTCCCGATAGAGCAGCTGCCCTTCAATCAGGGAACTGCCACGGATGCGCAGCTGTCCGATAGCCGTGGGATCGGCAAGGGTGCATCCGCTTTCATCGACCAGGTCAATTGTCTTGCTGGCTTCGGGTGTGCCTGCAAATGATTGCCAGGGCATAGCCAACGACAACACCTGGTCGGCAATAACCCCGGTTTCACTGGCCCCCAGCGCATTGAGACAACGACCTGAGTCCGTAGCCCAGCTCTGAAGCAGCGGCCACAATGATGCTGGGCAGGATTCTCCAGTCAGCGATAGCCAATCGAAGCCTCTCGAGCCAGCTGGCGCGACACCAAGAGACATCAGCTGGCTGGGAGTGGCGTAAAGCACCTCACCCCCCCCACCCTGGGCGGCCAAGGCCGCAGACCCGAGGCTTTGGCACCAACCACCCAGCAGCCCTGCCAGCAGATGCTTGGTAGAAGCCCCAAACCAGGGTTTGACTAACATCGTGGCCTGGCTGCCGACAGGCACTGCAAGCCGCCGGGCATAGGCATCGGCCTCATGCAGTGCCTGCCGCCAGCCACGCACCAGCACCTTCGGGCTGCCGGTTGAACCTGAACTGAACAGGATTAGCTGCCAAGCTTCACTCCCACCCTCTGGTCCGCGACAGGAGGACGCCAGACTCTGGGCCAAGTCTGCCGTCGAAAGATCGTCGCGCCTAGCGATCCACACACCGCCAGCCAGCCACAGGCCCAGCAAGTGCGGAAGATCACGAATGTTGTCCTGCCAAGCCCAGGCTACGCACCGACCCACTGACCAGTCGGGACATGCCTCATATTTGCGTTGCCAATGTCCTGCTTCCGTCGCCAACTGGCCAAAGGTCATTGCTGCCTCCGGCGTGTGTAATGCCAGTCGATTTGACCACCTAGACGCAGACTCACTCCAACGTCGTTGCCATTCGTTCAACATCAGCTCAAGCCGCATCCAGCAGGTTCATCACCACCACTCCCCCCATGCCAGAGGAGAGTTGCAAAGTCCGTCGTGGAATGGGAGCAAGCATGGGAGCGTTGGCAGGCAGTCCCAGGTTGGGATCGATGCCCTTGGGCCATGGGGGAACACTGCCCAGTTGCAAGCCCTCAACCATTAAGGCTGCTTCCACTACCCCAGCCGCACCAAGGCCATGCCCGAGGGTTCGCTTCATCGCCGTGATCCAAGGCAGAGCAGGGAAAGCCTGATGCACGAAGGCGATCTCTTCCGCGTCGAAGCGACGGGTGCCGGTGGCATGCAGACAGATCCAGTCGATGGCCTCCCTGCTCCTGGGACCATCCCCTAGGAGGCGCTTCAGTAGCTGATGGCTGAGGGCCTGCCCCGGCTGGGGAGCCACCAAATGATGGGCCTCGCAGCCCGTTGCCGAAGACTCCAGCCAACCCAGCAGCGGCGCCCCTCGGTCCTCCGCTGATTCGAACCGCTCAAGCACCAAGCAGCCGGCTGCTTCCCGGGGCACCATGCCGCTACGTGTGGCCATGAGCGGCTGGGAACTCTCGCTCGCCGCAAGCGCCCCGCTCCTTTGGGAGGCCTGCCGCAGCAGAGGCTGTAGCCGGGGTTCGGCACCGACCACCACCATCAGGTCCTGCTCGCCAGATCGGATCAACCGGCCAGCGAGGGCGAGGGCCTGGGCACCGGTGCTGCTGGCGGCATTGATGTTCAGCTGCTCGCCCTGCAGGCCGAAGCGCAAGGCGACAGCAGCTCCGAGACCATTACCACGCCAGCGACTGAGACTGGTTGCAGAAGGCCGCTGCGGGGTGGACGCCTGCTCCTCCAGCAGGGCACCGATATGACCGAGTGCACTGGCGCTCACCACCCCAGCTCGCAGTCGCCAGGGGTCCTGAAGCCCGGGATGCCCCTCTCCCCGCAGGGGCTGACGCCGATCAGTCAGTCCAGCCTGCCCCCAGGCCAGCTCGGCAGCGGCCAGGCCCAGATGCTGCTGACGGCTGAGCACCCGGGCTTCGCCCGGCGTGAGCCTGGCGAAGCCGCAGAGCTCGGATGGATCCAAGGCCCGGTCACTCAGCAGCTGGTCGTGCTGCAGACATACCCATAGAGCAGGCGTACCGACAACCCCAGCTACCAGGGCCGAGCTGCCGGTGATCGCTACCCGCTGGTTATCCACCTTGGACATGGCTCATGGGCGGGGGCGAGTGCCAATGACCGCCCCGCTCCGGGCCCGGAGACTGAGGCTGATCAACCCTCCGGCCAGAATCTTGCTACCCACCCCGATGGTGAACAACGGCCAGCTCCAGAGGCCTGCCATGGCCAGGAACACCGACGTATCTACTGGGGCGCTGCAGAGCACGGACCACCACACCCGCTTTGAAAAGGGGCTGCGGGTGGTGGAGTACACAAGCCAGTCGACCGTCTCACTGATCAGAAAGGCCGTGACGCTCGCAAGGGCCACCGCAGGGGCCCCAAGGCGGAACGACAACCCCGCACCGATCAGTATTAGCAGCAGCACGGCATGGCCCCAGCGGCGCTGGGCTAGGTCCCGCAGCGCAAGCACACCACCCACCAGCAAGGACCAGAACCAGTCCAAGTCCGGATGATGGCTGAACCCCACGTTTACGAGCACCACGCAGGCAATGTAAGCAAGCGCCGTGGTGGCCGCATCTAGGTGGCGGGGGCTCGGCAAGCGGATGGAGGGAAGCCGGCTGGCGGAAGCTGGGGTGATCCTGCCAGAACCTTTAGCTTCGGAGGAGGGCAAGGGTGGTCGAGCAGCGCATGCCGATCAGAATGCCTGCCACCATCGCCGGCACCACCACCCAGCCGTGGGGGGAGCCGCCCGGCATAAAACGCAGCAATTGGGTGTCGTTGCCGCCCATAGCCAGCACAGCTCCCGCAGCCATGGCCATCCCGTAGGGGATACGCACTAGATCGTGTAATTGCGGCAAGGTGAGCTGGAAACGTCGCCGCACTAGGGCTTCACCCGCCATACCGGCTAGCAGCACCAGCCCCAGCAGCGGGGCAGGGTCGTGGTGTTGCAGGCTGTCGACCAGGGCGAGGGGCTGGGCCAGGGCACGGGCCAGGGAGGAGGGGTCCCAGCGCCAGAGATCGTTGTCGATCAAGGCGAGCATGGCTCCGCAGGCGATCGAAGCTCGCCATGCCACCCCGTCTCCAGCCGGCGACCCTGAGGGCTGGGCTGCAGGGCGGGCCGCCAACCACAGGAGACACAGCAGTACCAGCAGGGCGACCAGAGCTAGCGCAGTGCGCTGGAGCTGGCCTGGAAGAACCGGCAGGGCCATGGAGCTGCCAGCGATCTTGAAGCCAAGCACCCACCCCACCATGCTCAACAGGGCCCTCACATCCCCTCCGGCCAGCTGAATGCTCGTACCCACGAAGCAGCCCCGGTTCCAGGCAGCCACGACCCCGAATGACACCCCCCCGGCAACAACCGGCCAGTCCAGTGCCAGCTGGCGCGGAACGCTGCCCGAAGCGGCCGCCAGCGCCAGCAGCACGGCACTGACCCCGAAGCTAATCAGAGCGATCGACCGGGCCGTAGCCCAGTCGCCATGGCTGGCTTTGGCGACAGCGGCAACCATGCAGAAATGGATACGGCTGAGCAGCAGGCCAGCAACAAACAGCAGCCCCACCACCACACCCAAGGGAAGCTGCATCAATCGGATTAACCCTCGCTGGCCGCCATCGTGAGCGGAGAGACAGCCGCACGGCTGTGACCCGGAGCACATGCAGGAGGCGGAACCGGTTCTTAGTGACCTGGGCACTCGACGCTTCCCTCCTCCCGGTGCTACTGACCAGTCAGTTCAGGTTTCCTATGGGACGCTTCCGCACCTACCTCGGCCTGTTGATGCTCACCAGCTTGATCCTGTCGGCCTGCGGCCAGTCCGGCCCTGCTGGTGGGCCGACGGCCTCCCCGGAGGACCAGAAGGTTCAGAATATGCTTGTAAAAATGGGTGTGCCCGGTGCCAGCGCCGTACCGAGCAAGGCTGCTATAGGACTCGACTGTCCGCCGGTCAAGGCCATGCTCAAGGATGCACAGCAAGCGTCGGCTGCGATCAGCGCGTCTTCCCGCCAGGCACTGAACGCATGGGCCCGCTGGTGCAGCCTGCCACCGCTCTCCTAAGAACCGGGCTGGAGGAGGTAGCCAAGGACAGCTACCCGGTTGGTAGCAGGAGTCATGCCGTAGGGCTTTTACAACTCTCGCTCCAAGCGAAACGTCTTAACTGGGGACCGCCGGAATCAGCCCGGCCGCTTCCAGCTCAGGGATGAAGCCAAAAGCAGTGGGATCACTGAGCCGGTCGGGGAAAAGCACGCCATCGAGATGGTCGCACTCGTGCTGCACCACCCGGGCATGAAACCCCTCCACGCAGCGATCCACGGGCTGGCCATCGCCATCGATCCCCTGATAGCGCAGCCGTTGCCAACGCGACACCCGCCCCCTCAACCCCGGCACACTCAGGCATCCCTCCCAGCCCTCATCACGCTCCGGTCCGAGCGGGGTGAGCACGGGATTGATCAACAGGGTGCGGGGAAGCGGTGGCGCATCAGGGTAGCGGGGGTTGGGCCCACCACCACCGAACAGCACTACCCGCAGCAGCACGCCGATTTGGGGAGCAGCCAGGCCGGCGCCGCTGCAGGCCTCCATCGTGTCGTGCAGATCCGTAATCAGTTGCCTCAAGGCGGGATCGTGAACTTCCGGCACAGCCTTGGCGCTCTGGCGCAATCGAGGGTCACCCAGACGCAGAACGGTGCGCACCCCCATCAACGAACCGCAACTGGCGCCATGCAAGCAGCCCCTCAGGGGGCAAACAACATGCGGATCTCAGGTACGGGCCTGTCCAGAGCGGACGCCACGGCAGCGAGGCCCGGGCGAGCAGCCGCAGCCAGCGGATTGATTCGGGCGCAGACGCTCCTGGCCTGGGAGCCAAGGTCAGACGGCTGACGCGGGAAGCGCCGGTAGTAGGTCAGGTCGACCCCGAGACGCCCAGCCAGTGCAACCGTCTGAACGGGATCTGGGCTGGCATGGGCCTGGAGCAGCAGCTCGCGCGCGTATTGGCCCATGGCCCAACAGTCGAGGTGGGTGAACTGGCCCGGCTGTTGTTCAAGCCTTTCATCGGTGCTGAATACCATCAGTCGCTGACCGGCCGTGAACCCCAGGGCCCCCTGCCCCATGAGCGAGCGCAGGCTGTCGAACACCACCATCTCACCGCCCGTGTGTGCCCCGCCGGCTGTGGCAAAAGCGGTGGCGCGCACCCCCTGCAATGACACATCCCCACCTAGTTCGAACAGGCGACGCAGGGGTGCGGCCGAGCCCTGGCTCCAGGTGGAGCCCCCCACCACCAGTACCCGCGGCCCTGGCTCCAGCAGCGACCTGACCTCAGCTCGGCCGGCCTGACTGGGCAGGGCCATCAAGCTGATGCGCACTGGCAACTGCCGCTCCCGGGCCATCCTCTGCAGTTCGAGAGCGATACCTAGACCAGCCCTAGTGGCATCGAACCGGCCGGTATATGGGGAGGGAGCAGCGAAGACAAAGCGCACCTCTGGTGCAGGGCTCTGAACAGGGGGAGGGCTGAGACTGGGCATCGGGGAGGTAGTGGGAGGAAGCCGCGAAGTGAGCCTGGCGGAAATCGGATGGCAGGTCGAGCATGGCAGCTCATAGGAATAATCCCCAAAAGCTCAATCCGCACCCATCTACAATCAGCAGCAAGGCTAAAATCCGCCCGCTGCAGATGCCCTGAGCGTGCACGAAAGCTTCCCGAATCGCAGGATGCGAACAATCGCGAATCGGCACAGAGCCGAACAACAAAGATCAGCTCTGACTTCTGCTAAGTACATTTACGGATCTGCACATCCAGCCTTACCACAACCTGCCACCATTCATGCAAGCAACTGTTGGGAGCAAACCATGGGATGAGCTGGGCCGCTGGGTCGAGCCCGGTAATCGCCGCTGCCCTTTAGAAATCCTGGAAGAGCAGGAGAGAACTCGAATTTCATGGCTGCTGCCGATGCGCCATGAACTCATGGGGGCAGGTGTTTTTGAGTTTTTCAGGGGAGGGGCTGCCTTCATGGCCTCCGATCTGGACTACGGAAAACACTCCGGAGTAGTGGTTCAACTCTGCGGTGATGCGCATCTGCTGAACTTCGGCTTCTATGCCTCACCGGAGCGCACCCTGCTGTTCGACATCGTTGATTTTGATGAAACCTACCCAGGCCCATTCGAATGGGATCTGAAGCGCCTGCTCACCAGTTTGGTGCTGGTGCTTCAGTCTCGGGGCGTTGAGGCCGAAGACTGCGAACGGGCAGCCATCGCCGTGGCGCAGCACTACCGAACGACGATCGAATGGTTGGCCGGGCTGCCCCTGATGCAGATGTGGGGTGCTCGCATCAATCTTGATGAGGTAGTGGAAGGATCAGGATCTCCTAGCTTCCGAAAGCATCTACGCGATGTCACAGCGGCCGCACGGGAGCGCGACACATTACACGCCGCAGAACGCCTGTGCCATCGCGATTCGATGGGCCGCTTGCTGTTCAACCATCAGCCACCCACCCTGCAGCGCTTCGACTCCCTGCCGGAGGAGATGCGCTGCTCCCTGAGCGCTGATCAATGGAGCCGAGAAATGATGGAGTCTTACCAGGCGAGCACTCCCTCCCACATTCAGCAGTTGCTGGGCTATTTTCACTGGAGTGATTGGGCGCTGAAAGCTGTCGGGGTGGCTTCGGTGGGCACCCGCTGCTCGATCGGGCTCTGGGTTGGCCCCCATGAAGAGGATGTGCTGATCCTGCAATGCAAACAGGCCTTGCCCTCGGTGCTGCAGCCCGCAGATAGTCCGGGGGCTTGGAAGCATCAGGGTCAGCGCGTTGTGGAGGGTCAGCGATTGATGCAAACCCACAGTGACCCATTTCTGGGTTGGGCCACCAATCCCAGGGGCGACGATCTGATCTGGCGACATTTTCGCGACTGGAAAGGATCCGTCAAACTGCAAGATCTCGGCCGCAAGGGCATCACCGACTACGGCCGCCTGTGTGCCTGGGTGCTGGCCAAGGCCCATGCCCGCTCCAGCAAGGCCTCGCCGATCGCTGCCTGGATCGGCGGCGACCCCGCATTCGAGCAGGCGATGGCGTTGTTTGCGCTGAGTTACAGCGAAACGGTCGTTAGGGATTACAAGCGTTTCTGCAGCGAATAGATGACAACCTCGAATTAGCCTGGTTCTTGAATGGCTGTGCAAAATCCAAATGGATCCCCTGTGGTTTAGGGGAGGCCGCCCACCAGCGGCCACCAGGCATCCCCCGCAGCCAAGGCAGCATCGCCGAGGCCGGCGCAGCGGCGCACCTCGGCGGCCTGGCTATCCAGCAGGCTGGCGTGTAGGTCCTCCCCAAAGGCCTGGCGCAGCAGGGCACTGGCGGTGAAAGCGGCTGAAGCCTCAGCCAAGCTCGCGGGCAACCGCACCGCCGCACCGGCCGGCAGATGGGCCGGATCGCCACTCACCGGCGGCGGCAGGGACCGGGCCTGCTCCAGCCCGTCCAGAGCCACGGCCTGCACGGCCGCCAGCAACAGGTAGGGATTGGCCGCCAGATCCACCACCTTGAGCTCCAGGTGGGCGGAGGCACCATCGGCAGCGGTGGGAATCAGGCGCAGGGCCGCTTCCCGATTCTCGATACCCCACACCTGAAAGGGCGCCGACCAGGAGCCCGGCGCCAGGCGCCGGTAGGAGATCTCCAAGGGACAGGCCAGGGCGAGCAGGGCCGGCAGCTCCTCCAGCAGGGCCGCCAGCACGGCGCCACCAGCGTCGGTAAGGCCGCCAGGGCCGTCGCCCCCCTGCAGCAGCGGCTGGCCATCGCGCTGCAGGCTCAGGTGCAGATGGCCCCCATTGCCGACCCGCTCCAGGCTGGGCTTGGGACTGAAACTGCAGCGCCAGCCAAAGCGGCGCGTCACCCGCTGAATCACGAGCCGGGCGTGCACCAACCGGTCAGCCGCCTCCAGGGACGTACCCGGAGCGAGCGACAGCTCAAACTGCCCTGCCCCGTATTCCGGGTGGAACTGCAGCCAGGGAATGCCGGCGGCCTCCAGGCCATCGAGCAGGGCCGTGGCGTAATCCAAACCCTCCATCAGCCGATCGGCGCCGTAAGGGCCACCGGCCATGGCCGGCTGGGGATCGGCATCGGGGCGATAGCTGGCCACCAGCCACTCCAGTTCGAAGCCGGCCCACAGCTCCACTCCGGCCTTGTAAAGCTGCTCCTGCTGCTGACGGCAACGGTGCCGCTGATCCCCCACGTAGGGCTTGCCGGTGCGTTCAAAGCGCTCCCCCGGCGCCCAGGCCCAGCCGCTGCTGGGCTCAAGCAAAGCCAGGGCAGCGGCATCGGGCCGCAAACGCAGGTCCCCATCGGGGCGAGCCAGGCGATGGGCCGGATCGATGGCACCATCGGCGCGGAAGGCATCCGACACGGGGGAGAAACCCACCCCCACGGCCACCGCCGCGTCAAAAGCCGATAGCGGCACCACCTTCACCAAGGGGGCACCGGCATGGTTCACCCAGGTGATCGCCACCCAGCGGATGCCCTGATCGGCGAGGGCGGCAACCGGCGGCGACAGGGGCTTGGACACGGACAGACCGCGGCACTGCGACCATGATTGCCCCGTCCGGCGCTGCCCGCATGGAAGCTGCCCACATGGAACCGGATCCCCTACCGGCCTGGTGGCAGCCCGGCGCCATGGCCCTGCTGCTGGTGGACCTGCAGCAGGGCACCTGCGGTGATGCTCAGCCGCGGCCGCGGCCGGCCTTTGATGCCCAGTTCCGCACCCACACGCTGCCTGCGGCCCAACGGGCCCTGGCCGCCGCGCGCCAGGCACACCTGGAGGTGATCCACACGGTGATGGCCAACCTCACCGCCGACGGCCGTGACCGCAGCCTCGACTACAAGCGCTGCGGCATGGGCTTCCCACCGGGCAGCCGCGCCACCCAGGTGATCCCCGAACTGGCGCCAGGGCCTGATGAGCTGGTGCTGCCGAAAAGCTCGTCGTCGCCCTTCAGCTCCACCACCCTCGACTACCTGCTGCGCAACCTCAGCATCCGCACCCTGCTAGTGATCGGCCTGCTCACCGACCAGTGCATTGACCATACGGTGAAGGATGCCGCCGACCGCGGCTACCGGGTGGTGTGCCTCACCGACGCCTGCCAGGCGGAGACTCCCGAGCGTCACGCCGCGGCGCTGGCGTGCTTCCAGGGCTACTGCACCCAGATGCCGGTGGCAGCGTTGACGGCCACAGTGAATGCCTTCCTGGCGTCAACAGAATGATGGGCTTGGTTCGGGACCTGCTCGGGAGGCGCCGAGCGCTGCTGCTAGTGCTTAGTGCCGCGGCGATCGTGTTACCGCCCTCCGCGGCCTCAGGTCTGCGGCTTCCCTATTTCCTTCTCTGCGGCCTGGCCCTGATCCCGCTGGCCCAGCTCACTGCCGAACTGGTGGATCACCTGGTGCAACGGGTAGGCGAACGCCTGGGAGGACTTCTGAACGTGACCCTGGGCAACCTGCTCGAGTTGGTGATCGCCCTGACAGCCCTGCGCAGCGGCCTCTACGAACTGGTGGTGGTGAGCATCGCCGGTGCCGTGATCACCAACAGCCTGCTGGTGCTGGGTGTCAGCACCATGCTCGCGGGACGGCAGGCCCTGACCATCGACCTGAACCAGCACAGCCGCGGACTGAGCACCCGCCAGCTTTTGGTCAGCGTGATCCTGATGGCAGTGCCATCAGTGTTCTTCTGGAATTCAATGCATCCCATCAGTGAAGGCGGAGAGATATTCGATCTCTTTGCCCTCTACTCCCTGATTGTGGCGGTGGTGGTGATGGGGGCCTATCTGCTCTCGTACATCTACCAACTCGGGACCCACCGGCACCTGTTCCTGAGTCCAAACGACCTGATCGACAGCCACCCTGGCCCAACCATCGGGGCATCTGTGCCATCGATCGCGCTTGCTTTGGCGCTGGTGGCCCTGGCCATCGCCGGGGTCTCCGAGCATCTGGTGAGCGGCCTGCAGGAGCTGGTGATGGGCAGCTCCGTCACCCCGTTATTTGTAGGCATGCTGCTGCTGCCACTGTTTTCAGCCATTCCGGAAGCCCTGGTGGCCTTCCGAGCCGCCAGCCGAGGCCGCATGGCCCTGGCGATGGCCAGCACCGTGGAATCAAGCGTGCAGCTGCTGCTGTTCGTGTTGCCCGCCCTGGTGCTGGCCGCCCCCCTGATGGGCCGGTTTCTGCACCTCACCTTTCCGCCCCAGGCACTGGCCTGCCTTGGGGCCACCGCCTTCGCCGTGCACTGGCTCACCGAAGGCAACACGCTCACGTGGTATCAGGGTCTGCTGTTGCTGAGCATCTATACGGCTCTGTTCACAGGGGCGCTGTTGCTCAGGCCAGGCATGTGACGCCGCTGGCGAAAGAAATCACATCAACCTGAATCCAGCCGCACCACCTCCCCAAGCTGGCCGGCCGTGATCAGCGCCTCGGCGATCCGCAAGGCCTCGACGGCGTCATTCAGGTCGGCCACCGCCGAAGGCTCACCCCGCCGCAGGCAGGTGGTGAAATCGGCGAGCTGGTCCCGCAGTGCCCCGAACACCCGTCCACCGGTTTCGGACCACAGCGTGAGGTCCGGATGCTGCTGGCCCTGGTCGCCCCAGACCTGCAGCGGGGTCTGCAGCCCCTGCAGACGGGCAGTGCGCTGGCTGCCCACCACCGCCAACTCGGCATCGATGCAGCCCTGCCAGTGGTCGGTGAGCACGTTGGCGGGGGCCTGGGCGGGCACGGTCCAACTGCTCTCCAGCTGGGCTACAGCACCATTGGCCAGCCGCAGCAGGGCAAAGCAACCCTGGGGCGCCAGGTGATCCCCTTGGCGCACCTCCATCGCCATCACGGACGTGACCCGGCTCCCTGTGAGCCAGAGCACCAGGTCGATGTCGTGGATCAGGGTGCGATGCACCGTGTGGATGCGATCGGCGATGGCGGCAAAGGAGGAGCGACTGCAGTTGCGCCGGGCCCGGATCGACACCAGATCGCCGAAGCTGCCCGCGGCGATCTGGTGCTGCAGCAAGCGGTGGGAAGGCTCGTAACGCAGGATCAGGCCCGTCTGAAGGGTCACACCGGCCACAACCGCCAGCTGCTGCAGCTCCCGGGCGTCCTGCCAGCTGGGAGCCAGCGGTTTCTCCACGAACAGATGGTGACCCTGCGCCAGCGCCGCCCTTGCCTGGGAGCCATGCTGTTCATCCGGGGTCGCCAGCACCACGGCATCCAGGCTGTCGTCGGCGATCAGCTCCAGGGCATCGCCATACCGTGCCGTCACCCCGTGGCGGTCGGCCACCCGGGCCAGGCAGTCCGGATCGGGATCGGCCAATGCCGCCAACTCCACCCCCGGCAGATCGGCCAGCACGCCGGCATGCAGCTGGCCAAAGCGCCCCACACCGGCGAGGCCAACCCGCAAGGGCAGGGCAGACGGGGTAGGGGGCATACGCTGGTGAGTACCAGCTCTTAAGCAAGGCAGCCATGGCTGAATGGACGCGCCAAGTCGTTGGCGTGGCCGGCCACCAGGTGATGACTTTCTCAGCCGGCACGGCCCCCCGCACCCTGCTGCTGGTGCATGGGGGGCCGGGCTGCCCGTCGCGCTACCTGCGCGACAGCCATGAAGCCCTGCTGCAGTCAGGACTTCGGCTCATCACCTGGGATCAATTGGGCTGCGGTGAATCCGACCGGCCCCAGGATCCTGCCCTGTGGCGTCTCGAGCGCTTCGTAGAGGAGATGGCCGCGGTGCTGGATGCCCTAAATCTGGACTGCGTCGACATCCTGGGACAGTCGTGGGGTGGGGTGCTGGCACTGGAGTTCAGCCTGCGTTTCCCCGATCGCGTGCGCTCCCTGATTGCTGCCGACACGGCGTTTGACCTGCCTCGCATGGAGCGGGGCTTCGAGCAGAAGAAACAGGCGCTCGGCAGTGAGACCGTGGCGATGATGGCCCGCCATGAAGCAGGGGGCAGCACTGAGCATCCGGAATACCAGGCAGTGGTGACCCTGTTGATGCACCGCCATGTCTGCCGACGCCACCCCTGGCCCGAGTCGCTGCACTGGTGCCTGCAGAACCTGGGGGTGGAGGTGTTTTCCAGCATGTTTGGCCCCTATTTCTTTCAGTGCAGCGGCTCACTGCGCCACTGGGACCGAATGGACGATCTGGAGTCGGTAACTATGCCGGTGCTGCTGGTGCACGGCGAGCACGATTACATCGTGCCCGACCTAGCCGCCATGGCCCGCGACCGCCTGCCCAACGCAGCCTTGGCCCTCTTTGCGGGTTGCTCCCACATGCCGTTCTTTGAGGAGCCCGAGCTGTATCTCCACACCGTGAATCAGTTCATTCTGGACACAGGCGAACATGCCTGATCTGGCCGGCCCAGCCCCCTTACCTCTCGTCTCGCCATGACGCTTGACCACCTAAGTTTCGGTACCCACAACATCACCGCCACCCGTGCGTTCTACGAGGGGCAACTGGGGTTTCCGGTGCTGATCCACGAGCGGATGCTCATGGAGGAGGGCGGGACGGTTGAACACATTTTCTTTGACTGCGGAGGCGACTGCGCCCTGGCCTTCATGGAGTGGCAGGCCGTACCCGGGGTGCCGAGCGATTACGACAGCGGCATCAACCACGGCCTGGGCGTCCCCACCGGCACCTTTCACTTCGCCTTCCGCTGTCACTCGCTTGAGGCCCTTGAAGCAAGGCGGAACGAGCTGATCTCCGCCGGCGTGGTGATGGGGGAGCTGCTTGATCTGAATCCTTACCGCTCCTTTTTCTTCGACGATCCGGTCAACGGCCTGCGGCTGGAATACACCACGCGAGTACGCAATCCCTCGGCCGCAGACCGCGACCCCGAGCAACGGCAGTTTCCGGCCAGCCTGGCCTTGTTTGAAAATTCTTCACGGCCTGGGCCTTGATGAGGACTTGCCAAGACGCTGGATCATGCCTGGCTGACAGAGACGTCGATCGTTCATTGTCGTGGCCGGTTGACGATCCCATGGGTCAACCTGGACAAAATGACCAATGAGTACGAAAAAAATTTAGATATACCAAAATCAAGAAAGTGCATAGCTTTGCAATCAATAATCATCGATAAATGCAGCCCCCCCCCCTAAGCCTTCGGCTAGACTTCAAGGGTCTGTCTGAATCGATGCACGTAACATTCTGCCGATAACGGCAGAGGGCGTTCGTTGTGACATGCAAGGGCTCTGCTCTCTAAATTTCTTTTCACGTATTGGCCATGGCTTCTGATTGCTGATAGAAATATTTAGCAAAGGCGCCCAACCAAGACCCAGGCGCGAAGCTGTCAAGAAATATTTCGAACGTGGCGATGTCAGCATGAGAGCTTAATCTCAGGCTTGTCACTACATCGCAATTATGAAGGTAGGCAAGGCAGCAATCGTTATCATCATTGCATCATCAATGGTGGCTGGCTGCTCATATCTTGGTGCAGCAAAGATCCCCACAGGCGAGCAGATGAAGGGGAGATGGACTGGAACCAGCTCGGGGCATGAAAACGGAAGGAATACTGGTACGAATGTCACCTTTCTAATTGACCAGTCGTCTGGCCAAAGCTTTACTGGAACAATCGAATATCAATACAATGATAAAAGGACTGGCAAAGAGAAAATCCATGGTTCGATTGGCAAAAATGGAGATATTGCGATAGCTGATGAAGATGGATTTTATATCAATGGAATCCTGGATCGCAACAGCCTCTCTCTGCAGTATATTGAATCGAGCCCTGAAGAAAGCGAGGCCTCAAATGTCTACCTTAAAAGGAAATAGCGAAAGACATCCGCTTTGTCTATGATGTCATCGGCAGTCACGCTTCATCGGACAACGCATTGTCTATGAAGCGAGTAGCAATACTGGGATCTGGGCTTCTTGGCTGTGATCTTCTGGTCAAATGTCAGAAAACTGAAGAAGTTGAACTCGTAGCATTTGCGGGGCGAGACTCATTTTCAAAAGGCTTAGCATTTGCCAAAAGCAGAGGGGTTTATACCACTGACCGAAGTATAGAGGGGATAGTCGAAACAAACATCAAACCAGACATAATTGTAGATTGCACGACTGCATCATGCCACCACTCTCATGACACAACATGCCGGGCAAATAACATAAAGATTATTGACATGACTCCGGCAAAAATAGGCACAATCTGCTGCCCTGCAATTAATCTTCAGCAATGCCTAGCCTCAAACAATATAAACATGATTTCATGCGGGGGACAGGCCGCACTCCCATTATGCTTTGCGATCAAGAGTGCGAACCCAGCAGTTGATTATATCGAGGTTGTTTCAACTGTAGCCTCTGAGTCGGTAGGGCCTGGAACTCGGAAGAACCTTTCGGAATATATTGCCTCCACTCAAAAAGCGATTGAGATGATGCTTGCCATCAGCAAGGCAAAAGTTATCGTCAACATCTCTCCTGCTACGCCTCCGGTGATAATGAGAACAACGATCGTGATTGGCTCAGACAGCATTGCCAACGAAGTAGCAACAATAGCCATGATTGAAGAGATGATAGAAAGAACCAGTAGCTACGTGCCCGGATATAAATCTTCTATAGGACTTAAGAAGATCGGTTCCAGGGCAATATGCCAGGTAATTGTTTCAGGATCTGGCGACTACCTCCCGAACTATGCAGGCAATCTTGATATCATTAACTGTGCCGCCCTAGAGCTCATCAAAAGCCTATGATCACACCGCTTATCTATGATGTTACTCTTCGAGATGGGGCCAATGCCAACGGTCATGGGTTTAGTTCGGATTTTTATGCTTCATATATCGACAAGGCCTATGCAGCTGGGATTCGCAGAATTGAAGTTGGACATGGCTATGGGCTTGGTGGTAGCAGTCTCCATTTAGGCCCCTTGCAGGATTTAGATATTTGGGACATTGTTGCCATCAAAGCAGCTCAGTACCCAGATCTTCGCATTGGGGTTCATGTGATACCGGGGCTAGCTACATTTGAGGATATTGCCTTCTGCATTGACCATGGCATCCACATTTTCCGTGTTGCCTCTCACTGCACTGAAGCTGACATTACCGAGACACATATCAAATATGTGATAAAGAAAGGATATGAGGCCTGGGGGCTACTCATGATGTGCCATATGGCGGAACCGCATAAGCTTGCAGAAGAGGCCTCCAAGCTTGCTTCCTATGGCGCCCAACGTGTTGTCTTTCTTGATTCTGCTGGAGCACTAACACCAAAGGACGTACAGAAGATCAGCTCCCAGTTGGTCACTTCACTAAAAATCCCAGTAGGTTTCCACGCTCACAATAATTTGAATGCATCTGTCGCTAATTCACTCTCAGCCCTGTCATACGGGTGCACATCAATTGATGCTAGCTCTTCTGGATATGGGCCAGGGGCTGGCAATCTGCCACTTGAGTCATTTATAGCTATTCTTGAGAAAGATGGTCAACGTACTGATAAAGACATCAGAAAACTTCTAGAACTGGCAGCCTTCCTAGAAAAGAATTTTCAATCCACCATGCCTAGAGGAGATAGTGTCTCCACAGCTACGGGACTGTATGGTTTATTTTCTGGCTTTAAGCCCAGATTGCTGGAAGCTTCATCCACATACAACGTCGATATTTTCGAGCTCATTGAATATTTAGGCATGCAACAGGTCATAGCAGGTCAAGAGGATCAGATCATTGCGGCCGCACAACTTCTTTCAGCCGCCACTTCTCCTGGCAACCATTCAAAGAGTTCTAAGACGCTTGTCGTTGACTCAATCCTGTGACGCACATACTTCAGCTGATTTCTGCTGGTATTGTACTTGGCTTCCTGAATACAGTGAGCTCGGGCGGCTCCGTAATCAGTCTCCCCCTTTTGCTTGCCCTGGGTTATCCAGCTGTTGTGACTAATGCTACAAATCGCGTACCCGTTTCCGTCGGCTTGCTTATTGGAATCTGGCAGTTTCAAAGGGCGGGATCGATTCCATGGAGAAGTTGCACTCGGTTATTGCCGCTTATTCTGATAGGAACATTTATTGGGACACAGCTTTCAGTTCTTATCCCAATGTCAGCACTTGCCTCAGCCATTACGTTTGCGGTGGTGATGGCTTTAGCGCTGCTACTACTCAATCCTCGTCGCTGGCTGGACGATCATTCCGTTGACTCCAATGTACTTACTCTTAGTCCGCAGCTGATCATCATTCTCTTTTTGGTTAGTGTCTGGAATGGCTTTATTGTGCTAGATGCGGGTACCTACCTCCTCCTATCCCTAACCTTATTGGGAGGACTGGGACTTGCCCAGGCTAATGCTATGAAGGTTGTGCTAATGGGTGCATCTGGACTGTTTTCATTGTTGATTTTTAGTGGTTATAGCGCAGTGAACTGGAATGCATCTTTGCCGCTGGTCATTGGCAGCATCCTCGGTTCGACAATAGGCAGCAAGCTCGCACTAGGGCCCGGAGCCAAGAAGTGGATTTACTGGTCTTTGGTAGCAGGTATCTCAACCAGCTTGTTACTCAAGTTATTGAACTACTTGCCAAGGCTGGCACCCCTATCATAGGAATAGTCTGTGTTGTATTAGGGAGACTCTGGAAAACCCAGGCCATTCGCGGGAGAATGGGCCGGTGAACGAAGGCTAGGACTGGGGTAATGGGCGACAAGCAGCTCGGATTTACGGACTACTAGCTCACCATCGCTAAAAAGCAGACCAAAAGGGAGAAGTTTTTATCTGAGATGGAGGCGGTGCTGCCCTGGCAAGCACTGATCGAATTGATCGAGCCCTACTACCCCAAGACCAGCAAGAAGAGTGGCCGTCCGCCATATCCGCTGATAACGATGCTGCGCATCCACTTACTGCAGCAGTGGTACTCGCTCAGCGACCCAGCTATGGAAGAGGCCCTGATTGAGGTGCCCACCATGCGTCGCTTTGCCGGCATCGATTTGATCAGTGACCGGATTCCGGATGAGACGACGATCCTGTCCTTCCGCCACCTGCTTGAGAAGCACGAGCTGGGCGAGCAGATTTTTGAAATCGTCAAAACCCACCTCAGTGCTCGGGGCATGACGATGCGACAAGGGACGATCGCCGATGCCACCTTGATCGCCGCCCCCAGCTCCACCAAGAACAAAGAGGGGAAGCGAGATCCCGAGATGCACCAGACCAAGAAGGGCAATCAGTGGTACTACGGAATGAAAATCCATATCGGCGTCGATAAGGACTCCGGACTGATTCATTCAGTGGCCACCACGGCCGCGAACGTGCATGACCTCACCCCAGTCGCCGAGCTGTTGCATGGTGAGGAAGAGGTGGTTTACGGCGACGCCGGCTACAACGGCATCGCCAAGAGGGGCGATATAGCGGGCAATTCAGCAGAATTCCGAGTAGCGATGCGTGCCGGAAAACGGCGATCCTTGCCGAACAACCCAGATGGAAAGCTGCAGGATCTGATCGAGACAGCCAAGTCACACGTACGAGCCAAGGTCGAGCATCCGTTCCGGGTTATCAAACAACAGTTCGGCTTCCAGAAAACCCGGCTGCGTGGCATGGCCAAGAACCGCAGCAAGGTCAACGTGACGTGGCCCCCGAAGATCGGTCCACGGTGAATGAGAATCCTCATCCGGCCAGACTCGGCCGGAGACTCCACCATGAAACGAACCCGCAACACACCCGAGCAGATCATCCGCAAGCCCAAGACTGCTGAGCAGCTGATCGCCCAGGGCAAGACCGTCGCCGACGTCTGCCGGGCACTGGAGGTGTCTCAGCCCACCTACCACCGCTGGCGCCAGCTCTACGGCGGTATGCAGGCCGAGGAAGCCAAGCGGCTGACCCAGCTGGAGAAGGAGAACGGCCGTCTCAAAAAGCTTCTGGCAGAAGCCGAGCTGGAGAAGGCGATGCTCAAGGAGCTGGCCGAGGGAAACTTCTGAGCCCGGAGCGGCGCCGCAGGGCTGCTTGTTCCGCGACGATTAGGTAGGCGGGTCCGCGCAACTAGATAGGCGGGTCTCAGGACGCGACAACAGGGTTCCGATTCCGGTCTGGAGCCCCCGCGATGCCCGCCCCTCTGTCGTTGCGGATCAAGGAGAGGTACATGGCCAAACGGGCCCATGGGCTCAGTCAGCAGATCGCGGCTGATGCGGTGGGGATCTCAGTGCGTAGCGCTCAGCGCATTGATCGAGGAGACCATCAGAGCCAGAACCAGCCGCAGCGCGGCCGGAGTTGGCGCATCCGCGCCGATCCCCTGGCCGATGTCTGGCAGAGCGACTTGCTACCGATGCTCGAGAAGGCGCCGCAGCTAGAACCCCAGACCTTGCTTTTGCACCTGGAGAAGATCAGGCCGGATGAGGAGTGGTTCCGGCGCAAGCGCACCCTGCAGCGGCGGGTGGAGCAATGGCGGGCCCTGCATGGGCCGCCTCAGGCGGTGATGTTTCTGCAGGAGCACCGCGCCGGTGTACTGGGCATCTCGGATTTCACGGTGCTCAAAGGCGAGCCGATCACGGTCTGTGGGGAGGTGCTGGAGCACCGCCTGTTCCACTTTCGTCTGCCGTTTTCCGGTTGGTGTCACGTGGAGGTGATCCACGGTGGGGAGAGCTTTGTCGCCCTCTCAGAAGCCTTACAAAATGCCCTGAACGGCTGCGGCGGAGTGCCTGCTGAGCACCGCACCGACAGCCTCAGCGCCTGCTATCGCAACCGCGACGGCAGCTACGCCTCCGATTTCACCAGCCGCTACCGCGAGCTTTGTGCCCATCTCGGTGTGGTGGCAACGCGCAACAACCGTGGTGTCGCCCACGAGAACGGCGCCATTGAGGGTCCGCACCGGCACTGGAAACGGCGCCTCGAACAGCAGCTGATCCAGCGCGGTTGCAGGGATTTTGATTCCGAGGCGGAGTACCGCCAGCTCGTCGCCCAGGTCACGGCCACCTTGAACAACAGGTCGAGCGTGCAGGAGAAGTTGGCGATTGAGCATTTGCATCTGCGGCCGCTGCCGGTGGTGCGCTTTGGCGACTACGAACCACTGGTGGTGCGGGTGCGCAGCACTAGCACGATTGAGGTGCGCTCCATTACCTACAGCGTCCCCTCACGCCTGATCGGCCAGCAGCTCACCGTCCATCTGCGCCATGACCGGTTGGAGCTGTTCTTGCGCAGCCAGTTCACCCTGACAATCCCGCGCCTGTATGCCCGTCAGGGTCAGAAGGGGCCACTGAGGCGGATCGATTTCCGTCACGTGATCGAGAGCCTCCGGCGTAAACCCAGAGCATTGCTCCGGGCGCAACTGCAGAGCGACCTTCTGCCCAGTGAGGTGTGGCACCAGCTCTGGCGCCAACTCCTGAGCGCTCTGCCACCGGATGAGGCGGCCAAGGTGATGGTCGATGCCCTCCATGTCGCCGCCAAGGAGAACGATTTAGCCGGCGTGGAGCGTTACCTCCGCCGGGCACTGCGCCGTGGCGACATCAGCCTTAGCGACCTGCGTGATCACTACGGCCTACGGCCCCCACGGGGCCTGGCGGCCCTTCCCCAACTCGAGATCCCCGAACATTCGCTGAGTAGTTATGACGAACTCCTGGGTGGAACCTCCCAGTCGGCCGGCACTGGAAAGTGCCCTGCCCTCACTCTTAAAACAATTGAAACTGGCCCAGTTCCGCAGCCAGTGGCAGGCAGCGGAACAGCAGGCCACAGCCGAGGGCTGGACCCCGGCCAGCTACCTCTATGTGCTGGCTGAACAAGAGCACCAGCAGCGCCACCAGGCACGGCTGCGCCGTTTGTTGCATGAGGCCCAGCTGCCCTTACCCAAGACCCTGGCTGATTACGACTGGGCCG
>NZ_JAGQBD010000033.1:0-16982 GCF_024345455.1 Cyanobium sp. T1G-Tous
CTTGCCTGCGCGATTGCAGCTTTGGCGGCAGGAAGTGCCCTAGACCAGCAGCCGGTGCAACCGCTGCCCAAAGTGGGAGGCTGCCCGCTTGGCTACTACAGCTCTGGCGGCTACTGCGTGCCCAGCTCTGGAGGTAACACCCGCGGCGCCATCGAGAAAAGCGGCGCTGGCTGCCCGCTGGGTTTCTATTCCTCTGGCAACTACTGCCTCAGCAGTCCCAGTAACGAGCGGGAAGCGATTCAAAAGAGCGGCAAGGGATGCCCGCTGGGTTGGTATTCATCAGGCGGCTACTGCGTCAAGAGCCGCTGAGCCATGGGTTTCCGCTTTCGCCGCTCCACCCGCCTGGGCCCGCTGCGCTTCAATTTCAGCAAGGGTGGGCTTAGCTCGATCTCCGTTGGCGGGCGGGGTGCCTCGTTCAACATCCCCGAAGTGGTGGTGCGCGCACCACGGTGGGAGTGCCGGGCACGGGCCTGAGCTGGAGCGTGGAGCACGCGCCGGATCGTCCAGCCGTGATCCCAGCGGGGAGAGCGGAAGGGCTGCCCAACAGCCGCCGGCTGCGGCCCGGTCAGCTTGATGCCCTTAAGCAGCAGTTGTTGGAGGTGCTGCGCCAGGAGCTGTTCGCTCCAGGTTCCACCGGGGAGCAGCTATGGGACCTCGGCTTGGTGAGCCGTCTGCTTGCTGCTGGCTCCTTAGCTGCACGAACCGCTGGCCTGCTGGCCGTGATCGAAACGCCCGAGGCGATGGAGGCATATGTACTGCGAGCCCAGGGGCAGGACGATGCCAAACGCCGCGCCCACCGCTGCATCGAGGCGGTACAAGAAGGCTCTCGCCTGGCCACTGCACGTGGCTGGCTCTCCTGACGCTGCAAGCACAGGTGCCCGCAGGGCCGGTTCCCCGTATCCGGCCGTACCTGCGCTCTCGCCTCATCAGTCCAAGGATGGAGATGGAAAGAAGGAGATACCCCCGCATGCGTGAAGTCGTCTTCCGCGTTCTGAGCGAACGCCCCGGCCACCTAGAGGCCCAGGCCGAAACCTTGCCAATCCGCATCAGTGCCCCAACTCTTGAGGAGCTGCAGCATGAGGCTCGTGAGGCCCTGATCGAATACATGGGAGCGGCGCACTGCACCGTTCGGGTGCGCGTACGCCGCAGCCCCAGTGCTGCTGCGATCGGATCTCAGCCAGCACCTCGGCCGCTGGCAGCGGCTGCCAGATAATCCACTACTCCTGCTGGAGTGAATTGGACCCTGCCGGCAGCGGGCGGAGCAGCAATGGATAGGGCGATTGTTGCCGCGAGGACGCAGCTCCTGGGCAGAACCAAACCTGCCGCTGAAGATCAGGATGGCTTTCCATCAATCTGCAGCACGCCCATCAAGCCCAGATCTTCATGGTCAAGGTTGTGGCAGTGATAGACCGTGCGTCCTGGAAAGTCTTGGAAGCTCACCCGAATCGTTGCTTCCTGGCCTGCTCTGAGCAGGATGGTGTCCTTCCAGGCGCGCGGGGCTGGCCGCTGCTCTGAACTGTTCACAATCTGGAAGGAATTGGTATGAAGATGGAAGGGATGATCCATCACATCGTTATTGACGATCACCCAGTCTTCTGTACTTCCCAGCTCAACGCGGGTATCGATTCTGTTGGGATCGAAGGACGCACCATTGATCTGAAATCCCATGCCCATGCCGTGGGAACCCATTCCGCCCATGGCATGGCCCATCACAAAGCGGCGGGTGCGCTCCGGCGCCGGCATCTCTGGCACCGGGATGAGTGCCATTGGCAACGCCAGTGGCTTCACCGCCCCGCTGTAGCGAAGCGTGGCCAGGGTGCTTCCGCTGCCGGCAGGACTACCCATCGCGCCCATGCCCATGTGGCCGCTGGGTTGGGAAGGGAGAGCCTGCAAGCTGTAGCTGCCCACGCGCTGGTTGCCCTGCACCAGCACATCGGCCCGCTCGCCGGGAGCCAGCAGCAGCTCCTCCAGTAGCTCCGGCTTTGCGATCGCCCCACCATCGGTGGCGATCAGCTGCATGGTGTGGCCCTCCAGTGCCAGCCGGTAGATGCGGGCATTGGAGGCATTGAGCAAACGAAGGCGCAACAGGCCGCCGCTGGCAATCGACAACTCGGGATTGAGGGCCCCATTCACCGTGAGCAGTGGCCCCTCCCGGCCCAGCATCCGCCCCATCCCCATGGCAGAGCCAGGATTTCCTGAACCGCTGGCGAAGTCCTTGAGCACCAGCACGTGCTCTGATGCAGCAGCCATTTCAGGAATCCGATCGAGCGCACCACGCACGATCAGGGTGCCCGCCAGCCCCCCGAAGACCTGATCTGCTGAAACACCGTGCTGATGCGGATGGAGGTAGAACAATCCAGCCTGATGATTACTGGGGATCGTGAAGTCGTAGGTGGTGGATCCCCCAGGAGCCACATGCAAAAAGACGTTATCGGCACTGCCGGTGGGTGGGATGTGCAGTCCGTGGAAATGCAGATTGGTGGGTTGATTCAGCCTGTTTTGCAGGTGAATAAGGACCCGATCCCCGGGGTTGACCTCCAGCAGGGGGCCAGGTGAGCGACCGTTGTAGGTGAGCACTTTGGCCGGACCACCAGGGATGGTTCCGGCCCTGGCTTCGGCCACCAGGTCGAGTTCAAGCTCTCCTGCTGAGGACGAAAGCCGTGCTGCCCCAGCAGGCCTGGAACCGCGGGAGGAGGACTGCATGGAGCGCACCACCGCACCGCCCGCCAGGACAGTGGCGATGCTGCCCATACCCAGAAAGAGGAACTGACGGCGGTGTAGGCGGGTGGTCATGGGACCTCGTCAGCTGCGATGGGCCGAGAAGGGCTGAACGCTCCCTCCTCGTGTGAAGGACATCACCGTGAAGGGCTCCTTGCAATAGGCCGATTCCATTCCAGGGGAACCGAGCGGCATGCCGGGCAGAGCAATACCGACCACGGCGGGTCGCTTACGCAGGAGCTGCTTGATGTCGCTGGCAGGGATGTGGCCCTCCAGGGCGTAGCCGGCCACCTGGGCGGTGTGGCAGGAGCTCAGCTGCGCCGGAATTCCCAGGCGGCGTTTAATCGCACCAAGGTCGGCCACCACCACATCGCGCACCTGGAAGCCATTTGCACGCATGTGCTGCAGCCAGCCCTTGCAGCAGCCGCAGCTGGCTGTGCGATAGGCCGTGACCAGAGGCAGGGATTTGGACGTGGCGCCTGGCGCGGAGATGACCGGGGTGAGCAGTCCGGCTGCGGCAAGCGAGGCTGCAGCAATGGGCGCGAGTAGCCAAAGAGACGGGCGACGCGGAGAAAAAGCCATACCCCAATCATCAGCACATTTTTAAGTTAGGGCTTCCAGTAGGGGGAGAGTCAAGTCTGTCGTCTGCGGGGCTGCGGGATCCAGGCCGGCACCTCCGCCTAGTAGCGCAGGAAGCGGTCCCCGAATTCCCGCAAGGCGTCCCGCTCCTCTCGCTTGGTCAGCCGCACCTGCATCACTACTAGAACCGGGAACATCAGCAGGGTCAACAAAGTTGGCCACTGCAGCAGGAATTCCGTCATCACCAGAATGAGGCCCAGGTATTCGGGGTGGCGCAGGCGCCCATAGATCCCCGTTTTTGCCAGGTCGTGCCGCCATTGATCAAGACACTGAGTCATGGGATCTGCAGACCTAATGCAAATTGGTGCTGGTCGTTTCTTGTTTAAGCAAGCATCTCTTCAAATACGAAAGACTCTGCTGCCCTCAAACCGTGGCTTTGCGGTAGTTCCGCAGCAGTGATGAGTTGACGATGACCGACAACGAACTGATAGCCATGGCGGCACCGGCGATCATCGGGTTGAGCAAGCCCAGGGCGGCGACCGGCACACCGAGACTGTTGTAGATGAACGCCCAGAACAGGTTCTGGCGGATCTTGCGCATCGTGGCCCGCGACAGACCGATTGCCGTCACCACATCGCGCAGATCGTTGCCTAGTAGCAGCAAATCTCCTGCTTCCTTGGCTACATCGGAGCCGGTGCCAATAGCAATGCCGATGTCGGCCACCGCTAGCGCCGGAGCGTCGTTGACGCCATCGCCCACCATGGCCACCACCTGGCCGGCCTGTTGCAACGCACGGATGGTGTCGGCTTTGTCGGCCGGCCTCACCTCGGCGATCACCTCGGTGATGCCCACCTGGGCTGCGATGGCCTGGGCCGTGGTGCGGTTGTCGCCGCTCAGCATCACCACCCGAATGCGCCGCCGCTGCAGCAGCGCCACCGCCTCTTTGGCCTCCGGTCGCACGGTGTCGGCCACCGCGAGCAGGCCGAGCACCTCGGCGGCCTGGCCCAGCAGCGTCACCGTATTGCCGGCGGCTTCCAGCTGCTGCAGGGGTCGCTGCACGGCCTCACTGAGCTGCGGCACGAACCGGCCCGCCATGCGGCGGTTGCCCAGCCACAGGGTTTGGCCATCCACAACCGCCTGCACCCCTTCTCCCACCAGGGCCTCGAACTCGGTGGCGGGCAGCAGCTCCAGCTCCTGATCCGCCGCGGCGTTCAGGACAGCTGCCGCCAGGGGGTGCTCGGAGCCGTATTCCAACGCAGCGGCCCGTTGCAACACCTGCTCCCGGATGGCGGGGCCCAGGGTCACCACCTGGGTGAGGGCGGGCTTGCCCAGGGTGAGGGTGCCGGTCTTGTCGAACACCACGGTTGTGAGCCGCTCTACCCGCTCCAGCACTTCGCCGCTGCGGATCAGGATGCCCAGCTCGGCGCCCTTGCCCACCCCCACCATCAACGCCGCCGGGGTGGCGATGCCCAGGGCGCAGGGACAGGAGATCACCAGCACGGCGATGAAGGCCAGTAGGCCACCGCTGAAGTTGCCGGCCAGGGTCCAAAGGGCAAAGGCCGTAAAGGCAACACCCACCACCGCCGGCACGAACCAGCCAGTCACCTGATCGGCCAGGCGCTGTACCGGCGCCGAACTGGCCTGGGCCTCCTCCACGATGCGGATGATCTGGGCCAGGGAAGTGTCAGCGCCCACCCGGGTGGCCTCAAAGCGCAGTAGCCCGCGTCCGTTGATCGTGCCGCCGATTAGCTCTGAGCCGGCCTGCTTGATCACCGGTAGGGATTCACCGGTGATCAGTGCTTCTTCCACCGATGAACTCCCCTCCAGCACGACGCCATCAGCAGGAACCTTTTCTCCCGGCCGCACCAGCACTAGATCGCCGCGCTGAATGGCTTCTGCGGGCACGGTCATCTCCTGGCCGGAGCGGATCACCGTGGCCGTGGCTGGCTGCAGATCCAGCAGCCGCCGCACCGCCGCTGAGGAGCGCTGCTTAATGATCTCCTCCATGTATTTGCCCATCAAGACGAAGGCGATCACCACCGCCGACACCTCGAAGTAGACGCCACGCTCGTCTACACCCACAGGTAGTAGCTGGGGCGCGAATACCACCACCACGCTGTAGAGGTAGGCCACTGAGGTGCCCAGGGCGATCAGCACATCCATGTTCAGGGCCCGCCGCTGCAGGGCGGCCCAGGCGCCTGTGTAGAAGCCCCAACCGCCAATTACCTGCACGGGGGTTGCCAGCAGAAATAACCAAACCCCCCAGGTGAGCCAGGGCAGTTGGGCTATCGGCGCCCAGCTGAGCAGGCTGACGCCAGTGGCAAGGGCTAGGAAGCCAGCCGCTCGCAATACCGCCAGAGCCAACACCCCGCTCAGGGCTATGCCAATGCGCCGCCGCATGCGCCCCAGCTCCTGCTCTGGCGCCAGAAAGGTTTGGCGGCAGCCCTGACTGCAGAAGTAGTAGGAGCGGCCGGCCCGCTGGGCCGAGATCGCTGTGGCCGTGGGCACGACCATGCCGCAGATCGGATCTTTGGCCATCGGGCCGGATGTGGCCGCTTCAGCGTGCATGGCTCAAGGACCTCATTAATTTCAGTGTGGCGGATCTGAAGTGTTCTGACTGCAAATAGGGAGAAACGGCTCAATTAACTGAAAGAGGTCATGAAGGGCAGTCAAAGCAGCAAGGCTGGCCGACCTCTCTTTTGTTTACTGAGGCACTTGCAAGCCGCGTTAATAGGCCTGCACGTTGGGCTAGCCGTGGTCGAGGAGTACAGCAGCCGCAATGGCGCCGTAGTTCCCTCCTGCACAGCAACACACAACCGGGACCGAGCGATCGGGGGTGACCGCCTCGATCTCCTGCAGCAACGCGTCCAGTGGAAGGTTGAGGGGTGCGGATCGAACCAGGGTTGATGTGAGCAAGTCCTCCCAAACGACCTGGATAGATCTTGGTTCAACTGCACCAAACCTCACTAAATCCAGGCTGGAAAATCTTGGCTTGACCTAAGCTCTAATTACAAAATGCTTCCTCGTCGCGCATTAACAATAGGAGTATTGATCTGGTTACATAGACGCGGCGTCTGTCCTGCATGGGTGCATGGCGCTACTCCTATGAAATTCGGCAGCTTGCTCATGGGCACTGTGCGGCACTTGATGGATCAGGCCCGCGATCTGGCGCTGGACAGGAGCATGGCCAGCCCGGAGCCGATCACCACCAGGGTGAGAGCACCCAGGAGCAACGAGTAGTAAGGCTGCAGGTTGATCGGACCAAAGCGGCCGGTGTGAATTTTGATCAGCCAGAACGCATCGATCCCCCGCTCCAGCAACAGGCTGTAGAGGGAGCCACTGGCCGCAGTGAGCAGCAGGGGCGCGGCCGCGAGGGGCACCACCAAACGATGGGCCCGACGGAACCTTGCGCTGAGGGCACGAGGCATCTTCATCATTCCTGCCTCAGCTCCTTATGCAGCATCGACTCACCGCTGCAGGGCATCCAGAGACCGTTGTTTTGGTGGGTGCCCTTGCAGCCAAGCTCTTTAGCGCGCTTCTCGGCTTCCGCCTGGGTCTGGTACATGCCCTTGGCGTGGGCCAGGGCCTCGTTTGGCAGCTGCAGGGCAAAGACCAGTGCCACGAAGGTAACAGCGAGGCAATGATTGCGGTTCCAGGTGATCCGGGTGCGCGAGAGGAAGTAAGACATCATTTGGGGATGGGCAGGAGGCTGGCTGTTATTAAAAGGAGAAGAGTGCATCAAACTGGTAGTACTCAGGCTTATCGAGTCCGTCATGCCTGAGCATGCGGCGCAACTCGAGAATCTCGCGGCGTTGGGCAACGATGATCTGCCGCGCCAAGCGCTGAATGGTGGGGTTGCTGCTCTTCTTGAGTGCATCGTGGGCCATCACCAGGGCACCGCCGTGGTGGGTGATCATTCCTTCAAGGAACCAGGTGACGCGGTTGTCCCGTGTTGGCGTGGAGCCCGTCATCTGCATAGCCTGAATCTGGGCGGAACTCATGCGCTCCAGGCTCTCCATGCTGTTGGGATCCCTACCGGCCTTCAGGGCCACGGGATAGACCGGTGCCTCGGGGTACCAGGCCTTGCGCCATTGCCCCATCGCCTTGATCTCCTGGGCCTGATCCCCCCAGATGTCCTTACCGAGCGAGCCCACGCCGGGTACGCCGATGTCGAACACAAACTCACTCATCCGCAGCGCGCCGGTGTGGTGCTGCACCATCGCGTCGAGCCAGCGCAGGTCGTAGGTGGCGCCGGCAGGGCCGACATCGTGGCTATGGCTGGCGTGTGCCTGGCTTTGGGGAGCTGCAGCAGGGGCGGCCTGATGGTGGTGATGGTGGTGGGGATCGCTCTGGGCCAGGGCCGGAGTGGTCAGCATCCCAGCAAGCAAAAGCGATGCAGCGAATCGGGGCATGGCCAAGGAGTCGGATTACTTACTACGATGGGGTCTCCCCTTGGTGGAGAGTCAAGTGGCTGCGCGACAGCTGGCGGAATTAACGGCCAAGGAGCTCCAGCAGATCGGCGCGGTAGCTGCCCATTCGGGCGTTTCCGTGAAAACGATTCGCTTCTATTGCGATCAGGGACTGCTGCAACCATCAGGCCGCAGTGAGGGCCACTACCGGCTCTTTGATGCGTCGGTGTACGGAGAACTGGCACTAATCCGCACCCTGCGGGGGCTTGAGCTCCCGCTGCCCACAATCAAAGCCGTACTGGAGGCCCGCCGATCGGGGATGTGCACCTGCGACAACCTGCAGGCCACGATCCGAGGCAAGGCCGGCGAGATCGAGCAGCGGATTGCCGATTTGAAATCCCTCCATGCCGAGCTCAACGGACTGCTCAGCACCTGGCAGAACTGCGGCGGCAGGCCGGCTCAAGTCAGTGCAGGCATCTGAAGAAGAAACGTGCTGACCGCGCCAGGGGGGCTCAGCGGCGATCTGCTGCTGAGCAGCAATGCAGCTGGCTAGGCCGCCTGCCGCATCCAGTTCCTTCCATTCTGTTTCTGAGCTTTTCCAAAAGCTCCGCTTGACCCTCTCGGGTAGGCAACACGGCTGAGCAAGCAAATGCCCGGGGCTATGGCTCAGGGCATTTTTGTATCTCAAGTCTGCTGGGTGAGTACGTGCTGAATGACCTCCCGTAATCCATCGGCGAGGGGCGATGGCTGCCGAGCTTGGTGCTCCAGATCGAGCTTGCCAGCAGTTCCTCAGCTCTGACCAGGGCTAAGTCCTGACCCTCCAGGAGCTGCAATTGAGCCAGCTCCACTGATACTCACCCCGGATCACCTGAGCCGTGCGCCAGTGAAAGTAATGCACAATCACCAGCTGCACAGCGAGGTGCTGCCAGTTGATTTCCTCTAGCCCTGCCGCAGTAGCGCCGGTTCTGCAGCAGAAGTCGTGTGGTGAGCTGATGGCTTACGACGCCTGTTGATAGAGCTCCTCCAGCCGCTCCCGGCTGAAGTCGACGTAGAGGACCTCGTCACCGGGCTCGGGAGCCTCGGGATGGCGCCTTGGCTTGGCGCCACTTCTTTGGGATGCAAGAGAAGCGGAGCCACGTAGGTTCTGACTCATCAAGGCAAAAGCTCCACCTGCGATGAGCGCAAAGAAGATCAGGTAGACAGCAGCCAGGAGGTCGTTCAAAGGGTGGAAATCTCTTTCCGTAAACCTAGTGCAAAGAATTGTTAACCGCTGGCCACTTTGCCTCAATCCCGTGAGCCCAACCCCTCAAGTTTTGACCTGAACAGCGGAGACCCGCAGCAGTGCCTGGCCTGCAGTCCTCGCCGACGTGGCTGCGGAAAATCGGCAGAGGGGCCTGAGAAGCAGCACGGTTCCCATCCGAGGCCCCCGTGCTGATGAAGTTGGAGGCTTAGCTGGCTGTGGAACGAGCGCGAACTATCAGGCCATCTGCCGGCGAGGGGCTAGGGATGACCCTGAGCGTCAGGTCCTGATCCGCCTCCAGCGCCAAGGTCACCTGTTTGAGCAGCCCCACCGCCAGCAGCCGGATTTCCAGCTCCGCAAGCGCCTTGCCCAGGCACACCCGCTCACCACCTCCGTAAGGCAGCAAGGTGACCGTGGTGTCACCGTCCAAATGTCGCTGCGGCCAGAAGATTGCCAGATCCTCCGTATCGGCCCCATGGCGCTGGCTGGCGGCGATGCTCACCTGCACCACCCGATCGGCTGGCACCAGTACACCCGCTAGGGCAATGGGCTTCAGGGTGCGGCGGAAGAAACCACCCACCGGCGGGGTCAGCCGCATCACCTCCTTCACGACTGCATCGAGCCGCGGCGCCCGCAGGGCGTCGGTGGCGCTCCCAGCCTCCCCCTCCTCCGGCGGCCACTGCAAGACGTCGAGTTCCTCCCTTAGCCAGTCCAGCTCGGCTGGGTGTTGCAGCAGGGTCAGAAGCAAGCAGCTCAGGGCGGAGGCGGTGGTTTCGTAGCCGGCAAACAGCAGCAGTAGAAGCTGCTCCGCCACGTCGTCGTCGCCCAGGGGGAGACCGGCTTGATCGAGGCCACCGGCTAGCAGATCAAGGCCGCCGGCGGCGATGGGTGCTCCAGATGCCATGGCGGACTGCGCCTTCTTGAGCACAGCGCCTAGACGCTTAAGCAGACGTTGGCGGGCTTGGCGGGCACGGGCGTAGGGGCTGCCGGGCAACGCCAGGGGAAGTGAGAAGAGACCCTGGCACCAGGTTTCAAAATCTACGAACAGGGCCTCGCGATCGATGGGGTCTAGCCCCAGCACCGTGCTCGCAATCACGCTGAAGGCAAAACGCCGCAGCTTTGGCACCAGGGCCACCGGCGCGTCTGAAGCGAGCAGCTCCTGGCTGAGCTCGTTGACCAGCGCCACGATCGTCGGGCTATAGCGCTTGAGGGCAGCAGAGGCGAACAGCTGGCCCACCACCCGGCGGCGGGCTTTGTGGTCGGCGCCGTTGCGGTTCGCCAACGACAGGGGCCCCAGCAGCTCTCGCACACTGTCGGGCCACCAGCCCTGAACCGCATCGCCCTGGGCAAACAGGTCGCCGATCGCCTGGCCACCGCGAATGAATACGGTCCGTTGCCCCAGCAGGATGGTTTCGTACACATCGCCGTAGCGCTCGAAGCGAGAGCGGGCGAAATCAGGATCGCGAAAGAAGGCAAGGGTCTCGAGCACTCCGCTCAGCGCTGGCGTGCTCGGCAGGGGCTGGAGGGTGGCGGGATCGAGGGGCACCAACGTCAGCTGGAATAGGGCCAAGGATGTCGGATCACAGCCGGCACCGCGCCGCCACAGACACGCAGCGGTTCAGAAAAACAGGATGCTCAGAAGAGGAAGGCGATGCAGAGGCTCACCAGGGCCAGCCCTGCCAGACCGGTGGCGGCGAGAAGCGAAAAGGATTGAACCACCGGCAGCTCCAGCACGGCCAAAACCTAAAGCAATCCTTAAGGCTCGCAACCAGTCCGGCCTGGTCTCGGTGCAATCCTTCACGGCCACGGAGGCCCGGCTCACGAAAGCCATCACTGCAGCGTGGGCCAGCCTGCCTCTGCTGACGATGCGGCTTGGGCTGATCCGCACCTGACAATGGCGTTCAGCTGATCGAAGGACAGGGTTCGAGATCCAGATTGTTCCCCCAGATAGCGGCGAAATGCTGATCTACCCGCGCCAATCGGCCTAGGACTAATTGAAGATCAAAAGCCGAAAGTTCGCCGTCGGTATTCCATTTCAGGCAAGTGAGGGCGACACAGCAGCCTGAGCTGATCGATCTGTTTGTCAGTGGCGTACTTCCTAACTGAATCTGCTTCCACTTTTTTCAGTTCTGGGCATCACGAATGCGGCCAAACTGGTTATTACAGCCACAAAAGTGGAGCGGCGTCATCACTGGGCGGCCCGGAAGCATCAGCCCGCTAACGGCGGAGCTGGGAAGACCGTTAGACAGTCCTCCACGACAAGGCTGTGCTCGGCCTGGTTGTCGACCCTGAACCGTCCCCAGGTCGCCATCGGGTCGGAGCCCAGCAGGCTCCAGAGCACGGAGATCAGGCTGCGGTCGTAGGGCGCAGAACTCAGCTCCTCAGGACAATCGACGATCGAGCCCGGCTTCAAGGTGAGGTGCAGGCCACGCTCCCAGCTAAGGAAGGTGCCGTCGTGGGTGGGGTAAAACCAGCAGGTGGCGTTGCTCAGCTCGCTGAGCGCCACGCGATCGAGGCACCGCAGGCAGGTTGGGTCCTCCGGATCGCCCTGGTACACACCAAGCCAGTGGTGCCGGGGTTCGATCCGAACCACCAGGGCGGCGCAGAGCAACTGAGTGCCATCACTGCTGCGGCGTTGCTCTCCGGTAAGACGACCATCGAGTGGAAGCAGCTCCAGATCGGGATGCTCAGCGCCCCGGTTGAAGATCCGCAGAGCGAAACCAGTGGAGGGCACTGCGGCCTGCGCTTGCTGCAGAACCTCATGAGAAGTGGTGGCGTCAGGCAGCTGTAGTGCCGGGGCCACCACAAAGATCAGCGGTGGGTTCATGGCGATAGCCGTGAGTCAGGGCAGTAGCTGGGGTGCCGATCCAACAAACGTGGCAGGGAGGCAGCAAAAGCCAAGGATGCTTGCATCAATTTCCCCCTACCGATTCGGTCCCTGTTGATCGAGGGAGGTCAGTCCAGAGGAAGAAGGCCAAAGCAACACGCCCGCTCATCCGCGGGCGTTGGAGTTGACGGTTACCGGTATGGCGCGCAGCTCGCCAGCGTCCAGTGAGGAGAAAGCAGGCTCAAGGTCATTGGTCGCGCTGAGGTCGTCGAGCACAGCCGGCACGATGCCGGCATCAAAGGAGAAGCGACCGGGGCCGTTGAACAGTAGGGCGAGGCTGCCGCCTAGATAGAGGACCACCAGCTCCAGCACATAGATGTTGAAGCCGGCTGTGGAGATGTGCTGATAGGCCGCCACCGTCATCGTGCCGCTGAGGGCCAGGGCACCCACGGGCGTAAGCAGGCCAAGGATCACCAGCCAGCTGCCAATCAGCTCCGAGAAGCCGGCGGCGTACGCGAAGAACAGCGGGAAGGGCAGGTGCAGCGAGGCCACATAGGTGTTGGCGAACTGCTGGGGATCGGCGAGCTTCTCTTGGCCGTGGTGAATCATCAGTCCGCCGATGCTCAGGCGCAGCAGCAGCAGACCGACGGAAGCCAGCAAGCCTGGGCGCTGCAGGTAGGCGCGGACGGCAGGCGCCACTGCTGCTACTAGCCCAGCCAGAGGTGCAGACCTAGAGGCGGGAAAGTCAATCGCGACGAACCTGTTCATCGAGATGAACCAAAGGGCGACACAGGCGGCCATGAAGCCGCCGAACAGTTCGAGCAGGGTGTACGTGGACACGGGGTGGGAGGTCGTTTTCAAAAATCATGGCAAGCTTCATTAAGGAACGTGAAGCGCCGCGGACATCCAGCCCAGCCCTGTAATGGCGGAGCTTCCGGGCGGCGGCTCGGAGCGCCAGGCCTCACGGATGCTCCGCCAGGCAGCCAGTATGTAACTAGTTCGTTACAAAAACGATGACCACTGGCGAACTGTTCCTCGAGAGCCTGAGCTCCGGGGTGATCACCCAATCTGAGATCGACTGGCTGCTGAGCCAGCAAGATCACTTCGCCAGGACCGAGCAGGCAGCCATGCAGCGGCTGGGCCGCCTGCTCGATCAAGGGCAGATCCAGCTGGGCTGCCGGGTCGCACCGCAGCCACATCTGCAGCTCCAGGTGCTGAAGGAGGTGACCGAGCCGTTCGGACCAAGGCGCCGATTCTCCCTGGCCCTGGCTGCCTGACGACAAGTCGAGGGGAGGGGCGTTTCCAGTTGCTCCGAATGGATCGCCCGCCCATCAGCGCTTAAATCCAAGCGGCACAATTGTGCGGCTAACCGCCAGAATTAAAGCTCGCACCGGCCCTTTTCAACTGAAGACTATTTGCAGCATAGATATATGAATTGCCCTTGAAATAGGGGAATTCAGCATAAAAGCTCGGATCACATCTCTGTGAGTGGCAAGACAGCAAGCATGAAGCAGCCCCTCTCTTTGCAACTGTCTCGCAGTCTGCTGGATGCCGCTGGAATATCAGTTTCGTTGCACAATCTTGAGAGAATACCTGCCAAAAATAAACTTCTTATTGTCAGCAACCATCGCAGCCTGCTTGATGCTCCCGTGCTGATGAAGGCGATTGGCCGCCCTGTGCGATTCGCCTGTCACTATTACATGAGTCAAGTGCCGCTACTGCAGCAGGCAATTGCCTTGATGGGCGCCTTTCCGCTCGAGGCAGATCAGAGAAGGCAGGCATCGTTCTTCCGGCAGTCGGCCGGGTTTCTGCAAGCCAATCAGGTAGTGGGCGTGTTTCCTGAGGGTGCGGACCCGATGGTGAAGGTCAACGCCCCTCAGCAGCTCAGCCCGTTCTACAGGGGTTTTGCCCATTTAGCCCTGAGGGTGCCGGTGGATGGCCTTGCGATCCTGCCGATTGCCATTGCTTCAAGGGAGGAAAAACGGGGAAAGCTTGCTCCGCTTGCCTTGTTTCGGCGCTTTGATCCATCAGAAGCACTGTTTCAACGCGATGGCTGGCATTCTGCAATCCTCTATCGGCGTGTTGATGTTCTCTTTGGCCATCCTCTGCTGATCGATGAGAGTTGGAAATCTCGGTATCGAGGTAGCGGCGGAGCTACTACAGCTCGAGAGCTCACCCAAGCCTGTTGGAGTCAGATCGCTGAATTGTTGGCCCGCTGATGCTTATTAGTACTCCTTGATCATGATCATCACCCCCAAGTCTTTGCGGCTCATTACTTGTACATCTGTAACGGCATCACGACCGCTGTTTGTCTTTTTGCCGGGCATGGACGGCAGTGGTGCGCTGCTGCAACCACAGGTTGCTGGACTCAGCACTGGCTTTGACATTCGCTGCTTGTCTATTCCTCCAGACGACCTCAGAGGATGGGAAGAATTGACCGAGCATGTCGCCGCACTGATCCAGATGGAGCAGCAACGGCATCCTGGGCGAAAGACCACAGTTTGTGGTGAATCATTTGGTGGTTGTTTGGCGTTGAGATTGATCACACGCTTTCCGAAGCTGTGTGACCAACTGATTCTGATCAATCCCGCCTCCTCAGCTCAGCGTCAACCCTGGATCGGTGCCTGCAGCTCTTTGACTCAGCTGCTGCCGGAACCGATTTACCAGCTCTCCACCTTCAGTCTGTGCAATCTGCTGATTGCATCCCATCGGGTCAGCAGGCCCAGGCGGCATCAGCTGCTGGCCGCCATGCAGGCTGTGAGGCCTCAAAGCGCTGCCTGGAGATTGGCATTGCTTAGTCAGTTCCGCCTGGAGGATCTGCCCCTGGATCGCGTACGTCAGCCTGTTTTAATCCTGGCCTCAGAAGCGGATCGACTCCTGCCTTCTCAACGCGAAGCGAAGCGATTGGCACGCTTTCTTCCAGACACCACAATCGTTCAGCTTCCGGATAGTGGGCATGCCTGCCTTTTGGAGACTCAACTCAATTTGTCTGCCATCCTCAAGTCGCAGGATTTGTTTTCTGATCTGCCGGCGTCCACGTTGCCAATAGGCGCGCCAGCTCAGGCGGCTGCTGCCCTCTGGTAGCCCGGTGGCATGGGTGAAGCCTGCGACACAGGAATTGGAATCATGCGGGAAACCGGCCGCGCCTGGCGTTACCACTGCTTAACGTTTCGCAACATTGCATCAAGGCCATGCTGGATTGTGACCTCAGTCGCCAGTTCGTTGTTGAGACCCAGGCAAGAGCCATCGATGCCTGCAACGACGTGGACGAGCTCAGGCGCATCGCCAAAACGTTGCTGACGGCTTGGCATCTGCAGACCGACATGACGCGGCACTTTGGCGCCCAAGCTCTGGGCATCACCCCGCCATCGACATAAGCCTGTCCACCCTGGCGGTGGGATGGCTCAATTTTGTGGGCCAAGTCGACGCCGTAAGCGCTTCCCTACTGAGGCGTGTCAGTCGTGTAGCGGTGATCAACTGCCTGGAAGTGCCTTGGCGGTTGATCCGGCAGGTGTTGCAGCGCCTGATGGGTCTATTGATCACTGCGGTGGCGATGCAGATTCTGTTGAATGGACCAGAGGCTGCTTCCCGATCCTGGCCCGAGAGGGGCTGGGAAGGGCAGAGAATGAGCCTGGCCAGTTCCTGATTACTCCCCAACGCCATGCCTGCTGATGTGGTGATCGGGAGTACAACGTTGCGATTGGCAATGCGAAGCGATGTCGCCGTTGCCCTGCGTGTGGCAGCCCATTTCCAGCGCCGTATCGCTGAGGACTACTGGCGCCCCTACCAGAGCAGAAAAGATGCGGTACGGGCCTGGACCCGGCTGGGCGGCATTCGCCTTCAGGTGATGGAAGCGCTGAGCCTGCTAGACGAGTCCTGAAACTCTGCTGCGCCCACAGCACAAGGGCATTACGGGCACGCAGGGCAGGTCGGCTGAGAGCCGGGGTCTGCTGGTCCCTGAGCTCACCAGATGCCTGGCAGCAGCCGGGAGCTGCGCTGCTGCCAGACGCTGAATTCCGGGTATTTCGCTGCCATCTGCTTTTCCTTCTGGCCGATGCGCTGCAGGTAGATCAGCAGCACCAGAGCCGGCACCAGGTAGGCCCAGATGTTGCCAGCCACCACCGCGAAGCTCAGGTAGCGCAGCAGATCGCCCAGGTAGTTCACATGGCGCACGCGCCGCCAGATGCCATCGCTCACCAGGCCAGCCCCCATCGCCTTGGCGGTGGTTTTCTGGGCATCGGCGCTGGCGTTGATCAGGCTGCCGAAGCTGAATAGCACCAGTGCCAGGGCCACGGCGGCCTGGGATATAGGCACGGGATTGAGAAAGGCCAGCAGCCCCGGCAGGCTGTAGAGCACGCCTATGAAAAGCAGGGCGAAGCCAAAGCTCACCACCCCTACGCGCTCGTTGAACAGTTGGCGGGCTCGCTCGGGAAACAGCCACTGCTCCAGCAGCCACCAGAGGCAGTAGCTGATGTGCAGGCTGAGGTAGAGCACCTGGCGCATGTCCTGCACCCCGATCACGGTCGCCAGCGCCAGCAGCAGCACGATCGTGAGCGCCTTGGCGGTGTTGATCACCGTGAGTTGGCTCCAGCCCGTAAACACACCATTAATGGCGTCACCCTACCGGCGCGTTCAGTTGGGCCAGGGCCGCCGTGGCTGTGCGCACCACGCCATCCTCAGCCGCGAGCAACTGCTGCATCACCGGCTCCGTCGCCGGGGAGACTTAAACCGCTATGGATGGCGATCAGGCTTGTGCGGACCGACGTCGCTGTGTGGCGACAAACGCAGCGCCACCGCCCGCCAGGAGTAGCCCCCCGCCGACTGCCAGAAACACCAGGGTCTGGAGCAGCAGCAGGAAGATCCCGAGCGCCGAACCAGCCACTATTTGAATTCTGGCCTTGATCAGCAGGGTGAGCAGCAACAGCACGGTGCCTTTAAGAGCCAATACCTGGGCTGTAGTGAACAAGCAGAAGGGATTCAAAAGCACGGCGAGAGTAAGAGCTTGTCCCATCGTGGCTGGTGATAGATCGAGGTAGGGCACCCAGCCAATAAAAAAGCCCCCTGGTGAGAGGGAGCTTTTGAGATTCCGTGATTTCCCAGCCGTAGCTGGGCTGTTGACTATCAACCGATTGCAGGTGCGGTCAGTGCCACGGGGGTGGCAGTAGCAGCAGCCAGGTCAAGCGGGAAGTTGTGAGCATTGCGCTCGTGC
>NZ_JAGQBD010000034.1:0-16860 GCF_024345455.1 Cyanobium sp. T1G-Tous
CTTTTTGGCGGTGGTGAGCTCGTAATCAGAGAAGCCGAGCTGCTTGCCACCCATTACCTCAGTCCTGGTCAGCGATTACAGGGCCATTGTCCCGCGAATGGCACTGGTTCTCCAGAGTCTCCCTAGCAATCCAGATCGGTGGATTTGACTCCAGCACCACACCAAACGAAGACCAGAATTTCAACAGACGCCTGATCGCCCACACCGGCAAGCCAATCCTCATCTATCCCCAGCTTCCTCTCTACTACCAGCCCCGATCCACCGTTCAGGAACTGGCTCGTCAGTATTTCAACTATGGCCAAGCGCGGGGTCTTCAGGCTAGGGGAGAACCACTGATGGTCGCAGGAACTGCCATGCACTTGCTGATCACTCTGATCTATGCCGGAGTAATTCTCTCGGCGCCAGCAAACTATGGCGTCACGCTGCTGTTCATCCTCGGCTGCAATCTGTTCGCCGTGGCCTCAGACAGGCTTCACTACTTTCGCAATGCGAGTCTTCCAAAACCACATCCCCTGATACTGATCACTGCGCTGTTGGTATCGCCGCTGGTAGCGGTTTTGCCCTCCTTGGCCCGCTCCAGCGGCACCCTGTGGCAGTTCAGCCGCCGTGGCCCGAGCGGCACGCCAGCGCGCCTCGCCCACCCACAATCAACTGCAGCGTCATCCCCGCAATCAGCAGATCCAGCAACGGCCCAGCATTGCGCAGGTAATAGAGGTCATAGCTGAGTTTGGCGCGGCTGTCTGCCACGGAGGCGCCGTAGGGGAAGCACACCTGGGCCCAGCCGCTCAGGCCCGGGCGGAGCCAGTGGCGCAGGCGGTATTGGGGAATCTGGGCCTCAAGTTGTTGTTCGAGCTCCGGACGCTCGGGTCGGGGGCCGATCAGGCTCATTTCACCGCTGAGCACGCTCACCAGCTGGGGGAGTTCGTCGATGCGCCAGCGGCGCAGCCAGTGGCCCACGCGCGTGATGCGCGGATCGCCGGGCGTTGCCCAGCGAATACCGCTGGCTTCAGCGTCCACCGCCATTGTGCGCAGTTTGGTGAGCCAAATCAATGAGCCGTATTGGCCACTGCGGTGTTGGCGGTAGAGCAGGGGGCCGCCGTCCTCCAGCTTGATCAGCAGCATTGCCAGCAGCAGCAGCGGTGCGGTGGCCAACAGCAGCAGCGCTGCCCCCAGCACATCGCCAAAGCGCTTCAGGCGCCAGATGAAGCAGCCCGGCTGCAGCTGGAAGCCTTCACCCACCAGCAGGGCATCGGGGTCGAACAGTTCCGGCGGCAGCCGCTGCAACTGGCGTTCGCACCAGCTATCTAGAGCGCAGCAGCTCAGGCCCCGCTTCCGTGCCGCCAGCAGCACCCCCAGCTCGCTAGGCCGCTGCGTCCCCAAAGCGGCTGTGCTGATCGCCACCCCCGCCAGCTCGCGCCCAGCCGCCGCCAGCTCCCGCTCCAGCACCTGCTGCTCAGCGGGGCTGGCCACCAGCAGCCAGGGCAGCCCAACGACCGAACGGCGGCGCAGCAGCGTCTGCCCAAGCAGGGAACCCAGCACCACCAACCCCAGCCAGGGAAGCAGGAAGCCGCGGAAGCGAGTGGCCTCCATCAGCACCCGCGCCAGCCAGCTGTTCAGCTGCACCGCCAGCAGCAGCAGGGCCGCCGCCGCCAGGGCCAGCCCCAGCCGGCGCAGGGCCACGCTGCGCTGGGGGCTCTCGCGCGAGTAGCGCCCCAGCAGATAGGAAAACACCAGCCAAGCCAGGGCGAAACCCCAGGCCTCACTGCTCTCGCCCCACCAGCCACCGATCCGTAGCTGATAGATGCCGGCATAGGCCAGCAGCAGCATCACCAGATCCCAACCAGCCAGAACGACCAGACGCAGTCGGGCACGCAGCCAGGGCAAACGCATCGGCAGCGGATCAACGAGGCAAAGTCAAGTTAGGAAGGGCAGGGTTGCAGCCAGCTCATCGCTGAGCTAACGCCAACTAGAAACTGAAGACCGGGGAGGGGCCAACAACATTTTTAGAGCCGGGCTAAGTCCTAGCTAAGTCCACCACAAAAAAGCGACCTCTCCCCTCCAGCCACCAACCTCTAGCCCTCAAACAACAAAACCGGGATCAATCACCGCCAGCGCCGCCGCCCCCTTTTCGCACAGCTCGGCGTGGGCTGGGCCGTGACTGGCGATTAAACAGCCGGCTTGGCGTACGTCACCGCTGTTGTAGGTCAAGGCGCGGCCGTCGGCATGGCTGAAGGCGCCACCGGCGGCGCGTAACACCGCCTCAGGAGCTGCCATATCCCAATCCTTCGGGGCGCTCTTGCCCGAAAGGGAGATGTAGAGATCCGTTTCGCCGCGCAGAATCGTGGCCACCTTGCCGCCGACGCTGCCGATTGCCTTGGTGTCGCCCAGGGCCAGGGCCGCCAGCAGCTGCTCGAGCCGCTGGTCGCGGTGGTTGCGGCTGGCCACCAGCACCAGCTCGCCGAGAGCTCGCCGGCCACTAAGCCGCACCGGGCTGCGCTCGCCCGCTCGGCTTTCGCACCAGGCCTCTCCGGCCGAGCCCGCCAACCCTGGCATCACGCCCAGCCACAGCTCCTCCAGCACCGGCAGCAGCACCACCCCCAACACCGGTTCGCCGCCGTGCACCAGGGCCAGATGCACCGCATATTCGCCCGTGCCCTGCAGGAAGTCTTTGGTGCCATCGAGGGGGTCGAGGATCCACAGCCACTCCGCCGCCAAGGGCTCGCCTTCAGTGAGCTGCTCCTTGGCGGTTTCCTCACTCAGCACGGTCCACTCCGCCGTGGGGAAGGCTGCGGCCAGGCCCTCCAGCAGCCACTGGTTCACCGCCAGATCCGCTGCACTCACCGGGCCCTCGCCGCCCTCATCCACGCTCAACGCCGGCGGGAAGCCATAGGGGGGCTGCTCGCCGCGGCCATAGGCCAGCAGGATGTCGGCCGCGCCCCAGCTCAGCCGCCGCAGCTCCACCAGCAAGGCTTCGAGCGCAATGCCAGAGGGCAAGGGGAGGGCAGCCGGCATCATGGGTTGGCAGGGTTCAGCATTTTGCAGGAGCCCACCCCAAGCCGTGCAAGCCCCCGAACCCGCCCCCGGCGTGCTCTACCTGGTGGGCACCCCCATCGGCAACCTGGCCGACCTCTCGCCCCGCGCCCGCCAGGTGCTCGCCGGCGTGCAGCGGATCGCCTGCGAAGACACTCGCCGCAGCGGCCTGCTGCTGCATCAGCTCGGCCTGCGTCAAAAAGAGCAGGGGCCGCGGCTGGTGAGCTTCCACGCCCACAACCAAACCGCCCGCATCCCCGAACTGCTCGCGGCCCTCGCCGCAGGCGAAGCCCTGGCCGTGATCAGTGACGCCGGGCTGCCGGGCATCTCCGATCCCGGCGAGGTGCTGGTGGCGGCCGCCCGCACAGCTGGGCACAACGTGATTTGCATCCCCGGCCCCAGCGCCGTCACCACCGCCCTGGTGAGCAGTGGCCTGCCGTGCGGCCGCTTCTGCTTTGAGGGCTTCCTGCCGCCCAAGACCAACCAGCGCCGTCAGCGACTGCAGGAACTGCAAACTGAGCAGCGCACCATGGTGCTGTTTGAAGCCCCGCACCGGCTGCTCGATTTGCTCGATGATCTACTGGCGGTGCTGGGTGATCGGCCCCTGCGCGTCGCCCGCGAACTCACCAAAAAGCACGAAGAGCAGGTGGGTCCCAGCGTGAGCGCAGCCATCGAGCACTTCCGCCGCACGCCGCCCCAGGGGGAATGCACCCTGGTGTTGGCAGGCGCCCTGCCGCCAGAGCCCCTGGCCTGGGATAGCGCTGCCCTCAGCGCCGAGCTGCAGGAGCTGCAGCGGGCCGGCCACAGCAGCAACGCCGCCGCCAAGCTGCTGGCCGAGCGCACCGGCCACAGCAAGCGGGAGCTCTACGCCCTGCTGCACCAGGAGCAGCTGCAGCCCGAGACCTGACCGGGCAGACTGCCGCCACAGCGATTACCTGGTCAACTGATGGTCGTGCGCCTGCGCCTGCTTGCATCCAGCCTGCTGGGCGGTGGCTTGCTGCTAGCGATCCTCTGCCTGGGTGCTCAAAACCTCGACCAGCGCCCCAGCCTCAACCTGGGCTTTGCCCGCAGCACCCCCCTACCAGCCGGTTTTCTGGTGGGCATCGCGCTAGTGATTGGGGTACTCAGTGGCGGCTGCAGCGCCGCCCTGCTCGTCCCCCGCAACGAGCAACTGCCTGGGGATTAAGGGCCCGGTGATTAACTGCCGGGCAAGGAGTAGAGGCTGCCCTCCATAACCACCCGGCTGATGCCCTGGGCAATCAGGTAGGGCGCCGTGCGCTCCAGGATGCGAGTGTCTGGCACCTTGATCACTCGCTGGGTGCGGCCGCAGTGGCGTTTGGCCTGACGGGGGTTGGCAAACACCATAAGGGCCTGCCGCTCCTCTTCACCATCGGGTAGCGGGCCAAGCTCGGGGAAGTCCTTGAGCGGCTTGGCTTGGAGCTCCACTGTTTTATCCACCAGCATGTAGACGCTGGCTGGAAGGGGCGCATCTGCGAGCGGCTGGCATTGGGCCGGCTCGCCAACGTGATCCACCAGCAACAGCGGCACGGCCACAAACTGGTCGACTAGATCGTCGTCGGCGAAGTCGAGATCATTGGCGTCATCGCCAAAATCATCGGCATCGTCGATCGC
Organism: Cyanobium sp. T1G-Tous; assembly: GCF_024345455.1. Classification (NCBI taxonomy): domain Bacteria; kingdom Bacillati; phylum Cyanobacteriota; class Cyanophyceae; order Synechococcales; family Prochlorococcaceae; genus Cyanobium; species Cyanobium sp. T1G-Tous. Next base: position 4,663 of record NZ_JAGQBD010000034.1, read on the forward strand.
CAGCAACGCATGCTCTTCGTCGCCGCCGGCGGGCTCTGGAGGTTCAGGCTCTGATGCAACTGGTTCTGGAATGTCTCCTTCTGGAGAAGCTTGTTCTGGAGAAAGCTTGAGCGGCCGGTTGCGTTGCTGTTTGAGCTGCTCGTATTCGGCTGGCTCCAGCCCAGCCTTCACCACGCGGCTCACGGTGTTGGTGCTGCAGCCATAGGCCTCAGCCAGCTCGGCGCTGACTTCCCCTGCGCGATAGCGAGCCACGATCTCGATCTTCTGGCTGTCAGTGAGCCGGGTGGCAGCCATGGGGCGAGCGTTGCGCAGCAGACCAGTGTAGGCCGAAAGAGCCAGCGGGTTTAGGGGGTTTGGGGTTTGACGTTCGGGCAGGTGGCACCGTTGAACCTCGAAGCGATGCGCGCTGAGCCCTCCTGATAGATCGTCTGGGCTTTTTGGGTATCACCCGCAGCCTGGGCGGCACTGAGCTTGCCGGCAAATTTGCCGCAGGCCTCATCCAAGCTCACAGCCTGGGCGCCCAAGGGCGCCGCAAGGGCCAGCAAGCCAGCAGCAGAGAGCAGCAGGGCGAAACGCATTTCAAAAAGGATCACTGCCACCACTCTGGCGCCAGGGCCGCAGTTGTGAAGCCCCCATCTCCTGAGCGATCATGGCAAAGGCTGCTCCCTTAGCTCAGCCGGATAGAGCAGCTGCCTTCTAAGCAGCCGGTCGTTGGTTCGAATCCAACAGGGGGCGTCTGCAAAACCCAGGCTTGGCCTGGGTTTTTTATTGACTTGCGCATCCCAGGCAGTGGGTCAGATGCACCGTGATGCACCCAGGTAGGGCCACTTGGCGCACGGTTTGGCGCAGAATACGGGCACTCAAAACCACCGGCACACGGTCGTTCTGAGGCCCATTTGGCGCATTTGGCGCACGTTTGGCGCATGGCACCTCGTCAGCAGTGGTTTGAGACGCTCCGGCTGAGCATCCAGCAGGAGCACGGCAAGGGCTGGAGCGTCCGGGAGATCGGCGCTACTAAGCGCAACCCCATAGGGCGATGCCAGCTCACTCGCATCTGGGAGAACCGCACCCGCAGCAGCGTGGTGACTCCTGTGGAGTGGAAGGCCACCAATGCAACAGCGATCCTCGCCACGGTGGGCCAGCTGCGCACCCTGATGGAGGAGCGCAAGCTGAGCCTGCAGGACGCCAACAAGCTCAACACCAAGCTGCTTTGTGGCCCGCAGCAGTCAGGAGATGATTTTGCTGGGTGGCCCGAGGTCGCGGCCCGCTTCCTTAAATCTCAAGAGGGCCTCCGCAGCTCAACGCTGGGGGACATCAAAACCAGGGTGACCCGCGCGCTGGAGGCACTTAAAAGCAGGCCATGCCCCCGCGATGGCAACACCCTGATGCGGCGCTATGCGGAGAAGTTCTTTGAGGGGTGCCCTTCGGGTGGTGTAGGCCGCAAGCGCAACCTCCAAGACGTGGCCCGCTTCCTTACCTATGCGGTGGATGAGTGCGGCGCACCAACGCGGTTCTATCCACCCAGCAAAGCCAAGATCAATGAGCTGATCGGTTCAGCAGAAACCACCGCCGCCGAAAAGCTCACCCCACCAATCAAGCCAGAGGATCTGGCAGCCCTGCTGGATCAGCTGGAGGCTGATGGTGAGCATGAGCTCCGGCTGGCGGTGGGGCTGGTGGGGCTTTACGGGCTGCGGCCTGCTGAGTTGGCGGTGCTCACCGTGAAGGAAGGGCGGGGCTATGTGGGACACGTCAAGCGCAACAGCAGCTCCATGGGCGCCAAGGCCAAACCTCACCGGCTGGTGAAGCCGATCGACGTGGCAGGCCGCGAGGGTGAGGGCGAGCGCCTGCTGCAGCTCTATGCCAGCGGACTGATGAAGTTGCCCAAGTCGCTGCGCAATCAAATCGCCATGGTGGAGGAGAAGGGCCGCTTCCAAGATGTAGGAGCTGAGTTTGCGCAAAAGCTGGAGCGCTACCGGCCCTGGCAGTCACTGGTAGCCCGCACCCCTGGCCTTACCCCGTACTCATTGCGGCACGGTTATGCGTGGCGGGCCCACTGCTGCAGCGCCAATGCGATGCATCCACGAATCACAGCAGCGCTGATGGGCCACAACGTTGCAACACACCTAAAGCACTACGGCAGCTGGACTGATGAGGCATCACTGGAGGCAGCGGTGGAACGATTCAATCAAGGGGTGCACCCAGTTGGGGCATGAGCCACGAGGACCCTCACCTTCGCTTATGGCTTTTTGCGATGCCATAAAGAGGCGTTATTAGCGAAAAATCAAGATCACAGTATTTGCAGCCAATACCAAGAGCAGCAGGGTTGACCAGGGCTGATTAGGGCGGCTTAAGTATCAACTAAGGCCCATACGTTGCGCTGTAACCAACAGCCAATCCAATGGCCAATCACCAATGGCTCCGCACCCCTACGGCAGCCGAGGCTCTGGGCTGCAGCCAGAACCACCTCAAGCGCTGCCGAGACTCCCACGGCGGCTTCCTAGTGGGTGGTGAGGATTACATCCTCGGCTCAAGCCACAGCGCCTCAATCCTCTGGAATGTGGAGAGGATCAGGGCTGCTTTTCATCACCGGGGCGTGATTCGGCAGCGCGGTGAAGCAGTGCTCAAGCAAGCGGTGGGAGCATAAAAATGGCTCCCACAATTCGCGGGAGCCGAGGGCATGGAGATGCTCCAAGGTTACCTGACCTCCTGCAGCGGCTGCAGCTGGACAATCACGGCAAATCAACTGCACCAACTGGGCTACAGGATGCCCCAGCAGCTAGTTATGCGCCAGATCGTGCGCAATGGCGTCAAGACCTTCACCGGCTGCAGCCTTTTGAGGCGGATCTTGCTCTGCTGCCGATCGGGTGGGGCACCGAGCAAAAGGGCCCCATGCTTGAGGGTTGGCAGCACCATGGTGGCTTCACCGTGGAGCAGCTGCAGGGGCGCTACGGCATCCGCTCGGTAGGTGCCCGCACGGGCATGCTCACCGGCCCGTTGCTGGCCTTTGACTTTGACGGGGCAACCTCCCTCGCCTTGGGGCTGGACCCCACCGAGGTGAGCACTTGGCAGGTGCATCGCAACACCGACCCCGCCAGGCTGAAGGTGTTGTTCCGGCCCACGCTGAAGCAGCTCACCGAGTTGCCAGGTGGAGCTGAGTTTCAAGGCAAGACCATCACCGCCGCCAAGACCATCACCGCCAAGGGCGAGGCGCTGGAGGTGTTCTTCGATGGTGGCCGCCAGGTGATCGTGCTGGGTGAGCATCCCAGCAGCAACGGCACCTACTACTGGCCAGCTGGTATGGGTCCAGAGGCGCTTGCAGCACCCCCAGAACGATGGTGGGCTCATGCGCTGCAGGTTGCTGCAGATTGCCGCCAGAGGCTCTCCAGCGGCAGCAAACCAAGCTCTCGGCGCCATGGCACCCAGCGACTTGACCCCTGCCCGATCTGCGGGCGGCATGGGTCGCTGTGGTGTGAGCAAACCCGGCAGGGCCTGATTCTCTGCATGCCCGGCTCCACCTTCAGCGCTGAGGCAGCCCACGGGCCACTGCGCATCGGGCAGGTAGTGGATGGCTGGGCGCTGGTGAAGCGCACCCCGATCGCTGAGGGCGATGTTCTCAGCTTCAAGGCTCACCGACCTAGGGGGTGCGGCAATGGCTGAGCTAATCACCATTGAGGAGGCAACCCAAGGGCTACGAGATGCAATCACCGAGGGGATTGGCAGCGTTGAGTTGCAGGCTCTGGTGACAAAGCTGGCAGCCACCAGCGAGATCCAAGTCAATGCAATTCAGCGGATCGCTGATGCCGTAAAAGGTGAGCATCAGGCCAAATACGCCATTGCCTCCGAAGCAGCCAACCTCGCTGCAGAGTCGGATCGCCGGGATCTCGGCCAAGTGCTCACCCTTGGCTATCTCCTGCCCCCAAGCATCGCCTCAGCACTTGAGACGCGATGCAAATACCTGCCAACAGATGGCCCCTCTGCTGCATTGCCTTTCCTTGCCGCCGTGGCAGGACTGGTAAAACTCGGCACCCAAGTGGATGGCTGCGCGGTAGCGAGCTTCTGCGTCCCGGTGAACCTTTTTGCTTGCACCGTGGCGAAAAGCGGCGCCAAGAAAAGCCCTCTTGGCCGCCTGGCAGTGGTGTCTCCAACCAATGAGCTAGTGAGTGAGATGGCCATGGCCAACAAGCGGGAGCAGGAAGCTTGGGCAAAGGCCTGCCAAGGCATGAAGAAAAGCGAGGGACAGCCCTCACCTCCATTCCCAAGGCGCCTCAGGGTGAGCGAATACACCGGGGAAGCACTAGCAGCTCTGCTGCAGGCGCAAGAGGATGCAGGCTCGGGGCTGCTCATTTACCGCGATGAGCTGGCAGGCCTGTTCGCCAGCCTCAACCAATACAAGGGAGGCAGAGGCGGCGATGAGCAGCAGCTACTAGAGCTGTTTGACGGTGGAGGGCTTACCAGCCTGCGAATCGCAGGCGATCGGATCTACACCCGCTCCCAAGTGTCGATCTACGGCAGCACCCAGCCGGAGGTGCTGCGCGAGCTGGTAGCCAAGGGCGATGCATCAGGACTTTGGGCACGATTCCTATTTGTTCCGCTACCGCCGCGAGCCATTGCACTGCCAAGGGCTACTACCCCCGCAGAGGAAGCAAACGTGGAGGCTGCAGCAGGCACCCTGGCCAAGGTCTGCCGCACCATCTACAAGCTGACACCCGCCACCTACCGGCTGGATCACGAAGCCACAGATTTGTTTGTGGGGTACGAGTACCAGCGGCAACGGGCAGCACAGGAGGCGACCATCGGCGCGCAATCAGCCCTCTACGGCAAGTCCGCCGGCAAGGTGCTCCGGGTAGCAGGAGTGCTGCATCTCCTCCACCTCGCTGCAGGAGAGGCAGCCAAGGAGGGTTGCATCTCCGCCGGCTGCATCGAACGGGCCACAGCGCTTGTGGATCACCTTGATGCCTGGGCGCTGGGGCTCCATGCAGAGGTGGCAGCCGGTGGTGGCACCCAGCTGATGCGCACCATCCACCGAATTGCCGAGGCCACAGGGGAACCAGTTGGGTGGAAACAAATCCAGAACCGACTGAGCAGAGCGCAAAGGGACAGCACGGACCTCGCCACTGCAGCCGCAGCGATGCATGCGCTGGCCCGCGCGGGCTACGGGGAGGTGGAGGTGGGGAAGCGCAGCGCCACTACCTACCGAGCCACCAAGGCGCTGCCGTAGCGGTAGGTCGGTAGGCCGGTAGGCCGAAGGTAGGCGTCACAACCTACCTTCAGAACCTAGGCCAGATCAGGGATCTAAGCAGTAAGTAGGTCGGTAGGTTGTTTTCTCTCTTTTCTTTCTGACCCGATCCTTTTTTGTTTATCACCGCCTACCGGCCTACCAACCTACCTTCAGGCAAATCCATTGCAGCGCAGTGGATCACCGGGTAGGCGGTCCAACCTACCGGCCTACCCTCGCCCAAACCCTCTGCCGGCTCAGCAGCAGGTCAATCAGCCCAGACCTATTGCTATCACTTAGCCGGCAAGCAAGCCTGCAGCCCTGAATGCGTCAAACCCTGCGCAGCACCTGAGCACCCAGGAGCACGGGGAGTGCTTTATGTATCTCCTCCCCACCGATTTACCTATTACTTCGTTTTTCAATTACCTCCCATATATCGTATGCAATTAACAGCGCCCTAACAGTGATTATAAAGTAAAACATAATTTTCCATACCGTGTTTTTTGCAAACTTTCTTTGCCTGCTTACATATTTTACCAAAATAACCACAAAAAGTCAAGTCATTCTGCGGATATTGACATAGCCAGCTGCCAGCAGTTGTGGCCCTTGGCTTATACAAATTCTTATCTCCGCGCCCACCTCAGCACCAGCTCCCCCACGTCCGCCTCGTCCAGGTCAATGCGGTCGGTAGTGGCATCGGGCGCCACTGCCCGCAGCCATCTCACAACCGTGGCATTTAGCCCTAGGTGGTTGGTGATCCTGGTTTCAGTTACTCCTTGCTGCTGTGCCCTAGCCAGCAGCAGCTCCACCCAGGGGGCTACCTCACCGGCAGCCAGAAGAAACTCATCAACCTTGCTGAACGCCTCATTGATCTCGGCGGCGGTGCTCATCGTTGTGGCCCCAGTCCCAGCAGCTCCCGCAGCTCCCTGGCAGTGCCGATAACGGAGCCGATCTGATTGGTTGCTAACGCCTGTGCCATCCCTGCCTGTAGGCAATGCACGGTCTGGGCTGTTAATGCCTTGCGATCCAAACCAACATCAGCAACATCCTTTTGGATCTGCTGGTAGGCCTTGGCAACCACGTTGCGGCCTGTGCGCTTACAGCAGCCGTACCGGGCGGCAATATCGGCAACAACCATATGGGGACTGTTGCCCTCCAGCAGCAGCCGTACAGCAGCGTCCAGGCGGTCAGCAGCGGCAGCGGCTGTCATCAACCAAGCTCACGAAAATGATTTCGTTGCGCCTCGGTCAGGCCCCACCAGCCCCAGACCCAGCCATAGGCCCGGATACGTTGCGCCTCGGCTCCAGCAGCAGGCAACGGGTCAAGGATTGATCCTTCCGCCGCTGGTGTCTTCAGCGGATAGATACGTTCCAACCAAAAGGATTGCCACGATGCGGGGAGGTCTGGTGTCCAGGTACGGCTAGCTCCCATGGGGCACCTCCACCAGGTCGCTGATCCATTGGATCTCGCGGCGGCAAATACCAGCAGCAGGCTCCAGATCCAGGCGGCCGCCATCGACTTGATGCTGTAGCCCTGCAAGTTTCAGCAGCAGCTCCTGGCCACGATCAGCGAACTGCTGTCGATATTGCGCACGTTGCGCCAACGCGGGCATCTGCACCTCACGCACCCACACCAGAAAAGCTGGTGCCGGGCCGGAGTGGTTTGGATCATTTAGTCGATCACGTTCTTCGATTTGTTTTTGCAGTGTTGCCCGCCAATCAGCAGGCGCGAGGTGCAACCATCCTGCGGCTGGGTGCGGTCTGCTCAGCATCAGATCCCCCACCGGCGACCGGTCATCGGGTTCCGGCCTGCGAGGTTTTGCTGCTCTCTGTAGCGGGTGCTGGCAGCATTTACCTCTCGCAGGCGGGCGGTTTCCATCTCCAGCGCCTTGCCACGCAGGATGCGGGCCTCGCGTTCTTCAGCAGCCCGGCGATAGTTTCCGGTTTGAACGCCTAAATAACTGGCCAGCTCTGGGTCATGCCGGTTCAATACAGATACCAGCGTTAGGTTTTTGCGGATTGCATCAGCACTAACGGCGCTGCCGTACTGCCGCAACGGGGGAGTGCCACCGGCCTTAACGATGCGGGCCTCTAGGTGCCTTGCCTGCTGCTCTGTTGCCTCAGCGGCGCTATGTGCCTTGCTGATTGCCGTGTCGAGGTCGTTCATGCCGACACCTCCATGGCGCGGCGGGATTGCGGTGAATCCAGCGGATCTGGGGCCGGCATACAATCATCGTCCTGGTGTCGATGCTGCTGCACCTCTATTTGCAGTTGCCGGAGCAAAGCATCACCCAGCACCGATACAGGCCTGACAGGTTTGGTCACCCTTTGATTGCAGTTACTACATGCTAGTGGGGCCCGATTGGTATATACTCAGCAAGTCGACGGGTGAGCGCAGCAGTAGCGCCCCGCGACACTGCAATGCACAACTCCGCCGCAATAGCTGCGCGCCTTGCTGATCTCCAGCGCAGCAGCAGAGATACAGATGAAGCCGCAGCCACGGAGCCTCGTGATCTGGTAGAGACTTGCTCAGGCGAATCAAGAAGCTCATGTTCAGACACCTGCTTGCACTCACGGGCTGCATCGGCCTGGCCCTGGCGCCAACAACCGCTCAAGCCTGGGAGCCTGGAGATGACTGGAAAGACAGCCATTGCCGCACCACCCGCGATAAAGGGAGAAACAGGGTGGAGGTGTGCCAAGCGATCTACGACGGCAACAAGGTATATCTCGGGGCCTATTGGGATGACGGCTCCGAGGTAGTGGGCCCCTGCTACACCAGTGGCCCGAGGATCGAATACAAGGGCATGAGCAAGGCCGAGGCTCTCTCCTGGGTGAAGACCTACTGCCCCTAAATGGTGAGCGCAGCCGGCCTCGGCCCATCATGGGAGCAGCTCCCTTCAGCAACTACTGCTCCAGGGCCAGCAGCTAGCCGACGCGATGACAGCCGTAGCGGAGGCGATGGGCGCTGATAGGGGCTGACCCCCTAAGCGGATGCCTTGGCGCACGGTTTGGCGCAAAACACAATGCAACAAATACCCAAAACAGCTGCAGGGCAACGAATCTCAGCGAATAGCCAAGCTGCCTTCTAAGCAGCCGGTCGTTGGTTCGAATCCAACAGGGGGCGTTTCAATCGGTTCTGTTTCCTCACTCTCCAGGTTGCAGGGGCGGCGGCTGGCCGATGCGATGGAGCAGAACGCTCAGAGCGGCTCAGTTCCCTCGCTGAGGATCGCCAGGTAGGCGTCGTAGGCGAACAGACGATTGCGCCGTCCGCCCGTGATCTCCCTAGCGATGCCGAGATCCACTAGGGCCTCGATCGCCTTGCCGGCGGTGGGGAAGCTAAGCCCACTCAGCTCCTTGAGCTGCTTGGTGCTGGTGAGCGGCCGCAGCCTCAGGGCCGCGTAGACCAAGCGCACGCTGGGGCCAAAGCGGCCCAGTTCTCCCAGTCGCGCTTCATCCGTATGGAACAGCGCCAGCAGCCGCTGAGCCGTAGCCACCGCGGCTGAGGCCGTGCTCTCCACCCCCTCCAGGAAAAACCCGAGCCAGGCCTCCCAGTCGCCCTGCTGGCGCACGCCGTCGAGCAGCTCGTAGTAGCGGCTGCGGTGCTGCTTGAAGAACAGGCTCAAGTAGAGCAGCGGCTGCTGGAGCACGCCAGCCTCAATCAGCATCAGCACAATCAGCAGCCGGCCCAGGCGGCCGTTGCCATCGAGAAATGGGTGGATAGTCTCGAACTGCACATGGACCAGGGCGGCGCGTACCAGCACCGGCAGAGAGTGCTCACCGTGGTGGCCGCCATGGATGAACTGCTCCAGCAGCCCCATGCAGTCATCTACTAGCCCCGGCGGGGGCGGCACGAAGCGGGCATTGCCTGGGCGGGTGCCGCCGATCCAGTTCTGGCTGCGCCGGAACTCCCCCGGCAGGCGATCGGCGCCGCGACCGCGACTCAGCAGCCGGCCGTGGATCTCACGCAGCAGGCGACAGGAGAGCGGGAACCCCTCCGCCAGCCTGGCCAGGCCATGCTCCAGCCCGGCCACATAGCTGGAGACCTCCACCACATCGTCAAAGGGAACGCCGGGTGCTTCCTGCAGCTCGAACAGCAGCAGATCAGAAAGCGACGACTGGGTGCCCTCTATCTGGGAGGAGAGCAGGGCCTCGCGGCGCACGTAGGCGTAGAGGAACAGCTCTGGATCAGGCAGCAGGGTGGAAACGCCATCAAGGCGGCCGCAGGCCAGCAGCGCCCGCTCATGCAGCGCCTGCAGTGGCCCCACCAGCAACACCGGGGGCTCTGGCGGCAGCGGGTCGGGCACAAAAGCCCTCACCGTTTCCCCAGCGGTGGCGCTGAACTCGTAGTGGCCGGTGGCCTCGCGCCGCACTACACCCAGGCAACCTTAAATACCCAGCCAGCTTATTCAAAGAAACGGCCTTCCCGTGAATAGAGGGCCAGCCTGCCAGAGCCTCAGCGCTCCACCAGAGACCAGAAGCTCCAGCGGCCGCCAAAGACCTCCCGAATGCGACCCACGAAGCTCTCGTGGCGCTCCACGCCCTGCCAGTCGTCGATGCGCGCGGCCAGCAGCTCACAGCTGACCAAGTGCTCGGCAGCGTGCCGGTAGCGCTTGGTGCGGCCCGTCGACAGGGCAAAAACCAACATCGACCGCAGCAGCACCGTGGCGGCCAGCGGCTGCTCAGCGCTGAGCCGCTCAGCCGCTGGGGCAAGGATTGCGAAGGCCTCACCATCCCAGTCGTCGGGCCCATGGGCGAGCACTAGGCGCCCAGCCCGCGCCACTGCGGGCCAGCGCACGAGGAAATCGAGGGCCAGCAGCCGCATGGGATGGTGCTCAGCCACCGCAAAGGCCCGCTCCTCCGCCTCTACGTCCTCGAAGGCAGCAAGCCGTTTGAGGTGTTGGCGCAAATGGCTAGCCGAGAGGGTTTTGGCAAAACAAGCCCAACGCAACTGCTGAGCCTCGTCGTTGCGGCCCAGGGCCTCAAGCACGACGATGCGGGTGTCGTCCCACTCAGGGGAATGCCAGGCAGCCGCAGCCCTGGCCGCGCCATCCAGCACCGCCAGGGCCTGCTGGATGCGGCCCGCCTGCAGCAAATGACTTGCCACATCCGCGGCGGTGGGGGGCCAGGCCAATTGCTTGGCATCAAACTGGGCCACATAGCCATCCACATCACCCAGGCATTCAGCGATCTGCAGCAGGGCTGGGTGACCATCGCAGGCACCCCGCTCGCGGCAGCCTTGCTCGAGAAGTCGCAGGCCCGGATCGCCAAGGGCATCGGCCACCGCCGGGATCAAGTCGTCAAATTGGCCGTGGCCGTTTTCAAACACCAGCTCCAGCAGCTGCTCAGCCAGCGCTTCGGCGGGCACGGCGGCCGCGCTGGCCAGCGGCCCGACGTCAACCACGGCCCTCTGGAACAGGCCAATCACGATGCCCGTGCTGTCGGAGCAGCGATCCAGCACACCATCTGCCAGCTCGAGAAAACGCAGCAGCAACTCCAGAGCCAGCGGCGGATCCACTGCAGCCACCGGTCCAGCGATGGCCTGGTGCTGGGCCTCCAGCTCAACCACCAAAGCTTTGCGCTTGCGCGAATCAACAAAGGTGGTGGCACGGGCCAGGGCTGCCAAGCGCTTGCGCACCTCCTGGGCCGCTCCGCCGGCACCCTCAGCAGCAGCTAGCGCCAGCCGCAAACGGCGCTGCATCACCGCACTGCCAGCACTCACCTCAATCAGCAATTCGGCGAGGACGGCCGCGCCTAGCCCTTCGAGGTTTTTGGCATTGAGGGTGCGCTTGGCAGCCATTGCTCCTTAAAGGGCTTGTCGCTTGGGGTTGCACTTGGGTGCTCGAACCCGTCTAACACCACCATGTCTGGAGCGGCGCCGGCGAGGCTCTCCAAACGCGAACGAAGATCCGCCAGCAACTGCAGCGTTTGGGGGGCACGCTCGTATTGCCTTGGCACTAGGAGGGCATCGCCAACCTCTAAAGGCAGCTTTAGGGGCAGCACCCTGCAGCAATCGCCACTGAGAAGTAGGGAGAGGGGAGTTGCGAAACCAACAAGGAGATCTTCACAATTAACTTCACCAAACCAGGAAGGATTCCTAATCCGTTCTGGGCTGCCGACGTTCCACAAGCCACAGGCTTCCAGGACAGCCTGAAATTTAGGAAAGGCGCCATCAGGCAGGGGCATACAGGGATAGGCAGCCACGTCGGCAAATGTGACCTGCTCACCAAGCTCAAGCAACGGATGAGATTGATCGACCACCAGCCAAATCGGCATTCGGCTCAAGCCAATGCAGGCAATGGCGGGGTCAGTGGCAGCTGGGACATCGGGATAGGAAGCCACCCAGGCGTCAATCACCCCTTCCCTCAGCAGCTGCAGCGGCCTTTCGTATTCATGAAAGTGAAAACAGCCAGCAATCCAACCTGCTGGAGCCGGCTCACAGAGCAACGGGCCAGACCAGTGCTGCGCCTCCAGACGCAAATGCCTACCACTGGTCCACCGCACCGCTTGATGAACACGACGCTCAAGATTGAGCAGTGTCGTATCACCCTTGACGCTCCACTCGGAACCGCCCCTGACCAGGGAGAGGCCAAACACCTCAGCGCACTTGCGACTCAAGCGACTCGCGCTGGATTGACTGATCCCGAACCTGGCTTCAACCTGATGGCCCGTGCACAGCCAAACCAGACCATCCAAGGCGGCTAGACAATCAAGCTCGACCACCCCCCCACTGCAAACCGAATTATTCTGTCGCAAAAAAGCAAAAACACCAAGCCGAGTGTAACGAACAAAACAGAATCTTTCAGTTTCTGCATAATTAATCATTTGCGGCCTACTTGTGTAGCTGGATATCGCCGTGGCGCTCAGCTAAGGAAGCTCTGGGCAACAGGGAGTTAAGTGCCTCTTGAGACCGGGCAAAGCTGCCTTTGGCCTTGATTTGCCTCTGAGGCCGGAAATTGTTGGCTCTATCGGCTCATTTCGGGATCA
>NZ_JAGQBD010000035.1:0-15069 GCF_024345455.1 Cyanobium sp. T1G-Tous
GCTCCAGAAGCAACCGCTCCGATCAGATTCCGTAGAACGCCTGCAGCAACGAGGCCAGCAGCAGCTGCTCCGGCGGCACTGAGGGCCGCCCCTCTGAGGCGTACAGCTCACAGAAGGTGGGATTGAGTCGATCGAGGGCCTGATCCGCCAGTGTGCGGATCCGCCGCAGCGGATGGCTGGCCGGGATTCGCTCCTCGATCGACACGTAGGAGAACAGGGAGCCGCTGCGCTCCCGGTGACCTCGCATCTCAGGTGGGCAATTCGCCCATTTTCGCAGAGACGACGGGGTTTTTCAGCGAACTCCTAGAGCAACCACGAACCTAGTAACATAAAGAAATGCATCAATACGCGTGCGCCGGCGTAAGCCCAGTATAATTAATTTATTTATATTAGAATCATGGGTCACGAAGACTTTAATAATAATTTAGCCACACCAATCCCGTATATTTCCATCAAGCCTGCATCTGCATTTGCCAATACGCCATATAATGGGCGGCAGAGAATTGATGCGTCATTAATTAAGTTTAGCAAAAATGATAGCAAGTTCGGCTTGGCGACAGACCTTGTTTCCACGCGAGGAGGAAAGCTTCTTAATGAGAGAATCCAGACCCTTGACTTCCGAGATATTGTAATTAATGAAGAAGAAGTGGGAAATCAAAACCTTATAAATAGTTTTATCTCGGCCCCAGTATTTTTAAGTAAAGACAACAGGTGGACGCTAAAAGATTTTGATAATAATGAAATAGCCCTAAGTGCATTGGATGCTCATTTCGGCGCTTCTGCATCAATTGACTATTTCTTTAATGAGTTTAGGCGTAATAGTGTTGACAACAAAGGCATGGTACTTTTAAATGCGGTTTCACCTATAGTAGTCAATAATGAAGATGAATTGCTAAGCGGTCACAATGCCTTCTGGGCCAGTTCATTTGATTATGATGGTACCAAGTATGGAATGATGGCTTATTTTGATGGGGTCGACAGAGGTGACGGAAGCACTGGAGACATTGGGTTAGTTGCTGGCCTTGACGTCTTGGCCCACGAAGTTACCCACGGCGTTACAGAATTCACTGCGGGCTTAAAATATCAGGCAGAATCTGGAGCACTTAATGAGGGCATTAGTGATATCTTTGGCGTCAATATTAAGGCATCTGTCATGGGACTCGATAAAAATAAAATGCCCGAGTGGTCATGGCTAATTGGGGAGCCCAATTTTTTAATACGTGATATGTCAAATCCAAATAATTTTGGTCAGCCGGATACTTACAAAGGCCGTTACTGGTTCGATACAGCACCTGATCCGATAACTGGCTATACGCAAGATAATGATAATGGTGGTGTACATTATAATAGTGGCGTATTAAACTATTGGTATACGCTGGCTGTTGAGGGCAGCGGCAACTCGGGGCCAGGGAAAGAAAGTCCTGATCTTTTGATTGGAGCACATGAAAATTATACCAACGATAATGGCTATGTTTACAGAGTTAAGGGTATTGGCATGGATAAAATGCAGGGCGTCGTATATCGCGCTCTCACTAGATATTTAGAGCCTGACTCCGATTTTATTGACGCCCGCTCGTCTACTATCAAGGCGGCAAAGGATTTAACTAGTCTATCGATCGCAAAACTATACCCTGGAGTACCACGGCTTCGCAGCAGGGATGTTAGTGCTATTAAGTCTGCGTGGGACGCTGTAGGTGTTGGCGGGGGCTTAGCAGAAAAAGAGATCGGCTCTTACTCGATTGGTCAGCAGATTGATACCGTTCAGGGCGTTTCTAATAACATCGGTGATTTACTCGGATGATCTTGGCATTTAGTTATCTTACCTTATCGAACACGTTTTGGTAGAAACCCCGATCATCTAAGCAGTAAATGTCGCTGTAGTAGCGCTCAAGCACAGGATAGGCAGCGTCGTAGTTGTCGAATACCTGACCGGCCACGCCGTCATGGGCATTATTCGTAGCTGACGCTATGTAATAACCGGCATGGCTTTTCCTGAGGTATAACCAGTTATTGAGCAATGATGGTTTTCGAGCGAGCAGCTCAAGTCATGGGACAAAGGATAGGGCTTAGGCATATGCAAAAAGGCTATTTACTGCTAACAGTTTGATTCTATTAGTGCCTCTAGACTAATGACGAGCCCACAAAAGGTAAAAGCCACCAGCCGCTAGGAAATATTTAGGATAATGATGAACCCGAAGGTTCATGACATACAAGTCCTCCAGCGAGTTCCTGCTTGATTCCGGATATCAAATTTGTACCATTCTTGAAGGAGAAGTTTGCATGGCATTCCTGAACACTATCTTTTCCACTGCCAAATTGCTGGCCTGTAAATAGATGATTAGGACTGCCTCTAAGATTTCCTTTCTTGTCAACAGGAAAATTGCCACTTAGCGTAATTCGGATCACACCATCAACTCCACCGCAGTTGCCGGCGCAGTTCACGCCAAGTTGGATCCAGTTTACTTCAAATTCAAATAAATGAGGATTCTCGAAATCAAATATTTAATTCTGACCTATTTTTAATTGGTTGACATCAAATTGCTTAGACGGGTTTTGGTTTTGACCTGTTATCGGGTCTCTTAATTGTTTGGCATCCTCTCGTTCTCTGCTGTTACTGGGCTGCTTCATTGTGCTTTTTGTAATCTATTTGCTTTATGCTAGCTTTTTAACAAATTGCTGTCCGCCATTGGATTTGCTAATGATCGCCACTTGCCCTGCGGCTCGCGCCAGGCAGCGGCCGGCCTGAATCGACGAGGTACATGGGATCGGCATACCAGCTCTTGGGATCCCAGTGGAATCGTGCAGTGTTGGCGGTCTTGGGGTCCTGGTTCCAAGCCTGCTTGCCAATGATTCGTTCTGCAGTAAATTTGCAGCGTTTCTGTGCCTTTAAAGAAATGACACCTTTGACTCTTTTCCTGGTCATAATTAGCGCCGTGCTGTTTACGGCGTGTGATTCATTAAGCAAGGTTCAGGCCGGTTGCAAAGATGGCAGATTGCCCAGTCGCTTCGCATGGATTGCACTGAGCATCCTTATTTTCACCGCCTGCGATGCACTCAGCAAATTTTGGGCGTTGACAATGAGTATCTGGCCGTTGCTGGGAATCATCATCAGCACTCCAGTCGCTTTCTTTTTATTTGGTCGCGTCACGCGAGAAAATGGATTGGCTGTCGGGTCCTCAGTGATCAATGCGGGCAACGTGGTGTCAGCGATGACTTTTGGTTTAATTTTCTTTTCGGAATGGAAGATACTTTCCGCTCAGCAATACATTGGCATGCTCTGCGCAATCATCGGTATTGTCTTGATGATGTTTACCGGAACCCATGATGACGTAAGCGAGGTGGCTGTCGAAGCAAGCGCTCCTCAACGTCGACAACGCCTTGCAACGGTTTTGTTGTGCATCTTGCCGCCCCTCGCCTACATGGTCTTCGGCTTCGTCAACGCGGAGACAGGCCTGGCTATAGGTTCTGGAAGTGTAAATTGTTTGAATCTTCTTGGCACCATGGTGGTGGGCTTAATTGCGCTCAAGGAATGGAAGAAGGTAAGCCCAGGTCAGTTCGGTGGCATGGCCAGCGCGGCCGCGGGTTTGGTATTGATGTTGTTTTTTTAGCGCGAAAGCAAATTCTCTAAAGTCACTTACTTCGTCCTTGGATGCAACATAAAAACCCGCCCCTGCGCTACTCCCCTCCAGATTATTTATGGAAAAAGTGTGGATTTAAAAAAAGTAGCAATCTAATGGTTCGTTTGGACTGTAAAGATATAGGACAAGACCCTGAAATGCGTAAGCCGCTGAACATATGGCTCAGACAGCATTTGAAAAAGTTGAAGTCTAGTTTTTGGTTCAAGATGGGGCGCGATAATGACTGATCGGTCCGCTTCGGGTTGACTAGTTCTCGCTGCCCATCAGGAGCTGGTTCATTGTGCACCGCCGTCTATGGCGGGATCCGCAAACCATCGGGTAGCAATCAGGAAATCATGACCACGCCAGGCAAGCTGACATCGGTGGGATGATTGAACCGTTCGTCTTTTTGTTCTCATGGCAAAGTCAATAGGAGTCTTGCTTGCCCTAGGGTTCGCCCTGTTGCCGCCAGCGCTGGCCCATGATGGTCGTGGCCGCTATGGCCAGGGCGTAAAGGTGCAAACCCTGGCCAGTCGAGTTGAACTGGGCTCTTTAGGGCCCGGAGTGACGGTTCAAACCCTAACCCGCAGCGATCGGTCCTGGAATGGGGCTCTCCTACCGCCGCTGGCTGCAGCCCAGCCGGAGGTGCACGTGCTGCGAATGACGGTGCCTTCGGGTGTGACGCTGAAGCTCCACCAACATCCAGTGATCCACGCGGCCGTGCTAGTTCAGGGCAAGTTGCGGCTTGAGACTGAGGATGGGGTCGCCCAATTGCTGGAGCCCGGCCAGGCGGTGATCGAAGTGGTCAGTCAACCGCATCGGAGTGTGAGTCTCGGCCCGGATCCTGCGGTTATTATCATAGTGTTTGTCGGTCCGCTAGGCCAGGCAATCACCCTTCCTGCGGCCCCCTAAGAGGCTCCTGAACAAGTCAGACGTATGTGGTCCAATGGTTTAACAATGGCATGGGATGTAGGTACGGCCAGCAGCGCTAGCTGACCGTTTTCCCCGCCTTGCCCATCGTTTCGTAAGGCTTTCGATGACAAGGGTTTTGACCGTTGAAGCCTGCATCGTCCGGTATGGCTGCCTGGGTGAGACCCCTTGGGGCTTTGCGCCTCCCGACTTACGAAATGTTTCGGCCAACATGATAGGTCAAACCATTGCTAGTTAGAGGTGCGAACATAAGATTAGGCAGTCCTGAAAAACACAAACTAATGTTTAAAGATTATCCATTTGGCGTCGTCCATGGACTAGTCAGGCGGAGAATGTCTTTGTTTGCAATCGCGAGCTCATTTCTTGCTAGTACTCTCGTACCCGTTGCTGCCACCAGTGGAGCACGCGCTGGCGATTCTTCAATGGATTTTCAAGCTGTTGCAATGAGACATATTGGCACCTGGGTCGGGTCTGGTGTGTACTCAACTGATTTCCCGGGAGTTGCCAAAAAGGGGGATAAGTTCACCACTACCTCTACTTGCAGTTGGACTGCAGGTCGATCCGCCATCCTGTGTCAAGGAGTTGAGGGAGTCGAAAGGAAGGAGAACGGTGTGCAACTCATTTATTGGGACCCTGCCAAGAAAAAGCTTCGGATGACCTTGGTTGACTCGGGTGGAAACTTTGACCAGGGAATTGGTTCAATAGAGACTGATAAGCTCGTGTGGCAAAGCGTCGGAAATTTTGCCGACGGTCGCCCGGTCAAATTCGAATGGACAACCACTTTTGGCGATAATGGTAATACCCAGTTTCATGCAGGTTTTGTAATAGTGCATGGCGCAAGAAGTCGTTTTTCTTACTCTGTCAAGCGAGTAGTCCAGTGAATGATTGATAAAGTCGAAAAAAACTGGCCTGGGGCTTCCTGCTCCATTGCCAGAGCAAGCACGGCAAAGCTCTGAAACTTTTTTGGGTTCATTGGCCCAGTTTGCTCGGGCAGCGTGCAGACACTGTGGCCCCCAGGGCCTATTAGAAGTCTGTCCCGGTAGTCCTTGCTGGGGCGTCACGCCTACGGTGTTGTGCGCGGGAATCGCACCTCCCCTTTGGCCTCCCAGCCCGCCACCACGCCGGCTGCTGCAAGCGATCTGATCAGCTTCCTCAAGGCGCTGCACGATTGTCGGATGCGGCAGGCATTCGCTTCACGCAGTGGTGGATGCCATAGCTCACATACACGTAAAACCGCCCAGGCTCACCAAACAGGGTTTCGTTGCTCGGGGAGCGGCGGCGGTAACCGTGACAGGCGGGGTCGTCTTGGGCATACGCCTCCGTTTCCACAATCACGCCCCACAGCAACTCCCCATCCGCTTGGCGCTTCACCAGCAGGCAGCCGATCAGCTCGGGGGCGACCTGCTCGGCGGGGCGGCAGAAGAAGGATTGGGGCAGGCGCTGGGAAAGCGTGGTGGCTATGGGAGTGGCTTGGGTGAGGTCGCTGATGCCATCCTGCTGCCAACCCAATAACTGACCTAAAAACCCATATGCCGCAGCACTATGCAGCACTGTAAAGCCAATATTTTTAAGATTTTCCTTGATGCAGCGTCCCATCCGCCTCAGCCTGTCGCTGGCAAGCACTGCCGCACTGGCACTGGCATCACTGCCTCATGCCACCAGACCTGCAGTGGCTCAGGAGGCACCCGCAGCATCAGCAGAGCCCAAGGCTGAAAGCACTGAGCCAGCAGACCTTGGCGTGATGGGCGTCAACCTCAGGGATGCCGTCAAGCTCAACTACGGCTTCCAGGGGGCTTTACAAGGTGCTGGCACCCCTAATCAGGCAGGTATTGGTGCCTTCATTCCACTCCACGTCGGCAGCAACAGCGTTGCCTTTGTGGATGTGCTGGTGAATGCCAACTTCAGCGACTACAGCGGTTACAGCAGCATCATCAATACTGACGTTTCAGGCACCACCTTCTCCACCTCCACACGCCTGGGGTATCGCTGGCTCAACAGCAACCGCTCCTGGATGTTTGGCGTCAATGCGGGTTATGACAGCCGACCAATGGCAACAGGCGGCACCGATACAGGTGTTGCCGTAACGGGCTCTCAAACGGTCTTCTTCCAGCAAGTGGCAGCAGGCTTGGAAGCCGTCTCCAACTCCTGGAATTTCAATGCCTATGCCTTGGTGCCCGTTGGCGACACCGAGCAGCAACTCAATAGCGTGTATCAAGGCGGCGCACTGGATACCTATGGGCTTGACGTTGGCTACAGCATCACGCCTGATTTACGGGCATCGGTTGGTTATTACTACCAATACAGGTCGCAAGAGCACGTCAATGGCTCAGGCATAAGAGGCAGGCTTGCTTACAACCTCACCAATGGCTTAATTGCTGGCGTTAATCTTTCCTATGACCAAGCATTTGAGACACGTTTCTCAGCAGATCTTAAATATCGCTTTGGGGCTAATGGCTATGGAGCACTAAGCAAGAAGAAAGCTTGGCAGACACCTGTAATTCAAGCATTCACAGAAACTGTGAAGCATAGAGACGTAAGGGTCCACGACGCAACGTGCGACTTTTGGACTGGGAATTTTGAGGACCAGTTTGGATGTTAGACTCTTTCCTGTAATTCAAGCATCGATATAACTACCTCATACGTGCTTGGTACAATACATTTAGCAAGAATTGTGCTTCCTGTCCCACAGAGCCCCTGTAATCACAGGGGCTTTTTAATTCTTCATTAACTCCCAAAGCACCTTAAAAGCACTAAAAAATACTTCCGATACCTGGCACCTTTTCACCCGTTTAATGCCAACTTTAGGCTCCCTTCATCGCATTAAATATCTCAACTATTTCCACCCGCAGCAAAACGTTGACTCCTTATTTATTCTCATACATATACATTTATCTCCCCATCTCAACTACCAAATACATCGCTCTTTATCGCCATCACGGATACCATTAGCACGTCTAAATCTCACCGCAATTTGATACCAATTTCTCGAGATTTGATTGGGGCGTGAGATTTTACCTTGCCGCCCTACCCTTTGGCGTCTTGGCATACTCCTGCTGGATTTGATTGATGAGAAGAGCTTGGAGGTCTTTATAAGCCTTATTGACCTTCTGCACCTCAACAAGCATCGCTGCTTCGACATCAGGCAGCCGAATGGTGATGGTCTTCATTTGGCTGCCTCCAGTCGCTCCAACTTCTCAGCAATCGCTTCTCTACAGAATGCTGAGATATTCAGGCAGCGGCTTCTCTTCAGGAGCAGCAGTGCCTGGTGAAGCTCCTGGGCGTCGTCTTGTGGGTAGGTGATGGTGAGTTGATTTCTTCTCATTTCTTTTGGGGTGATAGGTCGCTGTTGAATGGGTCAAGGGCAATCAGCTCCAAGCTGGTCTGTTTTCCCAAGTAGCTGCTGATGCGTCTGTAATCAGGCTCATCAGGGTTGATGCGTTGGATATCTATGGATTTCCACCTGGATAATGCCTTGACCTTATGGGGCAGTCGCTTGTGAAACAGGGTTTCCATCTCATATTGGGTATTTAGGCTCTCTGGCAGCTTTTCTGTGATGAGGTGTGTGTGAAACTGACCTGTGCCCTGGTGGCTGGTTTCGTGGAAAAACAGCATTCGTGGATAGGGATATTCACCAGCACCCTTGATGGTCTTGTCACGGGATTGAAAGATAATGCGGTGGAGTTTTCGCTTCAGGTCAGCCACATCTTGGAGCAACTCATCTTCCTTGCTGTGGTGGTCTCGGTAGTGAAAGCTGATGAGCCACCAGGGGTTGATGCTGTGGAGCTGGTCGTGGATGAGGCATTTGATATTCCGTTTCAGCCGTTGAGCTTGTTGGCGGTCTTGTTGTTGTATTGATGTCATTTAAGTTTCTCCTGTTTCTTCTCACGCAGAAGCGCTGGCACACCCTTCGGCATCCAGCACATCTCTTCTGTTAGTTGCTCGCAGCTGTCGCTTCTCAATCCACCGAGTAAGCACTACGGGCAGTGATTATTTATACGAGTTGTTGTTTTTACAGGGTCGCCATATGAGGATTTGCCGACACTCCAACATCCGCAGGCAAAGCCAGCAAGGGCGACACATCACGCAGGCTTGTTTTTATTACTATTTCCTTTCTGTATCGCGTAGGGGCGCACCCACTTTTATAGCTTGGGAATAAGCATCCTTTTTGGTTTTCCTTTCAGGCTGTCTGCCAACTCGGCATCTTCAATCTGCCTGTTGGCTTGGCATAAGTATCCAGGAGCATCTTGGTGGAGTGACCTGCCGCCGCTGCCAAATCAGCTGGGGAGTTTCCCATCGCCAAGGCGTGAGAAAGGAAGCTGTGGCGTTGTGCGTAAAGGCGGCGGGGCTTCAACCCACAACGCTCCAGGCTGCGGTGCCACACACGACCCACCAGATGGTCGTAGATGTTGGTGTGGCTGGTAGGTGTGACAAACACAAGCCCATAAGGGTCATACACGCCCAGGTGCTCCATCTCCCACTGGTGCTGCCGCAAGGTCTCCAGCACCTGGGGCGTCAGTGGCACCACACGCTCCCTGCCCGTCTTGGTGGGCGCCCAACTGTGCTGACCTGAGTTGTAGCCATCACGCCTCAAGCTCTTGCTTATCAGCACTTCTCCATCCACCCACCTCAGGCAATCCCAGGTCAAACCCCTGATTTCACCATTCCTCATCCCTGTGCTGAGCCACAGCAAAAACAGCGGGTAATACCAGCGCTCGTTGCTCTCCAAATCACTCAGCACCATTTGGATTTCTTCCACGCTCAGCACATCGCTCTGCACTGACCGCCGCTGCCACTTCAGCTTGTGGGAAAACAGGTGGCGGTTGCCCCCAGAGCACTGGCGGTAGTGGGTCATCAAGCCAGCGATGGTGCAGTCGCTCAAACGACACTCATCACGCAGCCAACCCAGGAATGCTTCTGCGTCACTGCGGTTACGGATGGGTTTGTCATACCGCTGCAGCAGCTTGTAGGCGTGAGTGGAGGCAGCCTGGCGTTTGGTCTCTGCCCTGACCCTTAGTGCCTCCAGCAGCCCCACCTCCTTGCCGCCTATGAGGGGTTGATATGCCATCAGGCTGCGGTCAAAGGTGCCCTGGCAATAGTCGCTCCAGATTTGGGCGGCGATTGCGTGGGCTTTGGCAACCGCCACGGGGTCACTCCAACGACCCAGGCGGTTGATGAAGGCATCACGCCCATCAATCCGCACCCTCACCTGGAGGCTGCCGTTGTTGTTTCTCAGGGAAGGGGGCTTCTGCACTGGCTGCCGTCGCTGCTGACACCAGGGCTACGGCTGCACCACTGATTTATCCAACTACCCCATCACAGCTTGTAGCCCTTCTTAGCCGTTGGGGGTCTGCGGAGAAGAAATATCTGGGAAATCACTTGCTGTGGCTTTGATATTGGCTGGCTGTTCTTTTTACAACTCTGAAATCTCAAGCCCAGCCTGAGCTCCTTGAAGTCAAGGCTCGCTTCACGCAGTGGTGAATGCCGTAGCTCACATACACATAAAATCGCCCAGGCTCACCAAACAGGGTTTCGTTGCTCGGGGAGCGGCGGCGGTAGCCGTGGCAGGCAGTCTCTTCCCGGGAATACTCCTCCGTCTCCATAATAACGCCCCAGAGTAACTCGCCTGAGGGGTGGCGCTTCACCAGCAGGCAGCCGATCAGCTCGGGGGCGACCTGCTCGGCGGGGCGGCAGAAGAAGGATTGGGGGAGGTGCTGGGAAGGCGCGGTGGCTATGGGGGTGGCTTGGGGGGCGAACAGAGTGACGCTATGGCTGCCGCCCCCCCCCCCCCTCTGCCCGGAAAGATGACGCCTCTCCAGTCCGACAATTTTTTCACCAGGGGGCTTGATGGAGCAGAGCAATGCGTCGCTACAGCGAGGCCGTCAAAGCTGACGTAAGGAGGCGGATGAGTCCGCCGCATAGGCAGAGCGTGGCCCAGATCTCAGCAGAGCTGGGCATTCACGTGGTGACCCTCTACAACTGGAGGAAGACCTGGCGTTTGCAGGGGGAGGTGGTTCCTGCTTATCAGAAGGATCCAGAGGGTTGGGGGCCGTCAGACAAGTTTACGGTGGTCCTGGAAACCGCCGGTCTGAACGCGACAGAACTGGGGGGCTATTGCCGTGAGCGGGGGCTGTTTCCTGAACACGTGGACCGCTGGCGCCAAGCAGCCCAGGATGCCAATGCCCAGCCGCTGCTGACGATGGCCGATCAGAAGGACCTCCAAAAGCGGCACCAGGAGGACCAGCGGGAGATCAAGCGGCTGCAACAGGAGCTGCGCCGTAAGGACAAGGCTCTCGCGGAGGCCGCAGCGCTGCTGATCGCCTCAAAAAAGATTCAGGCCTTCTGGGGAGAGGACGGGGACGATTGACGTCGCCTGACGATCGCCGGAAGGCCCTGGAGATCCTCGACGAGGCCATGGCCAATGGTGCGCGAGGCCGTGAACTGACCCTGCTGCTCGGCGTGGGGCTCACCACGCTGCAGCGCTGGCGCCGTCAGTTTGCTGGTGACGGTGATGGCGTCGACCGTCGCAAGGGCAGCTGCCGGCACGTGGCTCACCGCCTCAGTGAGGAGGAACGCCAACGGATTCTGCTGACTTGCAACGAACCTGAATTTGCAGCGCTTCCGCCAGGCCAGATCGTGCCGGTCTTGGCCGATCGCGGGCTTTATATCGGTTCGGAACGCAGCTTTTACCGGGTGCTGCACGCTCACGGCCAGGGGGGTCGTGCACGGCCACCACAGGAACCAAGACCCGTGCCACGGCTGAGAGCTGCTGGTCCAAATGAGGTGTGGAGCTGGGACATCACCTACCTGCCCACCACCGTGCGCGGGATCTGGCTGTACCTCTACCTGGTGATCGATGTCTGGAGCCGCAAAGTGGTGGCCTGGGATGTCGCCGAGCGAGAAGATCCCGCTATCGCAGCGGCACTGGTGAGCAGGGCCTGCGTGAAAGAGCGGATCAGCAAGAGGCGCCGCCAACCTCTGATCCTCCACGCTGACAACGGCAATGCCTAGCCGCAGGCTTCTCGAAGAGTTGCGTGCGTCGACGCTGGAAAGCCGGCTGGAAGAGCTGGGAGTGCTCAGATCCTTCTCGAGGCCACGGGTATCGAACGACAACCCCTACTTGGAATCCCTGTTCCGCACAGCAAAATATCGGCCCGACTACCCGAGACGGCCATTTGCCAGCAAGGCCGAGGCTTGCCAGTGGGTGGCGTCATTTGCTGACTTGTACAACCACCGGCACCGCCACAGCGGCATCAAATTCGTGACGCCCCATCAGCGCCACAGCGGTCAGGCCGTCGAGATATGCCATCACCGCGCTGTCGTCTACGAGCAGGCACGCCAGCGAAACCCACGCCGCTGGTCAGGATCAACACGCTGCTGGCGTCAACCGGAAGTGGTCTGGATCAATCCACCACCAACAGAACTTGACCCCAGTCCAGCTACGTTGTGGATGGCTGCTTGAACAGCGGCAGGGGCGCCATCTTTCCTGGCAGAGGGGGAGCCAGCCAACTCGGCTTGTAGCCCTTCGTAGCCGTTGTGGGGTCTCTGGGAGAACAATCTGGGAGTTTTTGGGGCAGTGGCTTGGAAGTTGGCTGGGAGACCCCGTGGCAGCACTGCAATCTCAAGCCCAGCTTGGGGTCTTTGAAACCAGGGCTCGCTTCCCGCAGTGGTGGATGCTGCTGGTGGCGATCCTCTCGATCCTGAGCGGCCTGGGTTCATTGGTGGGGATGGAGCGTTTTGCCAAGCGCCACCGGCAGACGCTTAATGAGCTCCTGGGCACCGATTTCGCAAGTCGCCATCGGACTCGACGTTCCGGCTGCTGCTGGCGCAGTTGGATGTACCGGGTTTTGAAACCCTGCTGCGGGACTGGATGTCAGCCCAGCCGGGCGTGGCAGAGGAGCTCGACACCCTGGTGTGTGACGGCAAGATGCTGAGGGGCTCGATCGCCCAAACCGACTCTGGCGCAGCGAAATTCATTGCTCAGGTGAGCCTTTACTCCCAGAGCCTGGGCGTGGCGATTGCCCAGACCACCTACGCCACCGACGCCAGTGGCGAGATTCAGGCCCTGCGCCAGCTGCT
This sequence comes from Cyanobium sp. T1G-Tous, assembly GCF_024345455.1. Taxonomy (NCBI): domain Bacteria; kingdom Bacillati; phylum Cyanobacteriota; class Cyanophyceae; order Synechococcales; family Prochlorococcaceae; genus Cyanobium; species Cyanobium sp. T1G-Tous. The sequence continues at coordinate 12,624 of NZ_JAGQBD010000035.1, forward strand.
GGAGGCAGTCGAATTTGAGAGTGTGCTGGTGCAGCCCGACGCGCTGCATGCGAACCGCCCTTTTCCCTCTACCTCGCCCAACGCGGCGCAGACTTCCTGATCGCCGTCAAACACGGCCGCCGCATGGGATTTCGCCTGATCAGAGACCGGCTTACCTACGCCCGGCGGATCCCCTGGCGCACCAGCAAGCGGGAAATCAAACGGGGCCGCGACATCACCTGGAACCTGCGGGCGATGCCGGCACCGGAGTGGGTGATGGAACAGTGGCCGGGCAGCTCGACGATCATCGCTGTGCGCAGCCATGGCACCCGCGAGGGCAAGCCGCAAGACGAGACCCCTTACTACGTCTCGAGTTTGCGCACTGGAGCCAAGGCCCTGCTCAAAGCCATCCGGCAGCGCTGGTCGATCGAGAACAGCTGGCACTGGGTGCGGGATGTGCCGCTGAGGGAAGACACCCCCCGCTACCGGGAGGACAACGGCGTTCAGATCCTGGCCACGCTGCGCAGCATGGCGATCAATGTCTTACGGCTCGGTGGGATCTGGTCGATTACCAAGGGCATCGCTGCCCTGGCTCACGACATCAAAGGCCTGCTCGGGCTGCTGGGCTGGAGACCAGCGGCGGAGACGCCCTCAGGATGACTTCTAATAAGCCCTGCAGATCCCCCACCTGCGGCCTGTAAGTGGATTAATACCCGATTGGTTTTGCTGCTCCCGGTAGCGGCTTGATGCGGCGTTCACCTCACGCAACCTGGCGGTTTGCTGCTCCATTGCCTGCACCTGCATTTTGCGGGCTTCAGCGGCGGCTTCCTGTTTGCGGTGGTAGTCGGAACCAAAACCTAGATAGTTCGCTAGTGCCGGGTTACGGCGCTGCAAGGCGCCTGTGAATGTGAGGTTGCGGGATACAGCCTCACCCGATACAGGTTTGCCATAGGGGCGTGTAGGTGGCACTCCGCCGGCCTTAATAATGCGGGCTTCAATTTGCCGGGTATTAGCCTCGACACGTTCCGCTGCAAGGTGAGCGGCATCAATTTGTTGATCTAGCGGTGAGGTCACAGCAACACCTCAGCAGCACGGCGAGATTGTGCGCTGTCCATTAGATTTGGCACCGTGGTGGTGTCATCGTCTGGGAAGGTTGCATCCCATAAGCCCATTGCATGCTCTAGGCGGGCTTCAGCTTGCAGCTCTGCAAGTACAAGGTGCCCTGCAAGCGTCCTAGGCATAGTTGCCAGCTTTAAGCTGTTGAACCTTATCGCAACTTGGCGGCTCTGGCTTAAATCTACGAGCGGTAAAATAGTGCTACCATTTTACTGTTGACGGGTGAGCGCAGCAGTAGCGCCCCGCGACAGCGCAATGCACAACAAGACAGCCGCAATAGCTGCGCGCCTTGCTGACCTACAGCAGCGCAGCAGGGTCACAGCTGAAGCCGCAGCTCCTAGTCTGAAAAGGGAGTGCCGTACGACAGTGACTGCCATGAACCTGCGACTAGCCCCATTCGTACTGCCGCTGCTACTGGGGCTGTTCGGGCTTCCCGGGACGGGACTGGCCGAAAGTCATGCTCCTGGATCCGCCAGCTCTATCCGGCCCGCTCAAGCCTCTGAGCGCAGCTGGATCAAATCCGAGCTGTACTTCGGTGCCCGAATCGCCAACGGGAGTTTTATCAGCCCGGAAGGTTGGGCGGAGTTCCTTGAGCAGGTGATCACTCCGGCCATCCCCGATGGGCTCACGGTGGTTCAGGCCCTTGGCCAGATGAGGGGTTCCAATGGCGTCATCCGCCAACAACCCACCTGGGTCGTGGTGATCCTGCGGCCCAAAGGCTCCCTTGAGGACCAGCGGATCCGCTCTGTGATCAACAATTTCAGAAGCCGTTTTAAGGGCGCTGAGCTGATGCGCGTCGATATCCATGTGACCCAGCCCCAGTTCTTCGCCAACTAACGATCGGTGAGGCGCTATTGCCCACCGATGCGCTGCCATGGAGATGAACAGGCTCCGGCATTAGTCGTGCGCCCCGACGGGGCCGCCACACTTCAGCAACTACTCCGCCAGGGCTAGCAGCTAGCCGATGCGATGACAGCCGCAGACGAGGTAATGGGTTCTGATACTTTCTGACGCCCTAAGTGGCAAGCAGCAGCGCCGCGCCGGCCTGCGCACGTTTCCACTCAAAACACAATGCAACAATCACCCAACTCCCTTGCCGCAGAATGGCTCTCAGACCTCCGTCCTGCTTCATGGAATGCAGGGGGGGGCAGCGGTTCGAATCCGCTTGGCTCCATCGGTAAATAGCAGGCCTAGGCTTGTTTTTTTTATGCACAAAATCTCGTCTGCGGCACCTAAGAGTTTGCGAAAAAACCGCCTGACCGGCCGCGTTTTCCCTTCCGAGAGCTGATCACGCTCCGTTCGGGCTGATTTGCTGCGTTTCAGCGCTCAGAACGCCCGATTTCAGGCGTTT
>NZ_JAGQBD010000036.1:0-10721 GCF_024345455.1 Cyanobium sp. T1G-Tous
CAGGCCAAAGACGCGTGAGCGCCGACCGGCCAGACCTAGCCCCCCTGATCGACCACGCCCTGCTGGATCCCCACCACGGCAGCAGCGCGGTGCGCCAGTGCTGCGAGGAAGCCCGCCATTTCGGCTTTGCCGGGGTGTGCGTGGCCTCCCGCTGGGTGGCCACTGCCAGGGAGCAGCTGCCCCTTGAGGGCAAGGGCGCCAGCCCCCAGCTGATTGCCGTGGTGGGCTTCCCCTTCGGCGCTGTGCCGGCGGCGGTGAAGCTGGCCGAAGCGGTGGCAGCGGCTGAGGCAGGGGCCGACGAACTGGACGTAGTGCCCGATTTCGGCGCCCTGGCGGACCGCCAGAGCACGCCGATCCACGACGAACTCGCCGCCATCTGCGAGCTGGGCCTGCCGGTGAAGGTGATCCTGGAGGTGGGCAGGCTCGATCCCGACGCCCTGGCCCTGCTGGTGGAGATCAGCATTGATGCTGGCGCCCGCTTCCTCAAAAGCGGCAGCGGCTTCGGGCCAGCGGTAACGGTGGACCACATCGAACAGCTGCGCCAGCTGGCCCGCGGTCGGGCAGCCATCAAGGCCTCCGGTGGCATCGCCAACCTGGAGCAGGCCCTTGCCCTAGTGGAGGCTGGCGCCACCCGGCTCGGCACCAGCCGCGGCGTGGCCCTGGCCCAGGCGATGCGGGGCTGAAGCAACCGTGCCGGAGCAAAGCCTCGAAGGGTTGGCGCTGAGCTGCCGGCCCCTAGGCGAAAACGACAGGCTGCTCACCCTGCTCAGCGACGAAGAGGGGGTGGTGCGGCTGGCCGTGCCGGGAGCGCGCAGACCCCGCAGCAGCCTGGCCGCCGCCGTGCCCCTGAGCCATCTACGCCTGCAGGTGGGCGGTCGCAGCGGCCTGAGGCGGGTGCGTCAACTGAAAGTGCTGCGCAGCTACAGCGGCCTGGCCCAGCAGCTGGAGGCCCTCGCCGCCGCCCAGGCCCTGATGGAGCTCTGTCTGGCCCTGGTGCCAAGCGACGCACCCTCCGCCGGCATCTTGGGCGACCTACTAATGCAGCTGGGCCGCCTCGACGCCCTGGTGCGGGAGCGGGGCTGCGACCTAGAAGCCTTAGCAATCGCAGTGCAGGGCAGCGTCCACCTGCTGGCCCTCGGCGGCTACGCCTTACCCCTGGGCTGTTGCAGCCGCAGTGGCGAGCCCCTGGATCCGCCCGTGGGCGATTGGGATTGGCGCTGCAGCCTGGTGCCGAGCGAGGGGTTGGTGATCGGTGGCGTGCCGGGGGCGCGGGTGGTGCTCAATGCATCCGAACTGGCCCTGCTGCAACGGCTGCTGCGGCCCAACCTGCCCCGCCGGCGCGATGGCGAACTGATGGGCCCCCTGCCGGTGTGGCTGCACCTGCTGGAGCTAGTGGAGCACTGGTGCCAGGAGCATCTCAGCCGCAAACCCCGGGCCTTCCGGCTGCTGCGCACCGGCTTGGCAGCCGGGGCTGCGCCATCATGACGAGCCAGCAGCAATTCGAGCCAGTTTGAGCGGCAAATCCAACGCCACCGGATTGCAGGGCGTTCTGGCGCTACCCGATTTCCGCTGGCTCTGGCTTGGCCAGATCTTCTCCCAGCTGGCGGACAAGTTTTACATCGTGCTGATGGTGTTCCTGATCGCCCAGACCTGGGTGAAGGGAACGCCCGAGGCCAACCCCGCCCTGGCGGAGGCCGCCTCGGCAATCCGGCTGGACCTGCCGGAAACCCGGGCCCAGATGATCACCCTGCTGGCCACGGGGATCTACGTGGCCAACACGATTCCAGCCATGCTGCTGGGCACTGTCGCCGGGGTCTGGGCCGACCGCTGGCCCAAGCGGGGCGTGATGGTGGCCTCCAACGGCCTGCGGGCGCTGCTGGTCTTGCTTGCCCCCCTCTGCCTGGTGGAGGGCCCCGAGTGGCTGGGGCTGAGCTGGGGCTACTGGGGGCTGGTGCTGATGACCTTTTTCGAGTCGGTGCTGACCCAGTTTTTTGCGCCGGCCGAACAGGCAGCCCTACCCCAGCTGGTGCCCAGCGACCAGCTACTAGCCGCAAACTCGCTTTATCAGGCCACCAGCATGGCCGCCACGATCGTGGGCTTTGCCCTGGGTGATCCGATCCTGCGGCTCCTAAACCTGGGCCTGCAACGCATCGGCATCAGCGGTGGTGAATTTCTGCTGCTGCCCCTTTGCTACGGCCTAGCAGCCGTAGCCATCAGCCGAATCCGCTGGCAGGAGCCGCCTCGGGCGCCGAGCCGCACAACCGTGTGGCAAGAAATCGGCGAGGGGATTCAGGTGCTGCGGGAGCGGCCGCGGGTGTTCAGCGCCATGGTGCAGCTGGTGCTGCTCTACAGCCTGCTTGCCGCCCTTTACGTGCTGGCGATCAGCCTGGCGGCGGCTATCCCCGGGCTTGGCCCCACCCAGTTTGGAACCCTGCTGGCGATGAGCGGCCTGGGCCTGGCCATTGGGGCCCTAGCCGTGGCCCAGCTGGGCCAGGGGCTCAACCGCCGCCACCTGGCTGCCACGGGCCTCGCCACGATCGGCTGGAGCCTGGTGCTGCTGGGTCAGTTGCGCGGCAATTTGGTGTTCACCTTGCTGCTTTGCGGCGTGCTGGGGGTGGGCTCGGCCCTGCTGGCGATTCCCGCCCAAACCACAATCCAGGAAGAAACACCGGAAGAGCTGCGCGGCAAGGTATTCGGCCTGCAAAACAACCTGATCAACGTGGCCCTGAGCCTGCCTTTGGTGCTGGCCGGGGCGGTGGTGAGCCGCTACGGCCTGCTGCCGGTGCTCTGGGGCCTGGCAGCCATTGCCCTGCTGGCGGCCTTATTGGAGCGGCCCTGGCAGCGCTGGTAGCGTGAACCTCCGGACGCGCGAGCCCTGGTGGCCCACATTGCCTGGCTGGGCAAGAAAACACCGTTCTGCGGCAACGTCACCTACGGACTGAGCACGACCCACGCGCTGCGCAGCCGCGGCCATGGGATCAGCTTTATCCACTTCGACACACCCCCCGGCAGCCTGGCTCGCTCCAGCGATGCCCTGCCGGACGCTGACAACCAGGGCGACAGCAATGGCGGCGGCCCAGAAGTTGCCCTGCCTTACCTAGTGAAGTCGCAGGTGTACACGATTCCATCGCTGGGGGCCCAGCGGGAATTGCGCGAATCCCTGGAGCGACTGAAGCCCGACCTGGTGCACGCCAGCCTCACCCTCTCTCCCCTCGATTTCCGCCTACCCGATCTCTGCCAGCAGCTGGGGCTACCGGTGGTGGCCACCTTTCATCCCGCCTTCGATGCGAGCTTGCGCAACCTCACCGCCGGCACCCAGCAGCTCACCTACCAGCTCTATGGGCCCACCCTGGCCAAATTTGATCGGGTGATCGTGTTTTCGGAGCTGCAGGCGGAGATGCTGCTGCGCCTGGGGGTGCGGGCCGAGCGGCTGGCCGTGATCCCTAACGGCGTCGACACCAGCATGTGGCAGCCGGCATCGCTGGCCGCCGCTGCCAGCCCAGAGCTGCAGGAGCTGCGCCAGCGCTTTGCCGGCCGGCGCGTCTTCCTGTACATGGGCCGGGTGGCCACTGAGAAAAACGTCGAGGCCCTGATCAAGGCCTGGCGGCTCGTGCGACCCGCCGGCTGCGTGCTGGTGATCGTGGGCGATGGCCCCTTGCGCAGTGCGCTGCAGGCCCCGGGGGATGAACCAGATCTGGTGTGGTGGGGCTATGAGCCCAGCCTGGAGCGGCGCGTGGCCTTCCAGCAGCTGGCCGAGGTGTTTCTGCTGCCCTCCCTGGTGGAGGGCCTGAGCCTGGCCCTACTGGAGGCCATGGCCAGCGGCACCGCCTGCATCGCCACAGACGCCGGCGCCGATGGCGAGGTGCTGGAGGGGGGCGCTGGCATCGTGATCAGCACCCAGGGCGTCACCACCCAGCTGCGCACCTTGATCCCAGTGCTGCGCGATCAACCCGTGCTCACCGCCGAGCTAGGCCGTCGCGCCCGCGCCCGCGCCCTAGAGCGCTACACGCTTGAGGGCAACATCGACGCCTTAGAGGCGCTCTACGCCGAACTGGTGCCCCGAAGCTCCCTAGTGGCCTGAAGCCCACTGGTGACCTAAAACCCGCCCAGCTCCAGGCAACAAGCCGCGAAGGCCGCAGCTGGATCTGGCGCCGCCGTGATCGGCCGGCCGATCACCAGCTGGCTGGCACCGGCGGCGACGGCCTGAGCGGGCGTCAGCACCCGCTGCTGATCGCCAAGGGCCGCTCCAGCTGGGCGGATGCCGGGGGTCACCAGGGCAAAGGGCTCGGGATGGGCAGCCCGCAGGGCGGCCACCTCCAGCGGTGAGCAGACGCAGCCACCGATACCGGCCGCCGCCGCCAGCTGGGCCAGCCGGGGCACGTAGGCAGCAAGCGGCTCCCCAATCGCCAGCTCGGAGGCAAAACGGGCCTGCTCCCAGCTGGTGAGCACCGTCACCGCCAGCAGGGTGGGAGCAGGCAGGCCTGCCGCCGCAGCCGACTCCAGCGCCGCCGCCTGGGCCGCGCCCAGGGCCGCACTGCCCGCGCTGGCATGCACCGTGATCAGCTCGGCACCGAGGCGGGCGGCGCTGCGGCAGGCGCCGGCCATCGTGGCCGGGATGTCGTGGAACTTGAGATCCAGGAACACCCGCTTGCCCTGATCCCGCAGCTGCCGCACCACCGCTGGTCCGCCAGCCACAAACAATTCCAGGCCCACCTTGACCCAACGCAGCTCGGGTACGGTGGCGGTAAAGGACAGGGCCTGCTCTGGCGCCATGCCATCGAGGGCCACGATGATTTGATCACTGGGCTCAAGCAAGGGCCGCTGGCAGCTTGCTTGCAGGCTAGATAGGGCGTCGCCCAGGCGACATCGCCATGGCATCAGCGCTGCATTGAGGGCCCCATGCCACCGCCCAGGCTTGGGTGGTGCGAGCCGTGGCCATGCCCTTCTCCGATTCCACTCCCCTGCCGGTGACCCTCAGCCTTGAGCCGGGCGCCTCCTGCCCCCTACCTGCCTGGCAGCCCTGGGGCGATGGGGGCATCACCATTCCCTGCAGCAGTTCCGGTGATGCAGCTGCAGCCCAGGGCCCGAGCTGGGACGACCTGCTGGGCACCAGGTAGGAGCTGCTGGGGGGAGCGCTCAGCCAGCCACCAGCCGCCGGAAGGTCTTCTTGCCCAGCTGCAGCACCTTGCCGGCGAGGGCCTCGGGGCCGGCAAATTCCTGATTGGGATCGGCCAGCTTTTCGCCATCAAGCTTGACGCCGCCGCCCTGGATCTGGCGGCGGGCCTCGCTGCTGCTGGAGCAGAGGCCCACGGCGCTGAGCAGGTAGAAGGCCTTGGCGGGGAAGTTCACAGCCGCCAGCGAGGCCTCCGGCACCTCGGCAGCGGCGGCACCACTCCCCGCCGCACCAGCCACAAGCTTGGCGGCATCCAGCTGGGCCGCCGCCGCCGCCGGCCCGCCATGACGCGCCTGGGTGATCTCCAGGGCCATCAATTTCTGCCGCTCCCTTGGGTTCTGCGGCAGACCCGCCAAATCCAGATCAGTCAGAAGGGTTAGGTAGTCGTCGACCACCGCATCGGGAACCTTTTCAAGCTTTGAGTACATCGAAAGTGGGTCTTCCGCTAGGCCCACGGTGTTGCCCAGGCTTTTGCTCATCTTCTGCACGCCATCAAGTCCCGGCAGGATCGGCAGCAGCATTCCAAATTGGGGCCGCTGGCCGAAGTGGCGCTGCAGGTCGCGGCCCATGGCCACGTTGAACTTTTGGTCAGTGCCACCCAGCTCCAGATCCGCCAGCACCTGAACCGAGTCGTAGCCCTGCAGCAGTGGATAAAGAAACTCGTGCAGGGAGATGGGGGCGCCCGAGCCGTAGCGATTGGAAAAGTCCTCCTTGGCCAGCATCTGGCCAACGGTGCTGATGCCCAGCAGCTCAATCACCTGGGGCAGGTCAAGCCCGGTGAGCCACTCGCTGTTGCGGCGCACCTCCAGCCGGCCAGGAGTCTCGAAATCAAGCAGGGCGCGCTCGGGGTCCTGGCCCTGACCCAGCTGCTGCAGGTAGGTGGCGGCATTGGCCTCCACCGCAGCAGCGCTGAGTTGCACCCGGGTGGCGCTCTTACCGGTGGGATCGCCGATGCGGGCGGTGAAGTCGCCGATGATCAGTACGGCGATGTGGCCGGCATCCTGGAAGGCCCGCAGCTTGCGGAACAGCAGCGAGTGCCCCAGGTGGATATCTGAGCCGGTGGGGTCGATGCCGAGCTTGATGCGCAAGGGCCGTCCGGCCCGCTTGGCCTCTTCCAGGCGAGCGGCTAGCTGCTGGTCTGGATCGCTGCCGGCGGGGAACAGATCCGCCATTCCCCGCTCGAGCCAGGCCGGCAGAGGAGGCTGCGCGATGCGTGGATTCTTTGCTGGCGGCTGCTCTTCTGGAGGGTGACCTGTGGTCATTCGAACTGCGACCCGCCTTGACTCTGTGGCGGGATCGTAGGCAGCCGCTAGGCGGTGGCCTCCAGCTCAGACTTCATGCGCTCCAGGGTCTGGTGCATCTGCTGGAACATGGTTTCCGGTGTCATGCCGAACTGGCCCAGCTGGGTGCGTAGCTGCTCCACGGTGAGCTTTGCCTGGAAGTCTTCGGAGAGCTCGAAGCGCTTCATAAACACCCGGTAGCGCTCCATCATGTCCTCCATCTTTTCGATGTAGAGCTTCTTGCCCTCGCGATCAAACTTGCCGTACTCACTACCCAGCTGCATCAGCTGCTGGTAATCGCCAAAAAGCCGCTTGGCTTCGTCCTGAACGATTTCGGATTCAAAGAACGCCATAACCCTGGCAGCGCAGCGTTTGCCGATTCTGGTGAGGCCTGGCACCCCTGGGGAGTGCGGATAGGCGTATTGCCCCTGGCAAATCGAGCGGGGCTGGCCAGGATGGCGCCAGTGCAGGGCCCCAGCACAGCCTTCAGCGCCGATGGATTTCACGCCCAAGCTTGAGCAGATCCGCCGCAACACCAGCCAGATCAACAACCTGCTGCGGGATGCCCGCCTGGTGGCCTGCCTTGGCAACCGGGCCCTGCTCAGCTTCTTTGTGGGCGGCCTGATCGGTCAGGAGCACCTGGTGGGTGCCGCCACCTGTGAGGCCGCCGGCCTGGAGTTGGTGGAGCGGCACCGGCCCTCGATGCTGTTTCTCAGCGACACCCTGGAGCAGGGTTCGGGCATTTCCTTACTGCTGCAAATCAAGCAGCGCTGGCCCAACCTGCACACCCTGCTGCTGATCACCCAGGAGCACCGCCAGAGCGAGATCCAAGCGGCGATTGATGCCGGCTGCGACGGCTTACTGGTGGAGTCTCGCCTTGGTCTGGGCAGTGCCCTGGCCGCCCTGCATGCGATCAGCGGTGGCGGGGTCTACGTAGACCGCAGCCTGACGGAGCTTTTTCGCCGCGGCCCCGGCGATGGGGGCCCCCTTGAACCCCTAACCGGGCGCGAACGGCAGGTGCTCAGCCTGGTGGCCGAAGGCGACACCAACGCCGAGATCGGCCAGCGGCTGTTCATCAGCGCCGACACCGCCAAAACTCACCTGCGCTCTCTCTGCCGCAAACTTCAGGCCCGCGACCGCACCCATGCCGCCGTGCTCGGCCTGCGCTGGGGCTTAATCGATTGGCCTCAAGAGTGAGACCCCCGCTAGGTTCGGTGCGATTTCGATGCGGTGGCATTCCGCCATGGCCAAGCGGCACTGGTTGGATCCCCTGGCGCGTCAGCTGCTGAGGGCCACTGGCCAAATTCCGGCGGCATCGCGCCCTGCTGCACCTGCCGATGCAGCGGCGGAGCGGGAGCGGGTTCAGAGCGAGCTGGTCCAAAGGGAGCTGGTGGAGCAGGAGTTGCTGGCCCTGAAGCTGCAACAAAACCCAGCTCTCAAGCTCGAAGATGCTGGGGCCGTGGAGAGGGCCGCTGCCCTGGGCTGGCGGCTTGATGTGAACCGCGCCACCGCGGCCGACTGGCTGCGGCTGCCGGGCATCGCAGCCGACCAGGTGGACCTGCTGCTGCGGCTGCAGGCGGGCGGCATCCAGCTCAGCGGCGCCGACGACTTGCAACGGGTGCTGGATCTCTCCGCTGCGCTGGTGCGGGGCTGGCTGCCCTTGCTGGAATTTCGCTGGTACGGCGAGCCAGCAGCGCCTTTGCAATCCACTGCCCGGGTGGATCTCAACCAGGCTTCCAGCCAGGAGCTAGCAGGGCTGGGGCTCGATCCGCCCAGGCTCAGCCGACTGCTGCGTGAACGCAGGCGCAGCCCCTTTCGCGATCTCGCAGACCTGCAACAGCGGCTGCAATTTCCCGCCGACCTGGTGGAAAGCTGGATTGGCAAGGTGAGCTTCAGGCAAGGCCCCGCCGGCCCAGCACTGCCCCCCAGCACGGGGGCCTGAAGCGATGGCGCGTCAAGGCGAGTTGTTTACGGCAAACCAGCTGGGGAGCGCTGGCCGCGCCGCTGCCCCTGATCTGCCCCTGCAAGCCTCGCAGCTTCTCAATTGGCAGACCCGCCTCGCCGCCCACCAGCAGCCCCTGTGGAGCAACCAGGCTGGTGGTGCCGCGCAGGTCTCGCTGTTTGCCGGTAGCCCCGCAACGCCTGCCGAGATAGCCGAGGCCTTCAACCCCCTGCAGCTCACCCCCCAGGCCCTTTCCTTCTGGCGCTGGCCCGCCGCACCCCAGCAGGGGGCAGCCCTTTATCTGGTGACAGATCGGCCCGCCGCTCTAGGCCAGCCCCTGCTGCTCTATGTGGGTGAAACCGGCCAGGCAGATCGGCGCTGGAAAGGCGAACACGACTGCAAGGCCTATCTGGCCGCCTACAGCGAAGCCCTGCTGAAAGCGGGCCTGGGCTGCCAAACCAGCATTCGCTTCTGGTTAGATGTGCCCGCCGCCATCCGGCCGCGCCGCGCCCTGGAGCAGGCCCTGATTCAGCGCTGGCTGCCGCCCTTCAACAAGGAAACCCGCAGCCGCTGGGCCACGCCGTTTCAAGCCGCTCCCGCCTAGGTGAGTTGGGCTGGCCGAGCTGGCTACGATCTCGCCCAAACTCGGCCGCTCCATGGACTTTCGCTGCATCCCCGACGTCCTACCTGCGGCCCTGGGCCATTTCGATGGTGACTGCCTGGCCGTGGGCCTGTTCGCCGGTGCCGAAGATCGCCCCGACCACCCCCAGCTCGAGCAGCTCACCGCCGCCCTGGGGCAGTCGCTGACGAGTCGCCTGGAGCAAAGGCGCTTCAAAGCCAAGCCCGGCCAATGCCTCAGCCTCGATCGTCTAGATGCCAGCCCCCATACCCTGATCCTGGTGGGTCTGGGGGCTCCGGCCGACTTCAACCTGGCCGGCCTGCGCCGGGCCTGCGCCGCCGCCAGCCAAGCTGCTGCTGCCGCTGGCGCAAGCCATCTAGCCCTGGCCATGCCGATCGAGGCCTTGGCAGCAGGTGCTGCGGCCCAGGCAATGGCGGAGGCCAGTCGCCTGGCCCTGTTCAGCGACCAGCGCTTCAAGGGGGAGCCCGAGCCCCGCAGCCTGCCGGAGACGATCAGTCTGATCGGGGTGGCGGCAAGCGCCGCCCCCGCCCTGGCGGCAGTGGCAGCCAACTGCGCCGGCGTCGAACTGGCCCGGGAGCTGGTGGCTGCCCCTCCCAACGTGGCCACGCCCCAGCACCTGGCCGACACCGCCGCTGTCCTCTCCCGGGATTTCGGTCTGGAGCTGACGGTGCTGGAGAGGGACGACTGCGCCGCCCTGGGCATGGGCTCCTACCTGGCGGTGGCCCAGGGCTCAGACCTGGCGCCGAAGTTCATCCACCTCACCTACCGCCCCGAGGGTGTGGCTAAGCGGCGCCTGGTGCTGGTGGGCAAGGGCCTCACCTTCGATTCCGGCGGCTACAACCTCAAGACCGCCGGCTCCCAGATCGAGATGATGAAGTACGACATGGGCGGCAGCGCGGCGGTGCTGGGGGCCATGCGGGCCATCGCCGAGCTCAAGCCCGCCGGCGTGGAGGTGCACATGATCGTGGCTGCCTGCGAAAACATGATCAGCGGCGGGGCCATCCACCCCGGCGCGATCGTCACCGCCTCCAACGGCAAAACGATCGAAATCAACAACACCGATGCCGAGGGGCGCCTCACCCTGGCCGATGCCCTGGTGTACGCCTGCAAGCTCGAACCGGATGCGGTGGTCGACCTGGCCACCCTCACCGGAGCCTGCGTGATCGCCCTCGGGGATGAGATGGCGGGCCTCTGGTCCAACAACGACGGCCTGGCCGATGCCCTGTTGGGCGCCAGCGAAGCCAGCGGTGAAGGCCTCTGGCGCATGCCCCTGAGGGCCTCCTACAAGGCCGGGCTCAAGAGCCAGTTTGCCGACCTCAAGAACACCGGCCCCCGCCCCGGCGGCTCGATCACCGCAGCCCTGTTCCTGCAGGACTTCGTTACCCCAAAGCTGCCCTGGGCCCACCTGGATATCGCCGGCACAGTCTGGAGTGACAAGGGCCGCGGCCAGGATCCCGCCGGCGCCACCGGCTTCGGCGTGCGCACGCTGGTGAATTGGGTGTGTTCGGGGGCGCCGCTTGAAGCAGCGGCCTAAGTTTGTAGCCCTGACGCCTTTGAGCCCTCCATGGCCGTTCAGAAGATCCGCTGGTATGTCAAGGCCCAACTCGGCGTGCTGCTCCTGCCCGCCGGGCTCTGCCTATTTGGCGAGGCGGTGATCCGCAAAGGCATCCAGGTGCTTGCCGCCGC
>NZ_JAGQBD010000037.1:0-10505 GCF_024345455.1 Cyanobium sp. T1G-Tous
GCTCCAGAAGCAACCGCTCCGATCAGATTCCGTAGAACGCCTGCAGCAACGAGGCCAGCAGCAGCTGCTCCGGCGGCACTGAGGGCCGCCCCTCTGAGGCGTACAGCTCACAGAAGGTGGGATTGAGGCAGGGCCGCCTAAAAGTACTTTCATGTCGTGCTCATGGCCACGCCACCAAGAGCGAGAATTGCCTTGATGTCGTGGCTCAGTTCTTGCTGGCCTGCGTGCACTGATCGGTAGCCGCCGTTGCGCAGCTGGTTCATCACCACCGTGCGCAGGAACAAAAACAGCGGCGCTCCGTTGCGTTTGGCGTAGCGGTGAGCGTCCTCGTGCAGCTGCGTATCCCGCGGCCAATGCCACTCGTTCTCGATCGACCACCGCTGGCGGATCAGTCTTAGCAAGGCTTCTGGCTTTGTCCTCAGGCTTGTGAGGAAGTAGTGGGCTCGTGGCACCTGATGGCCTCTACGGGTCACGGTGGTGGTGATCATCTCGATGATCCAGCTCACGCCAGGCCAGTTCGCCTTGATGTGATCCGGAGCTTCCTTGGCCCGCATCTCCCAGATGGTGTCCCGGCCATGCTTTTTGCCCTGAGCCGTTGCGGTGAAAGAGATCTGGCGCTTGCCCTGGAACTGGCACTGGATCTGGCGACTCAGGGTTTTCTGGTTGCCTTTGACCGTCAGGAGCACGTCGGCCCCCTTGGCGAGGCACCAGCGAAAAACGCTTGCGTGGTGTGCAGAGCATCCGCCTGGATCAAGGTGCCCTCCAGCTCCAAGGTGCTGAGCAGCTCCTTGAGCGCAGCCCTCTCGCTGGATTCGTGGGTGTCGTAGGCCTTCTGGGCCAGGGCAACACCGAGGGCCCGGGCATAGACCGTGACTTGGTCGACAAATCGGTGGCCGCCGTCCTCGGTCACCACCTCTGAGCCTCTGAGCGTCTTTCCATCGCACACCAGCTGCTCCAGACCCTCAGCCCCGCCTGGGATCTGGCTGATCATCCAGGCCTGAAATACATCGCCAAAGGTCTGCAGGTGGGCTTTGTTGAACAGGTAGAGGAAGGTGGCGTCTGATGGCCAACGCTTGAAATCCAGGCCGAGCGCCTGGTTGAGCGCCTGCCGATGCCGCCGAGCAAAGGCCTCGAGATCACGCGAGCTGCGGCAGCCGCTCAGGATCCCAAGCACCGCCACGAGCAGCAGAAACCATTGGGGGTAGCGCACCCCACGGCGGTAGCGGCCAACTCCTTGGGAGAAGGCTTACGCCTACGGGGATGGCCTTGAGGAAGCTGATCAGATCATTGGCATCAGCCTGATCGACGGCAGAATCAGGGGTTTGGGGCATGGAGGCAAGCCATTCCCGCCGACCAAAGCCAATGCTGTCAGGCCTATCCAAAGACAATCTGTTTGAGGGGTCGCGCCAAACAGGTTGACCGCTCCTGAGGGGTTCAGCTGAATCCGGTTGCCATGCGCAGGGCACCGGGCCATGCCTGCTCCTCTCACCGTTCAACAGATTGCGCTGTACATGTCCAAACGACGAGCCGGCAGCCGCCAGGAGGTGGCTGCCGCTGCGGCGGGCATTTCGGCGAGCAGTGCTCACCGGATTGATTCAGGCCGCCTGCAACCCAAAGCCGCTAAACCCCGTGGACGGCGGCGACCAGACCCGTTGGCTGAGGTCTGGGATCCGCTGCTACTCCCGCTGCTGGAGCGCCATCCGGCCCTGACACCAACCACCCTGCTGGAACATCTGCAGGAGCAAAAGCCAGATCAGGACTGGAGTTCGCTCAAGCGCACCCTGCAGCGGCGGGTGCAGCACTGGAAGGCGTTGCATGGCCCGGCGCCTGAGGTGATGTTCCCGCTGGCGTATCAACCCGGCGAGATCGGCTTCTGTGACTTCACCAAGGTCAAACGAGTGGAAATCACCCTGCGGGGAGAACCGTTTGAGCACCTGCTGTTCCACTACCGCCTGGCCTGGAGCGGTTGGGCTTATGGGCAGGTGATCCATGGCGGTGAGAGCTTTGTCGCCCTCTCAGAAGGTCTGCAGAACGCCCTGGCCGCCTGCGGCGGTGTGCCCAAAGAGCTGCGCACCGATCGGCTCTCAGCTGCCAGCCGCAACCGCGATGGCAGCTACGCCCTCGATATCACCCCTCGCTACCAGGCGCTCTGCAGCCATTACGGGCTTTCTCCCAGCCGTAACAACCGCGGTGTGGCTCACGAGAACGGCATCGTTGAGGCACCGCACGGCCATGTGAAACGGCGGCTGGAGCAGAAGCTGATCCTGCGCGGCAGCTGCGATTTCGAGGAACCCGCCGAGTACGGCGAGCTGCTGGCCGAGGTGTTCAGTGCCCTCAATGCTCCGCGCCAGCGTCGCCACGAGCAGGAACTCGAACGGTTGACACCACTGCCTGCTTTTCGCTTTGCCGACTACGAGCTGCTCACGGTGCGGGTGCGGAGCACCAGCACGATCGAGGTGCGGCAGGTGATCTATTCGGTGCCGCCGAGCCTGATTGGCCGTCAGGTCACGGTGCGGCTGCACCATGACCGGCTGATCGTGTATCTGGGCAGCGACTGGGTTTGCCAGTTGCCTCGCGCCTATGGCAGCGGCAGCCATGGCCCGAGGGCCTGGTGCATAGATCTGGAGCACCTGATCGATGGCCTGCGCGCCAAGCCCAGGGCCCTGCTCCATTGCCGCTACCAGCGTCACCTCTCCCCTGATCAGCGCTGGTGGAACTTCTGGCAGCAGCTCCTGGCTGGCGGTGATCGTGATGCTGCCGCGCGCTTGATGGTCGAGGCGCTGTACGTCCCAGTGCGGGTGGCCTCATTTGAGCTCGTGCTCGTCTTTCTGCAGCAAGCTCAGCAGCGCCAGTCCCTGTCTCTCTCGCTCCTGCAACAGCGCTTCCGGGTGCCGCCGCGCCGCAGTTCCCTGGCTGATCCGGTTATTTCCCAACACCTACTTGCCTCCTATGACCACCTCCTCCCCGGTGCCCCGCTCTCAGGCGGTGGAAGGGGCCCTGCCGCTGCTGCTCAAGCAGCTGAAACTCGCCCGCTTTCGCAGCCACTGGCAGCCGCTCTCCCAGCAGGCTGAGGCCGAGGGTTGGACCCCCGGCCAGTTCCTCTACGCCCTCTGTGAACAGGAGGTCGACCACCGCCAGATCGCACGCCGCCAACGGCTGCTGCGCGATGCCCATCTCCCGTGGCAGAAAGGCCTTGAGGGTTTTGATCACCAGCACCTTGAGCCCAAGCACTGGCAGGAGCTGCAGGTGCTTTCCCGCAGCCACACCTGGCTGCAGCAGGCCGAGAACCTGCTGTTGTTTGGCCCCAGCGGCGTTGGCAAAACCCACCTGGCCATTGCCATCACGATGGCAATGATCGAGCAAGACCAGGCCTGCCGCTTCTTCTCCGCCACGGCCCTGGTGCAGCTACTGCAGAAGGCCAAGGCCAGTTTTGAGCTGCCGGCCCTGATCCAAAAGTTGGATCGCTATGCCTTCCTGGTGATCGACGACATCAGCTACGTGCGCCGCAGCGAGTTGGAGACCTCGGTGCTGTTTGAGCTGATCTGCCACCGCTACGAGCGCAAATCACTGCTGGTGACCTCCAACCAGCCGTTCCGGGAGTGGGACGAGATCTTCCCGAGTGGATCGATGACCGTGGCAGCGGTGGACCGACTGGTGCACCACTGTCACATCGTGGGCATCAAAGGCGAGAGCTACAGACAAAAAGCAGCAGCTGCAAGGGTTTCCAGCGATCAGAGAGACCCGCCTACGTAATTGACGCGGACGCCATCGCCGTCACGATCAACGCCACCAACGCTGCTGCCAAGAAGAACCAAGGCGGAGACACGAAAACTGGGCCACCAGCATTGAGATTGACGCCGGAACCACAACTTGATTGACGCGTCGCGACAGCCTGGTCACGATCAAGGTCCCAACTGCAATCTCAGGAATCAGCAGAGCCCAAAACAAACGCTTCTACCGGTCAACCAGATTGACGCCACCCATCAACCTGATTGACACCGGACACAGGCCCAACCAGAACGTCGTGGACACACGTTTAGGCGGCCCTGGGGATTGAGGCGATCGAGGGCCTGATCCGCCGCAGCGGATTGCTGGCCGGGATTCGCTCCTCGATCGACACGTAGGAGAACAGGGAGCCGCTGCGCTCCCGGTGACCTCGCATCTCAGGTGGGCGATTAGCCCATTTTCGCAGAGACGACGGGGTTTTTCAGCGAACTCTTAGAGAAGGATATGAGCACTCCCAGCTCTTCCAGCGGGCTTTCCAGCGTGGCGACACGCAACTCTTCGAGAATCCTGCGGCTAGGCATTGCCGTTATCGGCATGCAGGATCAGCGGCTGCTGGCGGCTTTTGCTGATCCGCTCGCGCAGGCAAGCCCTGCTCACTAGATCCGCTGCAATGGCTGAATCCTCACGCTCGGCAACATCCCAGACCACAACCTTGCGGCTCCAGACGTCGATCACCAGATAGAGGTACAGCCAGATCCCGTGCACGGTGGTGGGCAGGTAGGTGATGTCCCAGCTCCACACCTCATTTGGACCAGCGGCTCTCAGCCGTGGCACAGCGCGCGGCTCTTGTGGTGGCCTGGCCCATCCACGGCGATTGACCTGGCCATGGCAGTGCAACACACGGTACAAGCTGCGCTTTGAGCCAATGAACAGGCCACGGTCCGCAAGGATCGGCACGATCTGCCCGGGGGGCAGCGCAGCGAATTCCGGCTCGTTGCAGGTGAGCAGGATGCGCTGGCGCTCTTCTTCTCTGCGGCGTATTGACCAGCCTGTTCAGCCTTCAAGGCTACCCTTTGAGCCGAGGTGCACAAATGCGCCACTAGATGCTTGATGTCGGCTCCCTGAAGGCTCGCGGCAAGCTGGCCTGTGCTCAGCAACAGTCCCGTTGTGCGGTTGAGCGCGAGCATCCCCATTGCGCCATCATGAAAGTCACGACATCACTGAAGCCTTAGCCATCTGCAACGCGCGCTAGGGAGGCCTCACGTCGCCGTTTGCGTTCAGCCTTAGAGGTGCGCATCTCCCAATACCAACCTTTACTTATGACACCATTATCGCAGCAGCAACCTAGAGCTTTTGCGCATTACTAGCTCCCCACAACTAACCCAAACAACAAGATGCAACTTTTTTAATGATCTGCTCACCCGTGACCGCAACAAACCCATCCAAATTTCATAGGGCCATCACATTGGGTGGAGCAATTTGCTTAGGAATACCTACATCAATATTGTCCCCTTCCGCTGGCCTGGCAAGCCCTGCCGTGCAGGTGATGAACCTAAACATCACCCAGGCAGAGGTGATAGCAGCTCAGAATGGCTTGTGCGATGCGTTACTTAACATTAGCAGCACCTACGCTAATCCTGGAAAAGGCGCTGCTACAAAAAAGCAGAGGCTGTCATTGACAAGGCTTACGCATATCAGTAAGGCCCGGTTGCTTTTAAGTCGACACTTGCCTCGGGCAAGCAGACGTTTCGCTCCACCCGCGAGGGCGCCTTGGCCTATTTTGTTGGCAACAATCCCAGCTACCCAGGCGATAAAGGATTTGCACTGAAGCCATGGCGTAAGTGCCAGGTGGTGAATCAAGTGATTCAGCTCAATGGAGCACAGGCAATCACAATGGGCAATGTACATATAACCGATACCACCGGGAAAGTAACCACAGTCGACAAAACCTGGAGCTTTATCAAAGAACCCCAGATGCCTCCGTGCGGATTGTCTTGCACCATTCTTCTCTTCCTTTTAACAAATAATCGCGAACCTTGCAAAATTAATTAGTCTTACTGCTCAAGGAGTGCCCAGGCGTCTTCGATTGATTCGGCAACGTCATCGTGACAGCAAAAACCAAGCGCATCGACCCGAACGTTTTGGATGGTGGCCAAGGTGCATGAGCAAAGGTGATAGACCGCCAGCACTAATGGGAGATTGGCAACACAGAAGTTTGCTTGTTGCTCAGCCTTGTAAAGTGCTCGGGAAGTTTAGCAAGTAGACAAGTGGACGCAGATAATCTTCTCGGCCTAGCAGCGGCAGGAGTAGCAGCCGGCCTGATTAATGCCGTGGCAGGGGGGGGCTCATTGATCTCATTCCCGGCACTAATTGCTACAGGGATCCCAATAATTATGGCTAATATTACTAGTAGCCTTGCATTGTTACCCGGATATTTAGCCGCTACATATGCCCAGCGCAAAGAGATCGCTTCTCTGGGGCCCAGAGTTCTTTGGCTTCTACCTGCCGCTGCAGCGGGGGGGCTCATTGGTGCCTTCTTGCTCACAAACAGCAGTGAGGAGGTGTTTGCTGGTCTTGTTCCTTGGCTGATTCTTCTGGGATCACTACTTCTGGCAATTCAGGATCAATTACGTCAAAGGCTATTGTCTAGTGCTGCGGCTCAGCCGATGGCATCGGTGAATTTATTAGCAGTTGCTGCAGTATTGATTGCAACAGTCTATGGAGGGTATTTCGGTGCTGGTTTGGGTGTCATTCTTCTTGCGGTCCTTGGGGTAACCCTCCACGGAACACTTACCCAGCTGAATGGTCTTAAGCAGGCAATCGCATTTGTAGCCAAAAGCGCAGCAGCTCTCGTATTCTTGTGGTCAGGTGAGGTGGACTGGGGGGCAGCGGTATTGATGGCATTTGGATCACTTGTTGGTGGATTCTTAGGTGGAAAGTTGGTGGGGAAAGTAAACCCAAGAATCCTACGTACAGTGGTAATCCTTTCGGGCATCGCGCTTGGCCTATATTACCTCTTTAGCTAACCACATTCGCTTATTGGCTGTATCGAGCTATTTCTGAGTCCGCGAGGATAGCTTGTTCGCTGCAGCGAGCCTGACTCGCGCAGACTAGCCACAAGAGTGCGTCTAAAAACTAAGTGAAAGGAAAAACCTAAATCGACTCCGCATTGCGTAACCAAATTTGATAAAATGATAATTGTTAAGCCGATCCTTGCTCGGAATGTGCGCGAGGTAATGTGTAGTCGACAAATAGACAGTTGCAATTGGTGATTAATTTTGTCCAACAGTGCTTTTGAGTTTTTCTTGGAGGTAAAAATCGTTGTTCAGGATAAGTGTGCTCTCTATTCCCCGGGTTTTGAGGTGATATGCAATTATGATCACATCTCGTGAAACCTCTACTTTATCAAAACTATTCAGTCAGGAAGAAGATAGCTATAGTCAGCCACAAGGCGATGTAAGGCTGCCTCATTGGGTAATAGAAAAGCGGTGTATGCTAAAGCCGCCTGCTGGCGACCCAGTGTGGTGTCGCGTTCTATACGATCGTAGATAGCCAAAGGCGGGTCAAAGTTGATGTTTGAAAGATCAGCAATGAAGACATCTTCTGCGAGTAAACGTGCACTATAGATCTCTGGCCTGTAGATACTTTCAAAAGTATCCATTACTGCGATAAGGGCCGATAAACAGATCCTGCTGCGGTCAAGGAGGTTGCCTGGTTCGTGATAGAAGGCCAGTGGCGCGCGACTTCCTGGAGGCATAAAGTATGAAACCTCAAGGCCCATTTTTCCAAAGTACTTGCTTGTGAGCGATTCACTATCTACCGGAAGGTACTGGTAGCCAAGAACAGGGTGCTTGGTGCCACTGCGGTAATAGGTTTTTTTATTCGCAGCACTTATCACGATTACAAGAGGTTCATCCAACACACCTGCGGGGTGGTATTTTTTAAACTGTAACTTAAAAAGGAGACCGTGTAGTTTGCCCAATGATTCACTCTCCTCTGCACTCGCTTTTCCTGCGCGCATCCGTGGCAATAGAATATTAAAGTCATAGTCACGCACATAAGATGAATAGTTGCATCCCTTGGGCCCCAACAACCAGCGGTCATGTACCCGATCAAAAATTCGACACGAGAGAGTTTCAGTCATAGGGAACCACTCCGTGGACATGTTTTCAAAACGAATATCTATTGTCAGAATATCAATTTCAAGTTGATAGCGACTTTGATCGTCTGAATTTCCTAAGGCAAGGAAAAAACGCTGATTAATTCTTGCCAGCAGAGAATTAATCCTTTGACTACGGTTATTGGGATCCTTAGCAAGATTGGCAAAATTAGTTGATAAGCGGCTTCCGCTAGCCGGTACGTAAGAAGCATCTAGTCGGGTAGTCGAAAGCTTAAGCTCCATAGCAATACCATTTCAATGGCGAGTAAGTACTAAAACTACTGGTTAGAGTCTATGTACCATAACATTAAACTGGAAACCCGGAGCATCCTGTATGGCAGATCACTTCGAGTTAAAACATGATACAATCAGCTAGGTTGTTGGTTCTATCGAGTGAAGCCTGAAGTCTCGGGAATTCTGCTTCGGATCATTGCTTTGATGGCCTTAGCGGATGGATCGGTTTCGCCAGAAGAGGAAAATCTAATACGAACACTTATAGAACGCTATTCTCTTCAAAACAATTTGTCAGCTTGGGATTCAGATCTTCCAACCTCTAATGACATTGGTCTTCTTGCTGTTGCTATCTTAACCACCGAAGAACGATGTCTTGCTCTTAAGCTTGCTTACATGGTGTCAGCAGTCTCTAGAAATTCAGAGGAGGATGATTCCGTGGACGCTGCTGAAGCAGAAGTTTATAGACAATTATGCCAATCGCTTGGCCTCCCGCATGAAACTATTCTGCTACTTGAAAAAGAGGCAGAAGCTGAGCTTCCTACGCTCCCTAATCTCTGGGAAATCTTGTATAGAGAATTTGGTGATCTTGATTTTTGGCCAAAAACTATCATCGTTTCAGATGGACCTGGCCTTCACTTCTAGTTTGAGTCAATGTTCTAATGAAGTGATTACTGGGCACCACGAAAAATTACCGGTTTTGATCTTGGCTCGCCAATCCCTGGTTGACAGGGACATGAGTCTCATGGACCGACTGCGCAGGGTTCCGAATTTTTCGTTGTGCCCTACTGATGTTCTAGGCTGTTGTGGGCCGTGATTTTAACGAGACTCCAGCTAATTAGATCATATTGGGGTTTTGGCCTTGATCGTGGCTTGTCAATTCACGTGATGGCTTTATTTCGCTTGTGGTGTACTCTAGTCACCGCTTGCCTTTTTATTACAAGAAGATTCTAACATGTTATTCATTGCGCGTCGTTAGATGAGTCAGGTATGCAATGCGGCTCCTCCTTTTTTTGCCGCTAAGCGGAGAGGGCACTGTGATCAAGATCAGCTTTTGCGACCATGATGGCCACGTTATCCCAAATAATACAAGAAAATGTTAATTCCGGCCTGTATTCTTGTTTTTTACGTAGCTCACTTGTCGCTATCTGCGCACTCGCTGTCACACTGGTTTAGAAATGCGGCAATATCTGACCAGGCATTCGGATCCTGAAGGAAGAAGGCATGGCCGCCTTCATATATATGAAGGCTCGAGCCAGCGATTCGGTCAACAATGGCTTGTCCATTTAATGGTGGAGAAATTAAATCGTGTCGACCATGAGCTACAAAGGTGGGACAGTAGATTCGCGATAGCCGATCAACGACGTCGTGTCCCATTCGTGCCTTTAGCTGTAGCTGCATGCCGTACACTTGTGTCCCTGATGTAGATTCATTGGCTCCAAATCCTGCCAGCATGCCCAATGCTGAGGCGTCTACAGGGTGCTTCGACAGCCACTCAGTTGTCCAGCGCTGATCTATTAACTGAAGGCTGCGCCCTCCGCGTACATTTGAAGTTAAGTTCCCAATTCTATCGAGCCCAAATGAAGGGTAGGCTCCACCGGGTGAGGTGGATAGCAGCGCGAGGCGATCGATTCGATCTGGATGGCTAATTGCTAGTTCTTGTGCCACCATTCCACCGAAACTCCAGCCAGCGACAACAGCTTTCTCCCAGCCAATCAAATTAAGCAGAGAGAGTACATCTCCTGCAATGTCTGCCATTGTATATGCATCTGTTTGAGGGGCGCTTAGCCCCATTCCTCTGTAGTCAAAACAAATTAGCTCAAACTTCTCCGCCAGCTTGTTCAACAAGTCGCGGGTTGAGGCAATTGTTGTTGCAGAAGCATTACAAAAGAGAAGCCTCGGCCCACTTCCACCCTTCTTGTAATACAATTTACAGCCTTTGTGATTATAGAATGGCATACTTAGTTGGCAAGACTATGGATTTTCTGAAGAGCAATCAAATGTTTTTCTAAGCGTTGCAGCGGCTTGAAGGCTTGGTTTCACTGGTTTCTCTTGACAGGCCCTATGGCTAGCTTTTAAGGCCTTATGATGCTCCTGGTCGGACCTCCACTCACCAACAATCGCATTGTCGACCCGAGTTCAATGCCAGATTATACACAGAATAAATCATTGGCCGCCTGACCATTCGGGAAATCTCCGCTTTCCAGGGCCAGGACTGCTTTGCTGAGTCCATCCTACTTCTGCATCAGACGGCAGGCCCCCCCCCCCAGGGCCGCCTAAAAGTACTTTCATGTCGTGCTCATGGCCACGCCACCAAGAGCGAGAATTGCCTTGATGTCGTGGCTCAGTTCTTGCTGGCCTGCGTGCACTGATCGGTAGCCGCCGTTGC
>NZ_JAGQBD010000038.1:0-10347 GCF_024345455.1 Cyanobium sp. T1G-Tous
CAAGCCGTCACACTCGCCTACACAGACGCCTCCTCTGCTAACGACTCCTCAGGCGTCATAGAAGATGCCGCCGGTAACGACCTCGCTTCCTTCTCCGCTCGCTCCGTTACCAACGCATCGACTGATCTATATCTTTTGGGAAACTACAACAATCATACTTACGCCCTTTCTATCAACAACCGCAGCTGGACGGATGCACGTACAAACGCCCTGACATCGGGTGGATACCTAGCAGAGATATCAGGCACAGAGGAAAACGATGCGCTGTTTGATCTGGTTACCAATTGGTTTAACGGCCATACAATTAATGGGAATCCCCCGTACGACATCAGCTATGCAAGTGATGGAGGAAACTCTTCTTACGTATGGATCGGAGGTTCAGACGCAACCAGCGAAGGAGACTGGCGCTGGTCTAAGACGAATGCACAGATTGCACTGAACAGAACTGAGTGGGGATCCGGACAACTTGGGCAGGAGCCTGACAATGGTGGAGGAACGATTGAGCAAGACCACTTGGCACTTGGCATGGAAAACTGGCCTTATCTATACCCTGATGGAGCTGGATTCGGAGATGCGGGTCAATGGAACGACCTCAACGGGGAGAACAGGATGTTTAGCGTTATCGAATTTGACAGCATCACGGCGGTCACAATGGAAGACCAGCTGATTCCTCAACTAAACACGTCAGAGCGGAGCGCTAAACGCGTCACAAGCCTAAGTTTTGATAGGCTTACAAATTTCAAAAGCTGGCCAGCAAAGCCCAATCAGCCCAAGTCGTACATCAGCAAACAACTAAACAACAATGAACATGAAGCCCAAATCTTTGACAATCAAAGGCTGATCGACATTACCAGGAAAGATCAACACACATTTAGCTCACTAGCTTCCGCTATGCGAGATCTAGCAATCGACATTGACGGGGATGGGTGGATCCTCCGCTCTCCAGGCACTGATCATTCATTCTTACCAACGGGTAACTACATCTGACGAAGCATTAACGGTGCTGCCCAAGGAAATGACCAAGACAAGCGGGGTGCACGGACATATTCTTCAAGAGAGTGGACACCGATTTCGGTCCACTGTGGTGCCGTGCCCCCACCCACGGAGATCGATCCAGGGCGCTTGAGAGTCCCCATCCCCCGGTTTGAGGAAAGTTGTCACCCCTGTGATCAGTATACCCGGGGGCTTGAGGGCATGACCAATGCGTCGTTACAGCGAGGCCGTTAAAGCTGATGTGAGGAGGCGGATGAGTCCGCCTCACAGGCAGAGCGTGGCTCAGATCTCAGCAGAGCTGGGCATTCACGTGGTCACCCTCTACAACTGGAGGAAGACCTGGCGGTTGCAGGGAGAGGTGGTGCCGGCATCCGAGAAGGAACCAGAAGGATGGAGCGCTGCTGACAAGTTCACGGTGGTACTCGAGACCGCTGGCCTGAACGCCACCGAGCTCAGTGCCTACTGCCGGGAACGGGGCCTGTATCCGGAGCAGGTGGAGCGTTGGCGTCAGGCGGCTCAGGATGCCAATGAAAAGCCATTGCTCACCTTGAAAGAGCAGAAGGAGCTGGAGAAGCTCCGTGCCCAAGACCAGCGAGAAATCAAGGCCCTCAAGAAAGAGCTGCAGCGCAAGGAGAAAGCCATGGCGGAGATGGCGGCCTTGCTGGTGCTGCGAAAAAAGTGGGAAGCCTTCTGCTCGGAGGACGCGGAAGGCTGACCAGCGCCGTTCACCGGCGCAAGGCGATCGAGCTGATCAGCGAGGCTCATGCCGCTGGTGCGGGCCTAGTCAGCGCCTGCAGCGAGATCGGCATCTGTCTGCGCACGCTCAAGCGCTGGCGGAAGGCCGTGATCGGTGATGGCGTTGGTCACGATCGACGTAAAGGCAGTCCACGCCGTGTCTTGCACAGGCTGAGCGAGGAAGAGCGTCAGCGAATCCTGCTGACCTGCAACCAGCTGCAGTACGCCGCACTGCCACCCGGTCAGATCGTGCCAGCACTGGCAGATCAGGGGCTGTACATCGGCTCAGAGAGCAGCTTCTACCGAGTGCTCCACGCCCACGGCCAGGTTCACCGTCGCGGTCGAGCACGGCCACCACAGGAACCAAGAGCGGTGCCAAGGCTCCGGGCCGCAGGAGCGAATCAGGTATGGAGCTGGGACATCACCTATTTGCCGACCACCGTGCGAGGGATCTGGCTGTACATCTACCTGGTGATCGACGTCTGGAGCCGCAAGGTCGTGGCCTGGGATGTGGATGAGCGCGAGAATCCAGCCATTGCAGCGGATCTGGTGAGTAGGGCTTGTTTGAGGGAGCGGATCAGTAAGGGGCGAAAGCAGCCGCTAATCCTGCACGCCGATAACGGCAACGCCATGCGTGCGGCCACGCTGGAGAGCCGGCTGGAGGAGCTGGGCGTACTCAGGTCGTTCTCACGGCCAAGGGTCTCAAACGACAACCCGTACTCAGAATCCCTGTTCAGGACCGTGAAGTATCGGCCTGATTACCCCCGCAAGCCCTTTGCCTCCAAAGAGCAAGCCTGTCAGTGGGTCGCTGAGTTCGTCGACTGGTACAACCATCGGCACCGGCACAGCGGCATCAAATTCGTGACGCCCCAGCAACGTCACGATGGTCAGGCTACGGAGATCTGCAGGCACCGTTCTGTCGTGTACAAACAGGCCCGCCAGCGCCATCCAAGGCGTTGGTCACGATCAACTAGGTGTTGGCGTCAACCGGAGGTGGTCTGGATCAATCAGCCAGATGATCACGACCTGGAACAGAAGCTACCGTTGATGCAGGCCGCCTGAACGGCAGCCAAGGAGTGACACCTTTCCTGAAAGTCACCGCTCCTGCCTTGCCGCTGGTGGCCCAGACTCAATCGGTTCGAGCTGCGTGCGGCGATTGTGCAGATCAGGCCGTTGGGCTAAGTAAAAGGATGCTGCCCTCTCTGGCTTTGGCAGCAGCAGGCTCTCCGCAGGTTGGGCCAACCAGCTTGATCCGCCATGCCTGCTGCCACTAGATCTCTGTGGCTGGCGAACTAGACCCAGGCCACCAAGGCAGCGCCTATAGCCATCAGCACCACACCGAGCCAGGCCTTGAGATCGAGCTGCTCACCTAGCAGCAGCAGAGCCAGCAGGGCAATCAGCACAACACTGAGCTTGTCGAGCGCCGCCACCCCAGCCACGGGCCCCAGCTGCAGCGCTCGGCTGTAGCAGAACCACGACACCCCTGTCGTCAGACCGGAGAGGGCGAGAGCGCCCAGGCTGAGAGCGGGCAGCTGGCTCAGCTCCTGCCAATCGAGCCGTCCAATTCCCAGCAGCACAAGAGCCAGCACAATCGCCACGGCCAGGGTGCGGAACAGGGTGGCCATCCCCGCATCCACCCCCTGCACGCCCACTTTGACCAATAGAGCGGTGACGGCTGCGGAGAGCGCGGCCGCTACGGCCCACAGCTGCCAGTTCTGCACGGGGCGTCTTGCATTGGAAAGCTGCGAGCAAAGGCTATTCGCACTGGCAACACTTCTGTTCACAAGCCACTTAAAAATGTTGGCTAAGCAAGAGCTACAAGCTCAATCGGCAATAATCGCCTGGTTGAGAGCACCAACAATCCAGGCACCGATAAGAACGATGGTGATTGCAGAAATCATCAAACCCTCTTAGCCAGGTCCGTAGGACGGCTCAGCACGTAGATCGTCATTGCCGAGAGCACGGCGGTGATCAGAGCAACGACGGAGATTGCAGCGGTGTAGTCGGTTTCCATGACGCTCAACCCAGACCAATTTGGGAAAGGATGCCCTGACCTGTCAGGAGCTCGGTGCCAAGACCGATCACAAAGCCGAGCATGGCCAGACGGCCGTTCCAAGTCTCAGCAAAAGCAACGAAACCCAAGCGGGAAGCGGACTCAGCCTTGTCTGTTACGGATTGTTACGGCCAATGTAACAGGATGTGAATGGTCGTAGCAAGGGGGAGAAATACGTGCATCTGCCCTGGCTGACGGGGAGTGCTGCCGCCGGAGCTGCGTCCCCCGCCTCTGAAAGGGGGCTAGCCGTTACGACCGAGCTGAATCCTGAGGGGCAAGGGGATCTGGAAGCCCCTGGGTAATCGCCAGTGCTCGTTTGTAGATGGCACTTGAAGTTGCCCCTGCCGCCTCCATGGCGATCCGCATGTTTTGCCAGTACTGCAATGTTTTGGCTTGAGTCATGGGAGCTGCTGCGGTGTCAGGCGCAAACGGCCGCCCTGCCGCGGCGCCGGCCCAGCGGTTCGATCCATTCGTTCAGCACAAGCTTGTGCTGGACAAGGCGACTCGGCAGGCGGCAACCAAGGTTGATCTGCCCCTCGTCTACCAAGCGCCCCAACCGAAGCGCCAGGGCTTCCTCGTGGCGGGCAAAGGCGCCTTGGTGGGATGCAACCCAGGAAATCTCATGCTCAGTGATCACACCGCTAGAGATGGACTCCAAAAAGACTTCCCCGACTGTCATGAGAGCCATGTAACAACTTCGTTACATGCTGCCGCGCCCAGCCTCGCTCCGTGGCTCGAGAGGGCTCAGGGGGCTGGCTAGGGCAGGCGGCTGGCTAGACCACGAAAGAGGCTTCTTGCTCTTCCGCTGCGTTGTGGTGCTCCATCCAGGCGTTTTGCAGGTCAGCTCTGGTGAGCCGGTAGCCCAGTTTTCGGACGGTGTGCAGCAGCTCCTGGTGGCTATGGCACTGGCGCAGGACCTGCTGGAGCGCCGGGTTGGTTTCTGCATCGGCCACCAACCGCTCCAGATCAGACCAGCTCATCTACTCAAAACAGAGATGGGATCAACCTCGCGTGAACCGGAGCCTGATGCCAGGTTCCCTGAGGACCATTGCGGCGCATTGGCGTGTGCCTTAAGGGCTTGGAGTTCGGGCCCTGGAGGTTGGTGCCGCGGTGCCAGCGCCAGACCTTGCTCAAGCACTGGCGGCAATATCCGCACTTTTGATCTGCAGTGCTCAAGCACTAGGCGAGCCACGTTAAGGCCCGTGGCTGTCTCAAAGCCCTGAAAGCCTGGGGCGCTATTGACCTCGCAGATGCTGTAACCATCGCCATCAAACAGCAGGTCGACACCAGCTATGTCGAGGTTCAAGGCGGCGGCTGAATCGCGCGCTAGTCGCTCCAGCTCTGGGTTAAGCGGAAATGCCTGCCCATCACCACCCCTACTGATGTTTGCCTTGAAACTGCCATCGGTGCTGCTGCGCAACATGGCACCAATTACCTGGCCGCCAATTACCCATACCCGCAGGTCCTTTCCGGGTCTTGTCCCGATGTATTGCTGCAAGATCAGGCTCTGGGAGCGATCTAGCCCGGAGACCAGCTCCATTAGGTCACGGAAACTGGCTGGGTCACGGCTAAGCACAACACCGTCGCCATAGGAGCCAACCAGCAGCTTGATGACACAGGGGAAACCAATCTGTTGGGCGACCAGCTTGGTATCGACTGGAAAGCGCACCAGCATGGTGCGTGGGATCGGCAAATTGCTCTGGGCCAGAATCTGGTGCGCATAGAGCTTGTCCTTAACTGCCTCGATGGCGCTGCTGGGATTGACCACAGCCACACCCAGGTGCTCTAGCTGGCGCAGGATCGCCAATGAGAAGTAATCCGTGCCACTACCAGTACGGGGCAGCAAGACATCGGGGAGTTGAACCTCAGAACCGCAGCGCCGAATGGATCGCCGGCCACCCCGGCTAACGATTAAATCGATTTCTTCTGGTGCGACGGTCTCAAAGCGGATGTCAAGAGCGCGCGCCTCCTCCCGCAACCGCGTCAGCTCATAGGGCTCGACCATTCCGGTCGGTCGCTTTTGAAGCACCCAGAGATTCATGCCAGCCCCATCCACAAACTCACTTTTCTTGTGGCGAGGCCATGGCTCCAAGCCTGTGCAGCACAGGGACACGCTGCAGGCGCAACAGGCAAAAAAGCAGTAGCTCTGCTAGAGCTGAAACTCTGCTGAACCTGGACCTCACTTGATCCAATTCGGGTGGTGAAAGTGATCGGCATGATGTCGTTCCAGTTCAAGCCCACCCCCACCTAAATATCCGCGTCGATCTGAGCACTTGCCATGGACGCACCCACCACCATCCCCCTGCCTTGTCCACTCTCAGCCGGCTGGGAGGTGGTCGAGCAGCGGCTGATCGAATCGAGCCAGGGGGGCGGCTTCTCGGCCGGGGCCTACCGCCCAGAAGTTGATGAGTTGTGGCTGCTTAGTGATGCTCCCCGCGGCAGCATCAGCCGCTGGCGTGGCTTCCGAACCGGCGGACTGAAGGGTCTGGTGCCACTGCCACCGCTACCGCTAAAGCAGCCGCAGCCCATGGATGGCGAAGGGCTGGTGGTTGAGGCCAATCACTTTTGGGTAGCCGTTGAAGGTCGGCAACAACCTGCGCAACCTGCAGCGCTGCTCCGCTACGACATGGCTTCAGGTTCGCTTTTGAGTAGCCGGGAGCTGCCGCCAGATTGGCGCCTCCAACCCAGTCGTGGACTGCGTAGCAATGGGGGCCCGGAGTCCCTGAGCCGTTCACCAGCAGATGGGGCCTTGTTGATGGCGGCGGAAAAGCCACTGCTGCAAGATCCCCCCGATCGGGTACGGCTGCTGCGCTGGGCGCCCGATGCCAGCGGCGTCTTGCAACCTATAGAGCTGCGCCCCCTCGCCCTGCCACCTGGAGGCTGGGGGCTCACCGATCTGCTTGCCACCAAGCAGGGACTCCTCGGTTTATGGCGTCGGTTTACGGCACCCGATCAGTGGCAGGCGCGACTGGTGCTGTATCCCGCCAGCGCCTTAACAATCAACGCAACCAGCAACCCCGACGCTTCCCCCGTGGCGCCACTGATGAGCTGGAATCTGATGCAGCTCGGTCTTGCTCCCGATAACTGGGAAGTGCTGCTGGCAGCTCCGCCCCTAGGTGATGGCCGGCCAAGCTTGGTGCTGGCGAGCGACGACAACTTCAATCCCCTGCAACGCTCACACCTTGCCCGGCTGGTGCCGCGCCAGCTGCCGGGCTGCTCAGCACCACCCCAGCAATGAAAAAGCAATGAATCGCTCCGCGCTCAAACGCCGCCAGCTACTCGAATTGCTGGGCATCGGTGCTGGCAGCAGCGCCGCTGCCATGTTGTTGCCGCAGCTTGAGGTCCGCAGCAGCAGCACGGCGGCAGGAAATGCTGCCCTGCCCTTTGTGCCCGTGCGTGCACCTCTGCCCTTGCCTGCTGACGGTCTGAGCGCGGCAGAGCAACGGCGCATCTATCGGACTTTCAACGTCGACGACAAACTGCTGGTTCCCGAGGGTTACCGAGCCGAGCTGCTCGCTGTCTGGGGCGATCCTCTCGCCACGGGTCGCTTTGGCTTCAACAACGACTACCTCGCGTTCCAGCCCCTGCCTAGTGGCAGGGCCTTGTTGAGCATCAACTTCGAATACATCAGTCCGCAGACCTGGTCGGCAGGTTTTTCAGAAGCCGTGGGCACCCCCCTGCCACTGGAGCCTTTGCAGCAGGCCCTGGCCAGCCGCGGCGGCAGCATTGACGTGGCCAGCCTGGCTACAAGCGACCCACTGCGGCCGCTGATCGAGGCCGTGGCCCGCGCCGCCATGGCCGATCTCGGCATCGGCGTGCTCGAGCTTGAGCAGGGGAGCTCAGGCTGGCGCCGCCTCGGCGGCAGTCGCTATGAGCGGCGCATCGATGGGCTCAGCGGGCTCAGCCAGCAGGAGCAGTCAATGCGCTGCAGCGGTCCGGCGGCGGCGGTGTTTCGCCACAGCCAGCCGCTTGGCTACCGCGATGGCCTAGGCGAACGGATCATCGGCACTTTTGCCAATTGCGCTGGCGGCACCACCCCCTGGGGCACCGTGCTGAGCGCTGAGGAAAACTTTCAGTCGCAGGTGCCCGAGGCCGTCTATGCCGATGGCTCGGCGGTTTTCCCAGAAGCGCGGCCGTTCCGCTGGGATGGTGCACGCCTCGACGGGCTCGGTAATCCCTTTGGGCTAGCCGGCAACAAGTACGGCTGGATGGTGGAATTTGACCCCCTCGAGCCAAGTAAACCCGCGGTGAAGCACAGCCTGCTGGGCCGCTTTCGCCATGAAGCCGTTGCCGTTGTGACCCGGCCTGGTGAGCCGCTGGTGCTGTACTCCGGCTGCGATCGCCATGGCGGCCATTTTTACCGCTTTGTCAGTGAGGGGCTCGTGCAAGACCCGCTCGATCGCACCAATTCGCGGCTGTTTGCAGCGGGGCGCCTGGAGGTGGCCCGTTTCAACGCGGAAGGCAGCGGCACCTGGATCACCCTGGAGGCCACCACAGCGGTGCAACCGCAATCCCCCAGTCATTACGAGCGCTTTGGCTGGCAGCAACCAACCGTGTTGCCCCACAGCGACCGCCAGCGCAGCGGCAGCGAAGCGCTTAACAGCGATGCCGAACTCCAGGCCTACCGCAGCCGCTACAAAAACCTTGGCGATCTCTACCCGTTGGGCGGCGATGACGTGAAGGCGCAGCTGCGCCAGCAGGGGGCGATCCTGATCGATGCCCATCTGGCCGCCAACGCCGCTGGCGCCACCGCCTGCCCCAGGCCAGAAGACACTGATATCGACCCGATCAACGGCGACCTGCTGATCGCTTTCACGGCGGCGGGCCGTGATGACAGCGGCTGCAGTGATCCGGCGGTCTTCCGCGGCCCCAAAGGCGAATCCCTCTGGCCCCACGGTTGGGTGATGCGGCTGAGCGATGGCGGCGCTAGCCGAGGCGCCAGCTTCCGCTGGCGGATGGTGGCAGCTGGCGGCCTGCCCTGGGAGGGGGGGCTTGGTTTTAGCCATCCCGACAACCTCGCCTTCGACCCATCCGGCAACCTCTGGCTGGTGACCGATCGCTCTGGGGGTGCCGACCTCGATGTGTTCGGCAACAACAGCTGCTGGCTGCTGCCGCGCGCAGGCGCAATGGCGGGCCAGGCCCTCTGCTTTGCGATCGGTCCGGTGGGGTGTGAGCTGTGCGGGCCCTGCTTCGATAGCGAGGCCCGCACGCTGTTTCTGGCGGTCCAGCACCCTGGTGAAGGCCAGGGTGTGCGCCAAGGCAAGGAGGTGGAAGCCCAAGCCCACAGCCTGGTCGATCGAAATGGTCAACGCTTCGAACAGCTGCGCTGGGTGCCGCTCGGCTCTAACTGGCCGTCTGGGGTACCCGCCAGGCCGCCCAGGCCCGGGGTCGTAGCGATCCGTCGACTTGACAGCAGGGCCTTGCTGAGCTGAGGTCCCAGCCCACGCCAATCCCTTGAGGCGTGCCCAGGCCGTGGATAGATTGATATCTGAGCTCCTGTGCCTTGGGCAGGCAGCAGCCCAATAATCAACCCACCAGCTGGAGGTGCCGGCTGCTGAACAGCTCTCCGGTGCAGTTCACCGGCAATAACGCTGAGCGCCCAGCCCGGTACCAGGCATCTACCAAGGCAGCGCTCGAGCGGGGGTAGAGCTCTCCAGCCAAGATCCAGAGCTCGTCGTGAAGCACCTGCGTCTGATCTGGTGTGCCTACGTACCAAGGCGACTCAGGGTCCTGTGACAGCTCCTCATGCAGCAGCAGTAATCCCTCAAGTACGCAGTTTGCGAGCTCAGGCGTCATCGGCTTTGCTGGCCCCACCTTGCGGTGCAGCTACCCAAGAACGTCCATCCACGCACATCAAGGTGCACCAGATCAAGGACTGGCCCCAGGAGGTTGCACACCAGATCAAAGGAGGAATGTCCATGAAAGCCGAGCAGCGCTCAAGAAGATGGAGGACATCGACCAGCGGATACGAACTGATTAGCCGGGCTTATCGGTGCCATCAGTCCTGCTGCTGGCCAATTGCGCATTTGGGTTGGGTGGCAAATATGAATTGGTGTTAAGTTCAGATGAGCGAGCGGTTTCCCGCCCCGCATCTACTTACTGCTTTCCTGCAAAGCCTCTCGGCTGAGTCAGGCAAGCCCTTCCCCAAGCCGTTCTCATGACAACCACTATTCAGCAGCGCCAAGGCGCTTCTGCGTGGAACCAGTTTTGCGACTGGGTCACCTCCACCAACAACCGCCTTTATGTGGGCTGGTTCGGTGTGCTGATGATCCCCTGCCTTCTGGCTGCCACCATCTGCTTCATCGTGGCCTTCATTGCCGCACCCCCTGTCGACATCGACGGCATCCGTGAGCCCGTAGCTGGCTCCCTGATGTACGGCAACAACATCATCTCCGGTGCTGTTGTTCCTTCCAGCAACGCCATCGGCCTGCACTTCTATCCCATCTGGGAAGCCGCCAGCCTCGATGAGTGGCTCTACAACGGTGGTCCTTTCCAGCTGGTGGTCTTCCACTTCCTGATCGGCATCTACGCCTACATGGGACGCGAGTGGGAGCTTTCCTACCGCT
>NZ_JAGQBD010000039.1:0-8893 GCF_024345455.1 Cyanobium sp. T1G-Tous
GCCGATACATGCGGAAAACTTTGGGCGGCTTTTGGGCGCAAATGGGCCCATTTGCGTACATTTTACCGCCAGAAACTGCTCACATCCATTGCGCTGCAACTGTTCTGACCTTATTCAGGAGGCCCTAGCTAAGAAGAACTAATTTGCAAAGTCATCAGCCCCAGCACGCCAACGGTGCTGGGCCAGGGGCAACTGGCCCGCTGCATCTACGGGTATGCCTTCAGCGAGCAGCAGATCACGCTGGATCCAGTCGCTGCCTTCGCGGCTGGGGTTGAAGCTGATCTGCCCTTTGGCATTAACAACCCGCTGCCACGGGATCTCCGACGGCAGGGGCAACCGCCGCAGGGCCCAGCCCACCTGGCGGGCGGCGCCCCAGACCCCAACCAGCTCAGCGATCTGGCCGTAGGTGGCCAGCTGTCCGCAAGGGATCTGGGCCACGACGGCGTAAACCCGCTGATCAAAGTTGGGGGCGGGAGCTTGCATCGAGCGCCGGGCGGGAGGAAGCAAAGCTGGTTTGAGCTTGGGCAACCGGGTGTTGAACCCAGCCTAAAAACAAAAAAGTGACTGCCCAAGGCCTACTTGTCATTGGGGAGACTGGTAATTCGGGAGATGCCCGTGATTCCGCACCTCAACTGAGCCCGACGCCATGCCCCTGCTGCCCCGCCGCTTTGAGCGGCTCAAGGCCGTGCTCGATCGCCGCATGGGCGATCTCACCGTGGTGCTCGAGCACGTGGATAAGCCCCACAACCTCTCGGCGATCCTGCGCAGCTGCGATGCGGTGGGGGTGCTGGAGGCCCATGTGGTGAGCCTGGCGGGCCGCACGCCCACCTTCAACTGCACCTCTAAGGGCAGCGAAAAGTGGGTACCGCTGCATCGCCATAGCGACGGCGCCAGCGTGGCCCTGCTGCGCCAACTCAAGGACCAGGGATTTCGGCTCTATGGCACCCACCTGTCGGTGGAAGCGGTGGACTACCGCCAGTGCGACTTCACCGGCCCAAGCGCCCTGGTGCTGGGGGCGGAGAAGTGGGGATTAAGCGCTGAAGCGGCGGCATTGGTAGATCAGCCGATCGTGATCCCGATGCACGGCATGGTGCAGTCGCTGAATGTGAGCGTGGCCTGCGCCACCTTGCTGTTTGAGGCGCTGCGTCAGCGGCAGGTGGCCGGGGTGCTGCCCAGCCGCGGCGAAGGGGTGCCGGCCGGGCGCTACGACAACCTGCTGTTTGAGTGGGCCTATCCGGAGGTGGCGGCCTGGTGCCAGCGCGAAGGCCGCACCTACCCAGCCCTTGATAGCGAGGGGGCCATCAGCGAAACCCTGCCCCGCACGATCAAGCTCAGGCACTGAAGCCCGGCTACTGATATCTGCGGGCACTGGGCAGCCACAGGGCCAGGCCGAGGCCCAGCAGCTCAAGAAAAATCTGGCGGCCGCCGAGCAGCACCACCGCCAGGGCAACGGCAGCGAGAAACTTCTGGAACAGGCTCCAAACGTCGTCGTCATTGGCATTGCCGCTGCACCAAAGCGCCGCAGCAGCAGAGAGCAGGAGCAGATCCAACCACCAAGGCACGACTATCCACAGGGTGACGGGGTGCTTCCATTGTGGGGTGAACCTCGCAGCCGTGTCCCCTAGCCCTGCCAACTTGCAGATTCCGGCTTCGATCGGGGAGGTGGTCGACAAAATCACGATCCTGGAACTCAAGGCCGCCCGGCTCAGTGGCGAGCGGCTGGCGAACGTGGAGCGGGAGCGGTGGCAGACGACCTGTTTGACGCCCTACGCCAAATCAACGCCAAGCTCTGGAGCATCGAAGACAACATCCGCGCCCTTGAGGCCAAGCAGGACTTCGGCAACGCTTTCGTCGCCCTGGCGCGGGCCGTTTATTTCAGCAATGACGAACGGGCCGCGGTGAAACGCTCCATCAACGAGCGCCACGGCTCAGCGATTGTGGAGGAGAAGCTTTACGCCAGCTACGGCGATGGAACTCAAGCGAGCGAACGCCTAAATCCCGTGCATTATTGCTAGCAAAACTCCATTTTGGCTGCGGATATGGCGGCGGTGCGGCGATTTTTGCAGCCACCTCCTGGCAGCTTCTTCCTGCTCTGGGCTTCAGGATCCAGTGCGCTGAGCGCTGCCGCCGCTGAGCCAGCTCTCGAGGCCTTCGCCTAAAAACGACAGCCCCAGCACCAGCACAAACATGGCCAGGCCCGGGTAGAGGGCGGTCCACCAGATGCCGGTGGGCACGGCGGTGAGGGCCTGCTGCAGGTCGCCGCCCCACTCGGGGATGGTTTCGGGCAGGCCCAGGCCCAGAAAGCCGAGGCCACCAAGCACCAGAACGGCATCGGCGGCATTGAGGGTGAGCAGCACCGGCACCGAGGTGATCACGTTGCGCAGCAGGTAGCGGCGCAGGATCCAGATCGGGCCGGCGCCAAGCGACTGGGCCGCCTCCACAAACAACTCACCCTTCACCTGGGCCGTTTGGTTGCGCACCACCCGGAAGTATTGGGGGATGTAGACGACGCATAGGGCGGCGGCGGCATTGGGCAAGCCCCGGCCCAACAGGAAGGCAAGCACCACCGAGAGCAGCAGCACCGGCAGGGTGTAGAGGGTGTCCATCAGCAGCACCAGCACCCGATCCACCCAGCCGCCCAAGTAGCCGCTCACCATGCCCAGCGGCACACCGATCAGCAGGGCGATCACCAGGGCCAGCAGCACCACCTGCAGGGCCACGCCACTGCCGGCCAGGGTGCGCACGCACACGTCGCGGCCCAAACGATCGGTGCCGCACCAGTGGCTCAGCGAGGGCTGGGCATAGATCGGATTTTGCAGGCCAGCGTTGGGATCGGCCAGCCAGCCGGCATGCACCAGCAGCGGCGTGAGCAGGGCCACCAGGGCGTAGGCCACCACGATCACCAAACCCCAGCGGGCCATGCGGACCGAGAGGCTGGGGGCGCGGCGCAACGACAAAAGCATGGCGCGACCTTACGCAGCTAGGCGGCGGGCTGCAACAGCTCGATCCACCAGCAAGGCTTCCTTACCGTAAGGAGAGCTCCGCGCTAAAGTGAGTTTTGGATAAAAATGATGGCAAGGGCCATGGAAGTGGCAACCCTGACGGCCAAGGGGCAAGTGACCGTACCCAAGGCGGTGCGAGAAGCCTTGGGGCTGCGGCAGGGGGATCAACTCAGCTGGGAGATGGAGGATGGCTCGGTCCGCGTGCGGGCAATTGCTCCGCTCGACCTGGCCTACCTACGCAGCCTCGATGCCAGCCTGCAGGAGTGGAGCAGCCCAGCGGATGAGGAAGCCTTCGCAGGGCTATGAAGCCGTTTGACCGTCATTCGCTGGTGCTGGTGCCGTTCCCCTTCACGGATCGCGCCACCCAGAAGCGGCGCCCGGCGGTGGTGCTGTCGACACCCGACTTTCAGCGGGCCTCTGGCCACGTGCTGCTGGCGATGGTGACGTCGGCCAAGCAATCCGCGTGGCCCCTGGATTGGACGATCCAGAACCATCAGTCCGCCGGCCTGCCCCAGCCCTGCCTGGTGCGCTTCAAGGTGTTCACGCTGGATGAACGCCTGATCCTGAAGACCCTGGGACACCTGGCCCCGCCCGATCGAGATGGAGTCGCAGCCCAGCTGCACCAACTGGTGGACTGAGAACGACGCTGACGCTCGCGGCTAAGGCGCTAGCCCTGCAACCCAGCGCAGGCCCATAGCCACCAATCCCGCCAATCGTTCGATCCCATCGCAGCATTGGCAGGATTTGGCGCCAGGATTGGCAGGCAACGGCCGTGCGGCAGCCAGCGCCATGTGGATTCCTCGCCAGATCGAAGCCCGGCTGCTGGAGCTAGCCCGCACCCGACCGGTGCTGGTGCTCACGGGCGCCCGCCAGACGGGCAAAACGGCCCTGTGCCGGCACCTGTTTCCTGAGCACCACTACGTGACGCTCGACCTGCCCAGCGAAGCCGCAGCGGCCGAACACGACCCGGCCAGCTTTCTGGCTCGGCACCCGCTGCCGTTGCTGATCGATGAGGTGCAGTACGCGCCGAGCCTGTTTCGCCATCTCAAAACTGTGGTCGACGCCGACCAAAAGGCCTGCGGGCAGCTGGTGCTGACGGGATCGCAGCCCTTCGCCCTGATGCAGAACGTGGGCGACAGCCTGGCCGGACGAGCGGCGGTGCTGAGCTTGGAGGGGCTGGGGCTTGCTGAAATCCAGGCGACAGCACCGGGGGCGCAGCTGCCGGAGATCCTGTTGCGCGGGGGCTTCCCGGAATTGTGGAGCCAGCCGGCCATCAACGCCGGCGACTTTCAGCGCTCCTACGTGAGCACCTACCTGGAGCGAGATCTACGCAGCCTGCAACAGGTGGGCAACCTGCTGCAATTCGAGCGCTTCTTGAGAGCTTGTGCGCTGCGTTCGGGCCAACTGCTCAACCGGGCCGAGCTCGCCCGGGATGTGGGCATCGCCAGCAGCACCGCTGGGCAATGGTTGTCGCTGCTGGAGCGCAGCGGCCTTGTGTTTTTGCTGGAGCCATGGTCTTGGAGTGCAGACGGGTTTGGCAACGCGGGCAAACGGCTGAGCCGCAGCCCGAAGCTCTACTGGAGCGACACCGGTTTGCTGTGCTGGCTGATGGGCATCGACAACCAGGCCGATCTGCTGCGCTCTCCCCTGATTGGGGCCCTCTGGGAAACGCTGGTGGTGGGGGACCTGCGGCGGGCGCTGCTGATCGGCGGTGGAGCGGGGCGGCTGCATTTCTGGCGGGATCGGAACAAGGAGATCGACCTGCTGCTGGAGCGGGGCGGTCGCTTCTGGCTAGGCGATGCCAAATGGAGCGAACTTCCCGGATCCAGCGACGCGCGTCGGCTGCATCAGGTGGCCGCTGAACTGCCCAGCGGCTGCGTGGAAGCCCGCACCCTGGTGTGCCGCGCCCCACACCGCTTCCCCCTGGGCAACGGCGCCGAAGCCATGCCCCTGATCGAACTGGCCAGCAGCTGGGCGCCCGTATAGCGCATGCACTCGCACTACGGTGGTGCGAATCAATGGCTGGCGCTAATGACGTCGCTGCAGATTCGCGACCTGGAAAACCAGGCGGGCGGCGATCCCCCTCTGCGGCGCCAATCGGGCGTAGAGCGCATCGAACAGCGCTGGTCGCAGAGCCCTCCCCTGAATTGGCCCCAGTCGCCGGAAGAGCTGATCAGGGCCGACCGGGAGCGCTAATGCCCAGCCCCCGCCTGCTGATCGTCGACGACGACCCGGAGCTGCGCCACTTCCTGCGCACCGAGCTGGAGATCGAGGGCTACAGCTGCGCCGAAGCGGCCAGCGGCCAGCAGGCGCTGATGCGGCTGAGGGAGAGCCGCTGGGACCTGCTGCTGCTGGATTGGACCCTGCCGGATTTCAGCGGTGTGGAGATCTGCCGGCGCTTGCGGGGCAGTGATGACCACACGCCGGTGCTGATGCTTACCGCCCGCGATGACGTGCGCGAACGGGTGGAGGCGCTCGATGCCGGCGCCGACGACTACCTCACCAAACCCTTTTCAATCGAGGAGCTGCTGGCCCGGGTGCGGGCCCGGCTGCGCAGCGCCAGCAAAGCCAGCAGCGAACCGGAAACACTGCAACTGGCGGATCTGCAGCTCACTGCAGCCAGCCGAGAGGTGAGCCGCGGCGGCGAAAGCATCAGCCTCACCGGTAGGGAATTTGAGCTGTTGCACCTATTACTGCGCCAGCCCAATCAGGTGCACAGCCGCGAAGCGATCCTCAACGCGGTGTGGGGCGAGCAGTGGGTAGGCGACGACAACGTGCTCGATGTCTATATCCGGGCGCTGCGCCGCAAGCTGGAGCGAGAAGGCCGGCCAACCCTGATTCAGACCGTCCGCGGTGTGGGCTTCATGCTGAAGGAGGCACCCCCAAGGGCCTAAGCAGGGGCAGGTGCAACTGAAAATCAGCGCCACCACCGAGGGCATCAGCCACCTGCACCGAGCCACCCATCGCCTCCATCAAAAGCCGCACCACGGCCAGGCCGATGCCACTGCCGCGGTTGCTGGAATTAATCGAGGCGCTTCCGCGGACGAAACGTTCAAAGATCGCCTCGCGCTCGCCAGACACCACACCGGGGCCTTGGTCACGCACATGAAGCACCAGGGCATTGCCCTGCAGATCGGCAGCAAGGCTGACCGGCAGCGGCGTGGGGCTGTAGTGGAGCGCATTTTCGATCAGGGCGGCCAGGCACTCCTGCAGCCGCTCCGGATCCCCAATCGCCACTGGCAGCTCCGCAGCTGGCGTGTCTAGGTGCAAGCGCCAGCCGCTGCTGAAGGCCAGCCGCTCATAGGCCTGCACCAGGGCCTCATCAGCCAGGATCGGTCGCCGCCGCAACTGCAGGCGACCGGAATCCTGGCGGGCAAGATCGAGCAGATTGCTCACCAGGCCGCCCATGCGCTGGGCCTCCTGCTGGATCAAGCGCAGCGAAGGAGCTGTGGCCTCGATGCCCGGCTGGCGTAGCAGGCGCTGGGCGTGGCCGGAGATCAAGGTGATCGGCGTGCGCAGCTCATGGGCAACACCATCTACAAAGGAGCGCTGCCGCTCCCAGGAAACCGATAGGCGCTGC
Organism: Cyanobium sp. T1G-Tous; assembly: GCF_024345455.1. Taxonomy (NCBI): domain Bacteria; kingdom Bacillati; phylum Cyanobacteriota; class Cyanophyceae; order Synechococcales; family Prochlorococcaceae; genus Cyanobium; species Cyanobium sp. T1G-Tous. The sequence continues at coordinate 6,583 of NZ_JAGQBD010000039.1, forward strand.
TGCAGGTCGTTGAAAGCAAGGGCGATGGGCTGCAGCTCCTCGGGCTGCTCGGCCACGGGGATCTGATCAGAGGGCACTGGCGGCGCCTGGGTGGCGGCCAGCTGGGCGGTGAACTCCTGCAGCGGCCGCACCAGGCCCCGCTGCAATACCAGCCGCAGCAGCCCGCTGGTGAACAGGCTCGACACGCCGGCCGCCACCGCCAATAACCAAAAGGCAAGGCGCTCCTGCTGCACCGAAGCCGACACGTTCTGCTCCACCAGCAGGGTGTAGGTGGGGCCATCGCCGAGCTGCAGCGGCTGGGCGCTGGTGAGCCAGCCCTCATCAAGGCGTTGCTCCAGCGCCGGGGCCGCCTTGGCCGGCGGCACCCCCCGCAACAGGCGCAGCTGCAGGCCCGGCAGCAGGGAGCGACTGAGCAGGGCGTCGAGCTCTTGCGAGGTGGAGGCCCGGCGCTGCAGCTCGGCCACCAGGGCGCTCACCAGCTGCTCGTGAGCCAGGCGCCGCTGCAGGACGGCGACGCCCTGGTTGAGCAGCAACAGCAGGCTGTAGCCCGCCAGCACGGCCAGCAGCGAAGTGGACTGAAGCCAGAGCCGCAGGGGGGAGATGCGCATGGCGAGCCGGGCGAACACCGCAAAGACCGGCTGCATTTTCAGCCAGTTTTCAGACAATGCTCAGGGCCTTTGCCTATTCAGCACCAGATAGACAGACCACTCTGGTGGAAGCTTCCCACTTAAGGCGCTCCGCCCTTCAGCATCCATGACTTCTCGCCCAAGCACCAATCACCTCCTGATTTCAGCCCTGGCCAAGCGTCAGAAGTCGAAAAATGCTCTGCAGGCCGGCTTCACGCTGGTGGAACTGCTGATCGTTGTAATTATCATTGGCATTCTTGCTTCAGTTGCACTTCCAGCATTCTTGAATCAATCATCTAAGGCCAAGGTCTCTGCTGCCAAGTCCTTGGCTTCGGCCGGCGCCAAGGAATGCCAGGTCTGGCAAGTCGAAGCTGACACCACCTGGGCCCAAACAACTTCTGGCGGCAATGGCGTAACGATTAACACTCCTACCTGCTCTCAAACCGCTGATACAGCATTTGCCGCCACTATTGTTAGTCCAGCGGCAACATATACAGCCACAGTTAGCCAAGCAGGCGCAATTTCAAAAACCTGCACCGGCTTTGGCTGCACCGGAGGCACTTGGTAAATTTAATCCAAAATTTCTTAACCACAAGCCAGGCATGCAGCCTGGCTTTTTTTGATAGATGATCAATAAATCATGACGCAAATTAATCTAACTCAAGCTTATTGCTTAAACCACCTAAAGCGATTCATTTAATAGTCGGCAATCCGACATCGACAATCAATCCTCTCCATCTCTTGACCAACGCCCTTAGCATTTGACGTTCCCTTCAATCCGAGAGAAAACTCTCAACACAAGACCCGCGGGAACTTTTTTGGAAACTGGTAATAGCAACTAAAGCTCTTGGCAATCACCCATAATACATCTATAAAAATCATTCAAAAGCTCTAAGCAAAAGCAAGGCTTTGCTCATGCAATAATATAGCGGAACCAATTGACACCTAGGCATCCGCCCAATCAAGCCTGACCAGGCCAATTGCCGCCTGTGGTTACTTCCTGAATGGATTAAATCAGTGTCCTTGCAAAGTCCGACATGAGCTTTCATCCCGGAGCATCCACGGTTGCCCCTCTTAATCATGATCATCTTGCAATCACACTCTATCTCTTTGTTTTTACACCTCAGTCAAGGCAGCATTCAGAATCGCCAGCCAACACAGCGTCACAACCAGGGCACTGACTGAGTTTTGACAACTTCAAACATCTACCCGCTCACAGCGTTTACTTATCAAAATATCCTGAAAGGACCAGATCGTTATCTCATCTGGAATTCAATATATAATCAGTTCGATACCGGCAAGCGCCGAAGGTGTGGGGGGAGCCGATGCCGCCGCTTCGACCATCGCCAACAACTGCCGCAGCCGCTGCGCATCCCCAGCCTCAGCGGTGACTGCCAGTAAAGATGACGCCCCTGCTGCTGATCAGGCAGCCATGGCAAATGTAGCTGGTTGGTGTTCTATTTCCGTGGGTGGTGGATTGATCCAGACCACCTCTGGTTGATGCCAGCAACGTGTAGATCGTGACCACCGTCGTGGACGACGCTGACGTGCCTGTTCGTAGGGCCTCCTGAATAAGGTCAGAACAGTTGCAGCGCAATGGATGTGAGCAGTTTCTGGCGGTAAAATGTACGCAAATGGGCCCATTTGCGCCCAAAAGCCGCCCAAAGTTTTCCGCATGTATCGGC
>NZ_JAGQBD010000004.1:0-168178 GCF_024345455.1 Cyanobium sp. T1G-Tous
CCAGTCGCACTGACCATCGAGAACGCCGTTCCGCCGGGGTTTGCCGTAGGCCTCCCAGCCTCCCTGCCGCCGGTACTTACGGACGGTTTCAGGCGAGCAGCCCAGCTCCTTGGCGATCCGCCTGCGGACCCACCCAGCTGCGGAGAGGCCAAGGATCATCTGGACATCCTCTGGTGTTTCCAACGCCGCATCCCGGGAGCTCTGCTCCAGAGGTGACAGCACCCTGGTCATGGCGCTGGGCCTGGTCAGTGGCTCGCAGAGGGGGGCCAGATTTCGTGTCGCATCTGGACCAGTTTTCGCTGTCGCCTGACATCGGAGAAGCCTTCGGCTAGAGCTGTTTGATTTCTCGCTGGTCCTGCTGATGGCGTCGGTCTAGATCCTTCTGCTCTGTCAAGGTGAGCACTAGATTTTCATTGGCATCCTGGGATGCCTGGCGCCACCGTTCCACCTGCTCCGGATACAAACCCCGTTCACGGCAATAGGCGCTGAGTTCGGTGGCGTTCAGTCCAGCTGTTTCCAAGACCACCGTGAACTTGTCGGTGGCACCCCAGCCCTCAGGATCCTTCTCGGATGCAGGCACCACCTCTCCTTGCAGACGCCAGGTCTTCCTCCAGTTGTAGAGCGTGACCACGTGAATGCCCAGCTCTGCTGAGATCTGGGCCACGCTCTGCCTGTGCGGCGGACTCATCCGCCTCCTTACGTCAGCTTTGACGGCCTCGCTGTAGCGACGCATTGCTCTGCTCCATCAAGCCCCCTGGTGGAAAAAGTGGTCGAGATGGAGAGGCGTCATCTTTCCTGGCAGAGGGGGTGGAGAAATGCTCCCGGCAGGGTGCCGACCACTTGAAAGCCATTTCGCTGCCAGCAGTGCCCATACCGCTGGCCAGTCGGCCGGGTTGTAGGGGCGGATTTGCAGGGGGCGATCGGGAAGTTGTCAGAGATATGAACGTTGCTCTGTTGATTGTCACCCCAACAGGAAGGCGCCCCGTGGAGGGCGCCTGCTCACCCAAGGTTTGCCGGTCGGGTGTCTGTTGTTTCACGCATCACCTGTCTGGAGCCTGGCTGGAAAGGAATAGGAATCACGTTTGGGAGGAGACATGCTCGGGGCTTGACCTTCTCAGTTGTGATCCAGACCCGGGTTATGCAGCCCGGTGAGGTAAGGGCGGGAAATAAAACTGGCGTATCGCTCTCTGCTGTTACGGGATGACGCTCGAGCTGCCTCATCGCGTTCACTCTGATGAAACATTCGTACCTCCGTTGCGTACACCGGCTCAGGTTGGCTCCCTATTCTCCCCTCAACTTATAAGTACGTCGCTTTTCAAGCGGTGGCGGGTTTTGGGAGTACCTGTTCCCGTATTCCCGGTCCCACAGTCAGCGCAAGAATTCGCAGGTCTCCCCATTGCCATATCAGGCTGCATCACCTATTAAATCCTTCACTACCGGCACAAGTGCTAAGGCCAATTTGCGATGTCCATGGGCATCCAAGTGAATCCCATCTCCTGCTACGGCAACTACCTGATTACTGTCGATAAAGCTGCAGTCATATTGGGCGCATGACTGCTCGTATTGAGCAGGCAGCTCAGCGGAACGAGTTATTGCATCCTTGAAATGATGGGTCATGAGCTCGGACATATTTCCAAACCTTGGTGGCGCGATCACTAAAATCTTTGGTGCACCCTTGCTGAAGCTGGTGGTGCTATTGGTTGCTATCTGCAAGAGTGTACTAATGCCCCTTGCTGATTCGTGAGCCGATGCATTTAGGTGGTGCTTTAAATCATTAGTGCCAAGCATTATTATTAACAGATCAAGCGGCGCATGGCTTTCGAGAACGGCCAGTATTGTGGTGCGAGCATTTCGACCGTCTCGATACGGTTCATCGAAAACAGTAGACCTCCCATTGAGACCCTCTTCAATAACGTAATACGACTCTCCTAGCGATTCTTGCAGAACTCCGGGCCATCGTTCCCTGCGCAGAAGGCGACCTGCAGTGAGGGGTACATATCCCCAAGTATTCGAGTCGCCAAAACAGAGTACCGATTTTTCTCTTGTCACAATCATTCCAAGTCGTGGCCTGACGATCGCTTAGACGCATCCGCATCAATTGGCAGCGATAGCTTCACAAACGACAAAGTTGCAGGCTTCTGGCTGAGCCTATCCCGGGGACTGCAGCCGCAATGGCACCACCTTCACGGGGTTGGCCCCTCCACCAGCTCCTAGATCATCACCAAGGCAGAGGGAGTTGGGCCCGAGGTAATAGGTGCCCACCACGGGGTAGTCAGTAAGTAGTCAGGCTTCAGCGCACCAGCTCCAGCTCCTCCAGCAAGCGCCGTTGGGCCGCAGCGGGCACAAAGCGGTGGGCCGCCATGGCTCCGCTCACGGCTACAGGCGGCACGCCAATTCCAGGGAATACGCCCGCACCACAGAGCGCCAAGCCTTTGATCGGGGTGCCGCCGCCGGGGAAGGCTCCGCGGTTGGCGGGCCAGGCGGGGCCATAGCTGCCCTGGTGCACCCGCAGAAAATCGCGATGGCTCAGGGGGGTTCCCTGCAGCTCAAGCACCACGCGCTCGCGCCAATCGGGCACCAGTTGATCGAAAACGCCATGGAACACATCGCAACGCTCGCGGCGCAGCTGCTCATAGGCGGGGCTGCCCCGCTCCAGATCCTTCCAGAGCTCCCAGGGTTCGTTGGCTGGCGTGTAGCCGTGCAACACCTGGTGGCCCGGCGGCGCCAGGGAGGGATCCAGCCGCGAAGGCATCGATAGAACCACCATATTGCGCTCAGCCCTGATGCCCCGCTGCCAATCCCCCACCCACACATGGTGGATCGGCAGCTCGGCCAGGCCCTGATCTTTGAAAGCCTGGTGCCAGTGCAGAAAACTGGGACAAGCCGGCGCAGCCAGAAGCTTCTGGCGCCAGCGCTCCGGGGCACTGCCCTTACCCAGCAGGGCGGCCGTATCCCATGGGCTGGCATTACTAATAACTCCGTGGCGGGCGTGCAGCCGTTCGCCGCTGACCAGGCGCACCCCCGTGGCTCGCCCCCCCGACAGTTCGATTTCAGCAACAGCCGCGCCCGTGCGCAGCTCGCCCCCATGGCGGCGGATGCCCCGCACCAATGCGTCCACCACGGCGGGGCTGCCCCCTAATGGGTAGTCCAACCCTGCATCGGGCTCAAACCACTCGCCAAACAGGGTGGCCATGGCGGCGGCACTGGTCTGATCAGGCTCCAGGCCGGAGATTAAAAAACACAGCATCTCCACCCAATGGAGCAGAAAGGGATCGCGCAGATGGCGGCGGGCAATAGGCCCAAAAGCTCCGCCCAGCGCTGCCAGCTTGCCCGCCTGGCCGATTAGTTCCCAACCCTGGCTGCCAAGAGTGGTGAGAACGCCAGCGCCGGGGCGCAGGGCCAACAGCGGCAGCGATCCGGCGGCTCGGCAAAACGGGGGCATTGCCACCAAAAAGTCCTGCCATTCAGTGGCAACCGCTGGCCCCCGCAGGCTGCGGAGCACCTCCAAAAATGGATCCAAACCCACGCCAATCCGAAGATTGCCCTCGGGCAACAGCAGGCCCCACTCCGAGTAGTGCACCACCGGCACGCTTTCACCCACGGCCCGCAGCACCTGGGCCAGGGGGTTGGCACTAGGCCAGCGACCCAGCCCGCTCCAAAGCGATGGGCCAGACTCGAAGTGGAAGGGTCCCCGTCGAAAACCATGGGCGGCGCCGCCGGGCTGGCTGTGGGCCTCCAGCACCTGCACCTCTAGCCCGTGACGCGAGGCGATGGCGGCGGCACAAAGGCCCCCCAGGCCACTGCCGATCACGATTAGATCCGGCATCGCCCCTCTCGCTCGCGGCAGCAAAGCAATCGACCTTAGTAAGTGGAGATAGGCCCTCGGGCTTAAGCCTCCATCCCTAGCCTCGATTGATACCTCTCGGCGAGAACCCGCGAGCACCGTGACCACTACACCGATCACATCCTTCGCTGAGTTCGCGCAACGGGCTGATTATTCGCTGCTGGAGGGCTTGCAGCCAGATCCCCAGGCCACGCTGGATGGCCACGATCACCGGCCCCGCCAGGTTTTTTCAGGCCATTACGTGCCGGTCACACCCACGCCCCTGCCCGTGCCCGCCTACCTGGCGCACAGCTCCGCCCTGTTCCAGGTGCTGGGCCTGAACGACGCCCTGGCCCACGATGAGGCCTTCCTGCGGCTGTTTTCCGGCGACATCAGCGTGGCGCGGCAGCCGATGCGCCCCTACGGCTGGGCCACCGGCTATGCCCTCTCGATCTACGGCGCTGAATACATCCAGCAGTGTCCGTTTGGCACCGGCAACGGCTATGGCGATGGTCGGGCCATTTCCGTGTTTGAAGGCGTGTTCAATGGCCAGCGCTGGGAGCTGCAGCTCAAGGGCGGCGGCCCCACGCCCTACTGCCGCGGCGCCGATGGTCGGGCTGTGTTGCGCTCCAGCGTGCGCGAATTTCTGGTCCAGGAGTTCATGCACGCCCTGGGGGTTCCCACCTCCCGCTCCTTGACCCTCTATGGGTCTGGCGCTGAAACCGTTCGCCGGCCCTGGTACACCCCGGGTTCCCGGTCCTTTGATCCCGACGTGCTGGTCGATAACCCAGCGGCGATCACAACCCGAGTGGCGCCATCGTTTCTGCGGGTGGGCCAGCTGGAGCTGTTTGCCCGCCGCGTTCGCCGCCAGGCCCATCCGGAGGCGCTGAACGAGCTGCGCCTGATCGTGGCCCATCTGATTGAGCGCAATTACCGGCCGGAGATCGATCCGAGGCTGGCGTTCAGCGACCAGGTGCTGGAGCTGGCGCGCTTGTTTCGCACGCGGCTCATCGCCCTTGTGGCCCACTGGATGCGGGTGGGCTACTGCCAGGGCAATTTCAACAGCGACAACTGCGCCGCCGGTGGTTACACCCTCGACTACGGCCCGTTTGGTTTCTGTGAACGCTTCGATCCCGGCTTCCAGCCCTGGACCGGTGGCGGCGAGCACTTCAGCTTCTTCAACCAACCGCTGGCGGCCGGAGCTAATTACCAGATGTTCTGGTCGGCCCTGCGGCCGCTGCTGTCTGACAACAGCGAGGCCCTGGCGCAGCTGGATTCCATCCGCGACGGCTTTGCCGGCGCGATGAACCAGGAGCTCGAGGCGATGTGGGCCCGCAAACTGGGCCTGGCCGCCCCTGATGCCGCCCTGGTGAACGAGCTGCTGGAGCTGATGCTGCGCTCCCAGGCCGATTACACGATCTTCTTCCGGAAGTTGTCGGAGCTTCCTGCCACCACCCCCGAGCACCTCTCAGCCCTCAAGCAGAGCTTTTATGAGCCGTGTTCGGAAGGCCTCGATGCGGCATGGAGCGGCTGGCTGGAGCGTTGGCGTGCCCAGATTGGCGACCTGCTCGAGACATCAGCTGCGATGAAACGCTGCAACCCAGCCATCACCTGGCGCGAGTGGTTGGTTGCGCCCGCTTATCAACAGGCGGAGCAGGGTGACACCAGCCTGATCCAGGAGCTGCAGGCCGTATTCAGCCATCCCTACGAGGAACCTTCCCTAGAGCTGGCGGCAACCTACGACCGCCTCAAGCCCAGGGAGTTCTTCAACGCCGGTGGGGTGTCGCACTACAGCTGTTCGTCGTGAACACACTTGCCGCCAGTGGCGTTGATCACCACCTGATCGCCAAGCTTCACGGCCGAGAGCAGGAGCTTCAAATCTGGTCCGGCCACGTTCACGCAGCCGCCGGTCACCTTCTGGCCGATGCGGTTGTCGTTGTTGCTGCCGTGAATGGCGAAGCTGTACCAGCGAAATTTGCCGTCATAGGTGTTGAAAGCGAAGGGCTGCTTGACGCTGTCCACCGGCTCCAGGCTCACGTAGCCGCTGCCGTATTCGCCGCTTTCGCCATCGCCGTCGAAGTCGATGGCGTTCATGTTGCCAAAAAGCATTTTGCGCAGCTCGGCCTCGCTCTTGCCTGACTTGGCGATCAGGGCGGGATCCATCACAAAGGTGTTGCCGCTGAGGATGGCATTCACCCGGAAGCGGCCCAGGGGTGTGTAGCCCTCCTCGAAGCGGCTGCCGGCGCAGGTGATGCCGTTGCGGCCGAAGCCCACCTTAAAAATGGTGCGGTCCTCGCCCCGTGGCAACACCCCGAAGCTCCTGGAGGGATCCTTTGGGTCGAGCTCGATTCGGATGGGACCAGTAACGCCGGCCGGTCCTGGTTTGGGGTGCTTGTTGGTGCCGCAGCCGAACAGCCCCGTAGCCAGAGCGAGCAGAGCGAGTGTGGAGAAAGGGCGCATCACGGTTCCTGCTGCTGCCTCAGCCCACAAAGCGCTTGTAAAGCCAGCGCACAAAGCCACCGAGCACAGGCACCGGCCCGAAGGTGGGGCCCACGAAGTCGAAATAGTCGCGGTGGTCGCAGATCTTGCCCTCGCTGTTGAGCAGCAGCCGGGAGGTGCCTGGATACACAAACTCAATGCCCTTGATCTTCAGACCCATCTCCCACTCCACAAAGGCCGAATTGGCTTCAATCGCGATCGCGCCGGGGGTGAGGTAGGTGTCGTCACAGCGCTTCAGCAGGCCCTCCTGGGCTTTGATGTAAGCCGAAATGCCATCTCGCTCCTGGGTGGGATCGCTGAAGTGCACGTCCTCGGCGTAAAGCTGCCGCCATTGCGCTTCGCTTGGGCCGGGGGCGCCGTAGGGCTTGTTGAACAAGGCGCGCAGCTGGGCAGTGTCCACCGCGGGTAGATCAAGGGCTGAACCCAGGATGCCGCAGGCTCCGTGGTGAGCAAAGTCCCAGGGCGACATCCGTGCTGAGGGCCATTGCGCTCATGTTTTTTGAAAATTTGATTTGATCAGTTTCATGCTCAAATCTTTCGGATTTTGCCTATTTGGGCAGTGAGCAACGGTCTTAGTGTCTCCAGAGTCGACTAGGATGGATGGGCTCGCAATAATTCAACTAATTTGACGACCGTTAGCGTCATTACTCCGACCAGGCTTTTGCCCGATCGATTGTCTATGCTGAGCAACCTAAATCGCAGTCTGGCTGATAATAGCTGCAATATCGAACATGTGATTGTCGTTGATGGCAACGACCTCGAAGCCCTGCCTGCCGAGCTTGCAGCCAACGCCACTGTGATTGCTTCTGCCCGGCCGATTGGTCAGGCGGCTGCTCGCAATCTTGGCCTGCTTGTTGCTGGGGGGGAGTGGATCACCAGCGCCGACGACGACGACTGGCTTTACCCCCATTCCATCGACAAGCGCCTGGCCGCAATTAATGGCCAGGCAGGGGCCCTGTGGGCGGCCGGTTATTGCACTGACGATCTCAAAAATGATCCTGCAATTGTGGCCGCTGGGCCATGTCTGGCAGGTGATGTTTGGCGAGCCTGGCCATCCCCCCATGACAGCATTCCCCTGGGGCCAACCACCCTGCTTGTGCAGGCCGCCCTGCTCAAGCGAGTCGGTGGCTGGATGGGCCTGCCACAAGGTGAAGATGTAGGCATGATGATCGCGGTTACAAGTAGTGCTGCAGGCGTACTAATTTCTGATTATGTCTATCACATACGCCTCCATGTTGGTCAGATGACAAAATCGGCGTGGTTTGATGATTTGGAGCTTTTATCGCGTAGATCTGCTTGGGAGCGCGGTCAAACCATCCTTTCGCAGCAACTTGCAAGTTCCTCAGTGCCGCTGATTCGCCAGCGCATTGCCACGCTTTGACTATCTCAAACCTGTGAGCAACCCTTCCCTGCCGCCGATCGCTGGCCGCGAAGCTGAAATCCTCGCCCTGGTGCAGCAGCAGCAGCAGCCGGTATTTCTGCCCACCACCAATCTGGAGTTGGAGCAGCTTCGTTCAGGCTTCGCCTGTGCCCTGCACATGCACCAGCCCACGATTCCAGCCGGTGCCAATGGAGAGCTGATCTCCCACCTCCAATACATGGTTGAGCATCCCGGAGAGGGGGACAACCACAACGCTGAAGCCTTCGCCCATTGCTATCGGCGTTTGGCTGACATCATCCCCCAGTTGATTGCTGAGGGCGCCAATCCGCGGATCATGCTGGATTTCTCCGGCAATTTGCTGTGGGGATTCCAGCAGATGGGTCGCCAAGACATCCTCGAGGCGTTGCAGCGGCTGGCCTGTGATCATGCCCTTCAACCCCATGTGGAGTGGCTCGGCACCTTTTGGAGCCATGCCGTGGCCCCCTCCACGCCAATCCCCGATCTCAAGCTGCAGATCCTGGCCTGGCAGCATCACTTTGCGGCGATGTTTGGTGATGCTGCCTTGCAGCGGGTGAAGGGGTTCTCGCCACCGGAGATGCATCTGCCCAACCACCCAGACACGCTTTACGAATTCATCAAGGCCCTGCGGGAGTGCGGCTACCGCTGGCTGCTTGTGCAGGAGCACAGCGTTGAGAATCCCGATGGTTCCGCCCTCAGCCAGGAGCAGAAACTGGTGCCCAACCAATTGGTGGCACGCAGCTCCAGTGGTGAGGTGGCGTCAATCACGGCGCTGATCAAAACGCAGGGCTCCGACACCAAGCTGGTGGGTCAGATGCAGCCCTATTACGAAGCCCTGGGGCGTGGCCCCATACTGCTTGGCGGCGTGTCTGTGCCGGCCCTCGTCTCCCAGATCGCCGATGGCGAGAACGGTGGCGTGATGATGAACGAATTCCCCCAGGCCTTCATCCAGGCTCATCAGCGCATCGCCGCCGAGGGTGGTGGCGCTGGCACGGTGGCGATTAATGGCAGCGAATATCTCGAGATGCTTGAGGCCGCCGGTGTGTCTGCCGGCGACTATCCGCCGATTCAGGCGGTGCAGCAACACAAGCTTTGGCAGCAGCTGGGCGACTCACCCAGCGCTGCAAATGTGGAGGTGGCCATCGCCGAGCTCCAGGCCCGTGATTCCTCCTTCTCGATGGCCGGTGCCTCCTGGACCAACAACCTCAGCTGGGTAGAGGGCTACTCCAACGTGTTGGAGCCGATGACCAGCCTCAGCGTTGCCTTTCACCAGCATTTCGATCCCCTGGTGGCGGCCGATCCCTCAGTTACCCATACTCAGTCCTACCAGCAAGCGCTGCTGCATTTGCTGCTGCTGGAAACCAGCTGCTTTCGCTACTGGGGCCAGGGGGTCTGGACCGACTACGCCAGCGAGATTCACCGGCGCGGCGTCGTCAGCCTGGGTGCTTGAGCGGCATTACCAAGGCAGCAGCGTGCCGTTGGCGTGCCAGAAGCCACCGCTGGTTGCCAGGCTGAGAGCATCAATCCGGGCCAGCAGGCCCCGCACCGCCTCCTCGGGGCTGATGCCCTGGGGGTTGAAGTTGACCATGCGGGTGCTCACCAGCCCCGGGTGCAGCAGTGCCACGGCGATGCCGCGGGGTCGCAGGTCGATCGCCAGGGATCGCCCCGCCATGTTCAGCGCCACCTTTGACATCCGGTAGCCGTAGGAGGAGCCGGAGCTGTTGTCGTCAATCGAGCCCATGCGGCTGGTCATCAGCGCCAGTTTGGAACCGGGCTGCAGATTCGGCAGCAGGGCGGCCACGAGCAGCAGGGGCGCCATGGCATTCACCTCAAACTGGCGCCTGAGGCTGTCGCTGTCGAGATGCTCCAGGCGGTTGGTTTCAAGGATGCCGGCGTTGAGGATCACCCCGTCAAGCGGCTGGCCAGCTAGCCGTTGCTGCAGAGAATCAAGATCTGCTTCGGCGGTGAGCTCGATCCCCGCCTCGAGGCGCACCCCCAGCGCCTCCAGTTCCGGCGACGGCGTGCGGCAGACGGCGATCACCTGATCGCCGCGGCCCTGTAGTTGTCTGCAGTACTCGAGGCCGATGCCGCGGTTGCTGCCGGTAACGAGGAAAGTTGGCATTGCTGGCCTATGCAGTTGCTCAAGACTGACTGATATCAGCCAGCATCAGTGCCGTCCGTTGACGATCACCGAGTTGCCGCTCCCCCCAGCAGTACCCGGCAGGGCAGGCACCACGGAGGTCTGGCCATCCCACTTGTCGAGGAAGAGCTTGTAGAGCACCTGGTCATCGAGGCTTGAGTTGAGCGTTTCGTAGCGCTTGGCTTCCTGCTCGGCGATCAAGACCTCGGTTTGGGCGCGCAACAGCTGCTGTTCAGCAATCTGCTTCTGTTCAATCGCGGCGCGGTATTCCTCGGCGATTTGCAGACCAGTGAGATCGAGTCCCTGCACGCTCACGTAGTCAAACTTACGCAGCTCCTCCGCCACCTTCTCCTGCACCAGTTCCGAAATGGAGTTCCATTCGGTGGCGATAGTCACCAGCTCGTATTGCGAAAAGACTGATTTGAGTGCCTTCAGTAGCGATGGCTGGATCACGCGGGGATAGATCTGCTGGTCGTCGGTAGCGATCGTCTCGTAAATCCGCCCCGCTTCTGCGGGCTTCATGGCGTATTTCACTGTGGCAGTGGCCTGGATCACCTGGAGATCCTTAGTGAGAGTCGAAAACTGCTCTGGTCGCACCTGGGTGCGTACGTCAAATAGCGAAGTGTTCTGCACCAGGGGAGCCTTGATGTTGGCGCCTGGGCTGCGGGGGGTACCGGTGACCTTGCCCAGGGTTGTGACTACAGCCACGTTGCCGGCCGGCACGATGAACACGGTTTGGCTGAGCAGAATCGCGATGCCCACCAATACGGCCGCAATCAGGCTGAGGGTTGCTCCAGGACCATCGGGACTGCCAGCTGAGCGAAGGGGCGACTGCATGAACGGGTCTGTACCAATTGCGAACCCTAGGCAGGTCCTCCGATGAAGCAACGGCTCACAAATGGAGATGTCATCGACCGCAGCAGGGTGCTGTAGCTGATCTGGAAGCGCTGTTCATCGCCCGGCACTAACGCCTCTGCCGCTCCGCTCACCACCAAGTGGTCGCTGGATGCGCCCTCGATGCTGATCCCAGGGGCACTAAGACCGGCCGGGTCGGCATCCTGTTCGCCCAGGGCAAGTAGGGCTCGCATCGCCATGGCTTGGTCTGGTTGTTTTTGGGGAGCAACTGGCTCTTTGGCAAAACTGGTGCAGTGACGGGTTCCCCAGGCACGGCTTGGCTTGCGCTTGGACTCGATCACCTCTGCCACCAGGGTGATGGCATCTGTGTACAGCCCTGGTATGGCTGTGCGGGTGAGGGGCTCTCGCCCCAGCAGTAGGGCCTCGCCGAGTCGCAGGTGGTTGATGCGGCCCGGATCGCCGCCACCAGTCAGCCAGGGAAGATTGGCCGAATTACCTCCAGAGCACCACTCGAGCCTGATGCCAAAACGCCTTTCCAGGCCATCGATCAGACGCGATAGCTCGCCCATATTGGCTTCATCTGGTGCAACGCCGTTTTGACAGCCCAGATTGGTGCCGATGCCAACCAGCAGCAGGTTTGGCAGGGCCAGGGTTAGTAACACCATCGCCTCAAGATCTGCCGCGAGAATTCCCTCGCGCAGGTCCCCTAACTCCACCATCAGCAGCACTCCGTGGCGCACCCCCTGGCAATGGGCTGCAGCTGCCAAGGCCTTGAGCACCACCGCCTCGCTGTTGCAGCTAACCGCCGCATGGGCCACCACCCGATCCACCTGGCTGAGCATCGGTGAGCGAACCAGTAGCAGGGGCACGCCAAGCTCGCAACGGCTAAGCGATTCGATTGATTCGATTCGCGATTCACCGATGGAATGCACCCCTGCCGCCACCCAGGAGCGCACAATTTCTGGCAGTCCCAGGGTTGCCTTGCTGACCCCGGTCACCTTGATTCCTTGGCGGGCAAGCCGATTCACCATGGTGGTGGCGTTGTGCTGCAGGTGCTCGAGATGGATCTCAAGCCGCGGTGCGCTCAAAGCTTCCCGTCAGTTGATCCGCACAACTCGGGGAAAGCCCGCAGCACCATTGCCACCAGAGCAGAGGGTGCACGGCTCACCGCATCGGTGACAGGAATGGCGAGCTCGGCGGCATAGAGGGCGATTGCGGCACTTACCTCGGCGTCATCCATGCCCTCATGGTTCAGGGTTAGGCCGATTACCCGCGTTGGCGCGAAGGATTCGATCAGGCGAATTTCACTGGCAGGCGTGGGCATCGGCATAAACGGAAAGTCGCTGAGCTGCCGGCGTGCTGGCGCGTGCTGCAGCACCACCGCTTGGGGCTGGCTGCCCCGCAGGATGAAGCCGGAAGAGAGGTAGGCGGGATGGCTGAGGGCCCCTTGGCCTTCAATCACGATCACGGCAGGTTTTTCCGTGCAGTAGGCCTCCACCACTGCACCCTCCACCTCCCCTGAGCAAAACTGCGACGGAATTGCATCAAGAGGAATGCCATAGAGGCCCCCTTGAATTAATCCGGTTTGGCCCGTGCTCACCAAAACGGCGCGGATACCACTGGCGTTTAGGGCTTGAACCAGAAGCGTGGCCGTGGTGCGCTTACCGATAGCGCCATCGGTGCCGAGCACGGCGATTCGAATGCAGCGTGCCTTGGCGATCGAACCATTGAATAGGCGAAGATCCTTCAAAGAGGGTGGACGACGCACATCCCGGATTGACACTTGATGACGAATAGCCGCCAGCGCAAATTCACTGTCGTCATTAAGGAATTCGCGCATGCCGCTGACCAGATTCAGGCCTGCTGCCATGGCCAGCAGCAGCGCCCGACGATCCTCTTTGCCATACAGGCCATCTGCAGGCGCCATGCCATAGATGAAGGTGCTGGCGCGGGGCCCTGGCAAGGCAAGGGCCTGTTCTAGATCAGCCACGATGGGAATGCCGTTGCTGATGCCGTCTAGTAGCAGACCTGCATCATTCCCAGCTGATTGGCTGTCAATAATTGCCCTAATCTCGAAGGCTTCACAGAAGCGTACGAGTCCGTGGGCGGTTTTGCCGTCGAGCCCCGCGAAGTTTCCTTCGCAATAAACGACTGCAGCCGATTTCACCGCAACTTGATGCGATGAAATCGAAATGGTCAGGTCATTGACCTGTTTTAGAAATGCCAAATAAGCCAGGACCCATCATTTGCCCAGGCTTGAAACAAGTCTGAGGTGGTGATTTCAGGGCTCAGAATTGGCCGCTGGAGGGCGTGGATAAGTTCACCCTAGGACGCTTTCTGCTTCTAGGGGGTCAGCCAGTATTTCGGCGATCTGGTTTTGGCCATTGCCTTGCGCCAGACATAGGGCCCGTTCGGCGCGAAGCAGGGCATCGAGGGGCTGGCGATCGGCGGGGGCCAGCAGGGTCAGGCCGCCACTGGCCGTTAGCTGGTGGCCGCTGGCCGAAAAGGCTCCCCGCAGCTCGTTGATGCCAGCGCGGATGGCATCAGCCCGTTCCATGGCTGTGTCAGTGTCAACGTTCACCATCAGCAGGGCGAATTCATGGTCGCCGATTTGACCTACAAGGTCCTGCTCGCATTGCTGGGAGCGCAGCAGGGCGGCAACGTCCATAATCGCCCGATCCGAGGCCTGCAGACCCCAGCGGTTTTTGATCTGGTCGAAGTGGTCGAGCTGCAGGGCCAGCACGGCCAGGTTTTCGCCTGCCTGGCGTGCCCGCAGTAGCTCAGGCTCAGCTTGCTCCAGGAAGCTTGCTCGGTTTGCTAGGGCGCTGACCGGATTCACCGTGGTGAGTCGACGCAGTTCAAGTTCACGCAGCACCAGCTGGGCCAGATCCTCGAGCAGTCGCACCTGGCTGGAGCTGAAGTGGCGCGGCAACCTGTCGATCACGCACAGGGTGCCGAGGTTGTGGCCGTCGCGACTCTGCAGCGGTGTGCCTGCGTAGAAGCGCACCTTTGGGTCTTGAATAACCAGGGGATTGGTGCAGAAACGCGGATCCTGGCGGGCATCTGGCACCACCAGGGTTTCATCACCGGCAATGGCGTGGGCGCAAAAGGCCATCTTCCGCGGCGTTTCGGTGCTGTCTATGCCGTGGTGGGCAAGGAACCACTGGCGGTCGCCATCCACAA
Source organism: Cyanobium sp. T1G-Tous (assembly GCF_024345455.1). Classification (NCBI taxonomy): domain Bacteria; kingdom Bacillati; phylum Cyanobacteriota; class Cyanophyceae; order Synechococcales; family Prochlorococcaceae; genus Cyanobium; species Cyanobium sp. T1G-Tous. The sequence continues at coordinate 13,900 of NZ_JAGQBD010000004.1, forward strand.
GCGAGATGAGCGCGATCGGGGTTTCCAGCACAGTCGAGGCGAGCCGCACCAGCCGCTCGAAATGCTCATCGCCTGGATGGTTAAGTACCCCCAAGCGCTCTAAATCCCTTTGGCGTTGGGATTCGTCCGCCGGAATCGGGTAATCGGGATACGGCATGGATCGATCCGATAATTCCAATCCTAGGAAGTCTTCGGCGCGCCAACCGGGCTTCGCTAGGGCCATGATTTAGTTGTTGCCAACAGCACTTCCCATGGCCCTGCACCTAGAAAGCTGTCTCCCCTGCCGCGATGGGGCGCCGCTCCTGGATGCGGCTGAACTAGCCGAATTGTTGACCCAGTTGCCCGGTTGGCTGGTTGTGGATGGACACCACTTGCAAAAGGCCTGGAGCTTCGCTGATTTTCAGCAGGCGCTCGATTGGCTCAACCGGGCTGGGGCGATCTGCGAAGCAGAGGGTCACCATGCCGAATTCAGCCTTGGCTGGGGTCACGCAAGCGCTGAGGTGTACACCCACAAGGTGGATGGCCTAACCAGAGCTGATGCGGTTTTGGCCGCCAAACTTGATGGGGCTTAGCAGGCGCTAACGGCGTAACGAGTCTGCAGCCGGCAGGTTTCGCTGGGACCAATCTCAAGTTTGCCATCGCCACTGATCAGAGCCTGGCGAGGTCCAGTCCAGGGCTCTAGGCAGACCATTGGACGGGGCGGTTCGGTCCAGAGCACCACCATGTTGAACGGGGCGCTGAGCTGCAGATCAAGGGCCAGGCCGGCATCCGGATCCAGCAAGCGGACGTCTCCACTGGGACGGACCAACAGGTCAATGCCGTCGTCCATTCGCTTGATTTGTTCTGCTGTGTCAGCGTCGGCCATTGATAGGTGGTTTAAGCAGCGCTCCGGTAGCCCCTCAAAGCGGGGAGATTTGAGGTTGCTGAGATTGAAGTAGGGGTGGAGGCCGAAGCTGAATGGCATCGGCTCCTGGCTGCGGTTGTGCACCGAGGTGTCGATCTCGAGGGCCCCTGGCACCAGGCGCAGCTCAAGCCTCAGCAGAAAGCTGAAGGGATAGCTCGTCAAGGTGTTCTCGCTGTCTTTGAGCTCCAGGGCGATGCCTTGGCCATCCTCGAGAGCGCTCAACTGCCATGGCAGCTGCCGGGCGAAGCCGTGCTGAGCCAGGGGAAAATTCCCCTGGGGTAGGGGCAAGGTGTTGTCAGGCAGGCCGCCGCAGATCGGGAAGAGGATGGGAATACCGCCCCGCACTGATTGGGCGGGGTCGAGGAAGCGTTCAAGATCGAGGTAGATCAGTTCCTTGCCGTTGCAGCGCCAGCCGGTCACCAGACCGCCGCGCTCAGGCACCACCCTCAGCAGATCCCCTGAGTCGCTGGCGAACTCCCAGTGGGGATATGGAGTGTCGCGGTGAACTAGGGCCACGGAGCTCGAGCGGGATTGGCCTATTTAGGCCTGCGGCCGGCCTCTAGGCGGGTGTTCCTTCACACAATCTTCCATTGAAAAAGATCAGAACCGGTCTCGATCCCCTGATCCATTCCATAGGGTCTTGCAAAACGCGAGTACCAGTTATGAATTGCCCAGAAGACAGCGGGCCAGGCCAGGAATTATTTGAGCCTCGCAGCTTGGAATGGCAGGAAAATGGCGAGTTGGCCAGCACCGAGATGTTCGAGCTGGTCAAGCGTCTGCGAGCTGTGGAATCAGGAAAAACCGTCAACGAGCTTTGGCGGCTCAGCCAGAAAGCCTGAGGCTGGTTTTCGCACCAACACTCCCCCTTGCCATCCCAGGCCTGCTTTGGTTGATTGCGGTGGTCGCAGTGCTTGCCATGCCTGATTCTTCTGCCATAGCGGAGTGGCGACATCGCGGCTGCAGTGTGCGCTTGATTAGCCGCTGTCCAGCTGCAGAGGCCTACCGCATTCAGCACTGCAGTGGCATGCCCATGGGATCGGTAGCCAGCCTTGAAGAGGCGCGCACTCTCATTGACGACCACATTCAATTACTAAGGCAGCGCCTTGTAGCCAGCGCTTAGTTTTCAAGGCAAAACCCCGACTAAGCCGCGGCGGCGCAATTCCTGCTGGAATTCATTACTGAGTGGATCAAGGCGCCATTGCCGCTGACTCCACTGCCACAGGGCCTGTAGCCGCCAGCCCAACCACAGCAGGCACAGCACCAGACCCAGCCAACGCATCGATTGGTCCACGGAGTGCACCTTGTTTAAGAACGGACCACCCTCCTAGCGAGGGGGCCGGCCATCCATTGACACAAGTCGCCAAGGGCCATGGCCTCCACCCTGCTTGGCGGATCGGTTGATTTGCTCCCCCTGACAGAGCTGGGTCTGGGGTAGCCCTGAGCGCCCGCTGGGGAGCGCCTGGAATCAGCTCTTACAGGCAATACCTGCTGGGGCCGCCTGCTCCCCGGGCGTGGCGATCTGCTGACACGGTTCCGGAAACAGGCCCGGAATCCCTGAAAATCAACCGAGTTTCTTCGGAAAGCAGCAGTCATGATTACGTCAGGTTTTCCGATGTCAGGTGATGACGACTCCAACGACCTGACCTTGCGTCAACTGCGCCAGATGGCGAGCAACCTCGGCATCGGTCGCTACAGCCGGATGCTGAAGGATCAGCTGTTGCGGGCTATTGAGCGCAGGTCAGACTCCCAGCCCGCACCTAGCCAGCCCGGAGGCGATGCGCCTGAGGGTGCGGGTCTGCGCAGCATTGAAGCTGAGATGAGCTCTGCTCCCCGGCCCGCCTCCGAAACGGCAGTTGTATTTCTGCCCAGGGATCCCCAGTGGGCCTACGTGTTTTGGGAGCTCTCCGACTCCGACCGCCGCCAGGCAATGGCCGACGGTGCCAGCCAGCTGGTACTCCGAGTTGTTGATGTGACCGGTCTCGGTGCTGGTGCTGCCCACCAGCACACCATGCAGGAAGTAGTGGTTAACAGCCATGCCACCGAGTGGTATCTGCCTGTTCCCCTCAGCGATAGGGACTACCGGGTTGAACTTGGCTACCGGCTTGCTGGTGGCGGTTGGCGTTCATTGGCCTTCTCCTCGGTGGCTCGGGTACCTGCCCTCCATCCCAGTGAGCAGATCCTTGATCAGTTTGTGCCCTTCTCCTTAGATGCCGCTGCTCCTGCTGCAGCTAGTGGTGCAGCCGTTATGCCGACTGCAGCTCCCGGTATTCACGAGCGCGTATATCAGGCTGCTACCACCACTTGGCGGGCCGTCGGCCGCGGATCCGAGGCTTTCCACGAGGTGGATGCCAATTCCGACCACAATCAGGGTCTGAATGCTTCCGGTGCCGGTCTTTGGGCCAGCGGCCGCAACGAGTCAGGTGCTGGTGGTGTGGCTACTCGTCAGCGGGCCTTCTGGCTAGTAGCCGACGCCGAATTGATTGTTTATGGCGCTACTGATCCGGCGGCAACCCTGCGGATTGGCGACGAAGTCGTGCCCCTTGGCGAAGACGGCACCTTCCGGCTTCAGGTTCCCTTCCGTGATGGACAGCAGTTGTACCCGATCACTGCAGTAGCAGCTGACGGCGAACAACGGCGCAACATCACTCTTGAATTCGTCCGCACAACCCCGGACGCCAATGTCAACACCTCTGAGGAAGCGGTGGCTGAGTGGTTCTAGGGCACCAGATTCACCAGCTTTCCAGGCACCACGATTACCCGGCTGGGGGGCTTGCCCTCCAGCCATTTTTGTGCGATTTCGCTGTTGAGTGCCAGCTGTTCAAGGGTTGCTTTATCAGCGTTGGCGGGCACCGCCAGGCTGCCTCGCATCTTGCCCTTGACCTGAATAACCAGGTCAATTGTTTCGCGCACTAGGGCTGCAGGGTCTGGCTGCGGCCAGCTCTGAGCGTGGATGCTGCAGTTTTCGTCTGGATTGGCGCCCAAACGCAGCCAAAGCTCCTCCGCCAGGTGGGGGGCAAATGGAGCCAACAGAACCAGCAAGGTGTGCAATGCCTCTTTAGCTACAGGTGCAGAGGCCGCCTCTAGATGTTCAGCCATCACATTGCTGAGCTTCATTAACTCAGAAATGGCGGTATTAAACTGATATTCACCGTCGAGGTCTTCGCTGATCTCGGCTATGGCCGTGTGCACTGCCCGGCGCAGCTCCAGCTCTGATGCCGTCAGGGTCGTGTTGGCAAACTGGGCCGCAGTTAGCTCAACTCCCCCCCCTACAGCTGACAGTTGCAAGTCCCGGGCGCAGGCTCCATCCACGAGCCGCCAAAGGCGCTGCAAAAAGCGGAACTGGCCTTCCACATCGGCGTCATCCCATTCCAGATCTTTTTCCGGTGGGGCCTTGAACAGGATGAACATCCTGGCCGTATCAGCGCCATACTTATCAATTACCTGGGCAGGATCGACGCCGTTGTACTTCGACTTCGACATTTTTTCGTAAAAAGTCTCTAGCACTTCGCCACTGATTGGATCACGGGGGTCGCTTGGATCGGCAACATCGCCCGGAGCGATGTATTTGCCGGAGTGGGGGTTCTTGTAGGTAATGCCCTGAACCATCCCCTGGGTAAGTAGGTGGGTGAAGGGTTCATCGAATCCCAGCAGGCCCCGGTCGCGCAGCACTTTGGTGAAGAAGCGGGCATAGAGAAGGTGGAGGATCGCGTGCTCGATGCCACCCACGTATTGATCAACCGGCAGCCAGCGGTCCACGGCCTCGCGAGTAAACGGAAGGTCCGTGTTGTGGGGATCGCTGTAGCGCAGGAAATACCAGCTGGAGCACATGAAGGTGTCCATGGTGTCGGTCTCACGCTTCGCCGCCTTGCCGCAGCAGGGGCAGTCCACGTTCACCCAGCTATCTAGTTGGGCGAGGGGCGATCCGCCTTTGCCCTCAAGGTTGGCCCCCACCGGCAGCTCCACCGGCAGCTGTTCGGCCGGTACGGGCACCACACCGCAGCTCTCGCAGTGGATCACCGGGATCGGACAGCCCCAGTAGCGCTGGCGGGAGATCAGCCAGTCGCGCAGACGGAACTGCACCTTGGCATTGCCCCAACCCTGACCAGCAGCGGCCTCGGTGATCGCCCTTTTGGCTTCACCGCTTGGTAAGCCATCGAAGCAACCGGAGTGGATCAAAACCCCGGCTTCTGTCCAGGCACCACCTTCGAAGGCGTGCTCGTCGCTGCCCTGGGGAATGATCACCTGCTGCACCGGCAATTCGTACTGCCGCGCGAATACAAAGTCGCGCTGGTCGTGGGCAGGGACCCCCATCACTGCGCCGGTGCCGTAGTCGGCGAGGACGTAGTCGGCGATCCAGAGGGGGATAAGGGCGCCATTGGCTGGGTTGCGCACCCGGGCACCGATCGGCACACCCCGTTTGGGTTTGTCGTCGGCCGTGCGCTCAAGTTCGCTCTGGCGGCTCACCAGATCACAGAAGGCCTGCACGTGGAGCTCCTGCTCGGCGGTGGTCAGCCCAGCTACCCGGGGGTGTTCGGGGGCCAGCACCAAGTAGCTGACGCCAAAGATGGTGTCTGGGCGAGTTGTGAACACCGTGATCTGTTCACCGGTGCCAGCACCAGATGAATCCACAACCTCAAAGTGCAGCTCGGCGCCCGTACTGCGGCCAATCCAGTTGGCCTGCATGGTGCGCACCCGCTCCGGCCAACCCTCGAGCTTGGTCAGATCGTCCAGCAGTTGGTCGGCGTAGGCGGTGATCTTGAGAAACCACTGGCGCAGCTTGCGTTTCTCTACCAGGGCTCCGGAGCGCCAGGAGCGGCCCTCGCCGTCCACCTGTTCATTGGCAAGCACCGTTTGGTCGATGGGATCCCAGTTGACGCTTGCGTCTTTCTGGTAAGCGAGACCAGCATCTAGAAATTGCAGAAATAACCACTGGGTCCAGCGGTAGTAGTCGCTATGGCAGGTAGCCAGCTCTCGATCCCAGTCGATGGAGAGGCCAAGCCGCTTCAGCTGCTCCCGCATCGAGGCGATGTTTTGATCGGTCCAGATGCCGGGTTCAATTCCCCGCTCGATGGCCGCATTTTCAGCTGGTAAACCAAAGGCATCCCAACCCATCGGATGCAGCACCTGCTTGCCACGTAAACGTTGGACCCGGGCGATCACATCGGTGATCACGTAATTGCGTACATGACCCATGTGCAGGTTCCCCGATGGATAGGGGAACATCGACAGGGCGTAATAGCTGTCGCCGCAGGATCCATCCAGCTTGGCTGGCGTGCGGTGCTGAGCCACGCTCTCCCAGCGCTGCTGCCAGCGCGATTCAAGGGCCTGAGGTTGGTAGCGGGGGGCGTCGCTCACGGCAGCCAGGCTGGATCAGGGCTTTGATCGTGCCATAGCCCAGTTGGATGCCTGCCGCTCAGCCGAGCGCACGGATCGTCGCCGCGGCCGCACGACTGATAAGGGTGAGGGGGCGGTTTTCGTCCTGCTTGAGCGCCAGGTAGTGGATGTCCTGCCAATGCAGGATTCCCTCAAGCTCCCCCACACCCAGCACCTGGACCGCCACAGGGGTTTTATGGCGAATCAGATCCTGCAAATGCCGAATGCTGGGTTGCGAGGTATCGAGGGCGGTGGTCCGCTTCTCGAAAAAGCTCTGCATAAGATCTAGCTGTGACTGCGCTCGCCCCCATCGTGCTCCAGTTCAGCAAATATCAAGGCCTGGGAAATGATTTCCTCATGCTTGATGGCAGGGGAGCCTCCAGCACTGATGCCAGCTACGGCCTCACCTCGGAACGGATCCAGCGTCTGTGTGACCGCCGCTTCGGCGTTGGCGCTGACGGGGTGATCCTGGCCCTGCCGCCCCGGCAGGGCGGTGAGTTGCGCATGCGGATCTTCAATGCCGATGGCACGGAGCCGGAGATGTGTGGCAATGGCATGCGCTGCCTGGCCCGCTTCCTGGCCGATAGCGATGGCGATCTTCCCGGGCGGCAATGGCAGATCGAAACCTTGGCGGGCCGCATCGTTCCAGAGCTGCTTCAGGACGGCAGCATTCGCGTCGACATGGGAGCCCCCTTTCTCGATCCTGAATCCATTCCGACCACCTTGCCTTGCGGCGATAACGGGCTGGCCCAGGGCAACTTGGAAGTCGCTGGCAACTCTTTTGCGGTCGGGGCGGCCGGTATGGGCAATCCCCACGTTGTAATCCCCGTTGACGACGTTGAGGCGGTGGATTTGGAGCGTTACGGCGCGGTATTCGAGGTTCACCCCGCATTTCCCGCCCGCACCAACGTTCATTTCGTTCAGGTAATCAGTCCCACTCACTTGGTGATGCGGGTTTGGGAGCGCGGAGCGGGCCCCACCTTGGCTTGCGGCACCGGCGCTTGCGCCACCCTCGTGGTGGCCCATCTGCTGGGGCTGGCTGAACGCTGCGCGCGCCTCGACCTCCCAGGTGGTCCCCTGGAAATCGATTGGGATGAAGCCAGTGGTCATGTGTTTATGGCGGGCCCCGCTGTGGCTGTTTTTGACGGCGTCGTGACTCCCGAGCTCTGGGGTGATGAGCCCTTCGAACTCGAGGCGGCCACCCCGGTGCAACAGCAACCACACGCTTCGCCTGCCATCGACTGCGCCAGCGTTTGCACCAATGGCTGCATCCGACCTGAAGCCTGCCCATCAGCCGAAGCGCGGGCCCGGGTTGATGCCCTGCTCAACAGCAGCTCCCTCGATGACCTAGTGGCCTTGGCGACCAATTCCCTTGAATCGCGGATTCGCTCTCGCTTTGAGCGGGATCCAGCCCAGGGAGGCTAGGTGGGTTATTCGGGCAGTCAGGTGCCAGCACTGGCTGGCTACTTCGACACCAGCGCCACCACTCCCATCGCTACTGAGGTGCTGGAGGCAATGGCTATTGCCCAGGCCACGGCCTGGGCTAACCCCTCAAGCCTCCATGCCCCTGGCCTTGCAGCAGCAGAGCAGCTTGAACGCTCGCGGCTGAGCCTGGCCGCTGGGCTTGGCTGCGAGCCAGATGAGCTGGTGGTGACCTCCGGTGGCACCGAGGCCATTCATCTGGCCCTGCTCGGTGCTGCTGCTGGCCTCAGCCCCGGCCGGCTGGTGATATCGGCGGTCGAGCATCCCGCCACGCTGGCGGCAGCTGCCCAACTGCAGCAGCGCGGCTGGAGCGTCCATACCGTGCCGGTAGATAGGCAGGGATTGCTTGATCTCGACGCCCTCGATGGCTTGCTGGTGCCTCCAACCCGTCTGGTCTCGGTGATCTGGGGGCAAAACGAGGTTGGCAGCCTCCAGCCGATTGAGGCGATCGGGGCACGCTGCCGGCGGGCGGGGGTGCTGCTGCATGTTGATGCGGTGCAGGTTCTGGGCCACCTGCCGAGCAGTTTTCGCCAGCTACCCATTGATTTTTTAAGTGGGGCAGCCCACAAGCTGCAGGGCCCCAGGGGGGTTGGGTTGCTGCTAGTGCGTCGTGGCCTCGCCCTCCAGGCCCAGCTTGGTGGTGGTGGCCAAGAGGGCGGCAGGCGAGGCGGCACCGAACCGGTGGTGCTGTTGAGCGGCTTCGCCAAGGCCCTGGAGCTCAGCTGTGCTACGCCCTCGCTGGCACCCCTGCGCGACTCCCTGCTGCAGCGGCTTTTGAGCCTTCCCGGGGTGCGGTTGAGCGGTCCGCCCCCGGGCGACTCCCGCTTGCCTCACCACCTAAGCCTGCTGGTGGCTAGCGAGGCTGGCCAGCCGCTTTCCGGCCGCAACCTGGTGCGTGAGCTCTCCCGCCAGGGCTTCGCCCTGAGCAGCGGTTCCGCCTGCAGCAGCTCTGGATCGGCTGCCAGCTCCGTGCTCCGGGCCCTGGGCTATGGCGAGGCCGACGCCGCAAGTGGCCTGCGCATCAGCCTCGGTCCCTGGCACCGCGCCGCCGATCTTGAGGCCCTGGTCCAGGCGTTGCAGATGGCGCTTGCGGCCTCGGTAGCGTCGGAGCATCCGTTGACGGCCTAATGCTCCCCCCCGATCTGCGCAGCGCCGAAGCTGAAGCACTGGCAGCGATTCAGAGCGCCTTGGCAGCTGGAGCCAAGGGGCTGTGGAGTGTCGAGCTTCGGTTTGAGGGTCTGCGATTACTCCCCTTGGCCCTGCGATTGCAGGCTGGTCTCAATTCCGCCGCACCCAGCCTGAGGCTGCTTTGTGCCGATGCCGGCGCCACCGCCCTTGCCCAGCGCGATGCCCCTGATTTCGCGACCCGAATTGCCAGCCTGCGCGATCAGATGCGCCTTCAGCAGGCTGATGGCGGCAGCGAGGGCGTGCTGCTGCTGGTGGCACCTTCCCCTGCCGACTACGAGGAGGTGGAGCAGGTATGCGCCCTGCACCGCGGTGTTGTCCTGCTGTTAAACGGCAACCTCGAGGATGCGGCCATCGGCATCGGCAGCGTGGCTCGGGAGCGCCGTAAGGGTTTTCTTGCCGGCTGGCAGAGCGCCTATGCCCTGATACCAACTGGCGATGGGGCCCTGCGTCGGGCCTGTCCGGGGATGTGGGAGCTGTATCGCTGCGATGCCGATGGCTATCGCTTTGTTTGCAATTTCGACCAGAAGCCAGACATGGAGCAACGGGCGTTAGCCATGGCGGGTGAAGCCGGCCTGGGGCTCGGCGCCAACCTCAAAGTGATGGACGCTTTCATTGAAGGCCTGCGCAACTAGCCCCTTGCGCGCCCACTTGCACTGGATCTAACCGGCCAGCCTCCGTACACTTCGCCAAACGCAGACCCTGCCGATGGCTTCCGAGAGCGACCAGAGCCCTGCAGCAAAAGGACGCTCCTGGAGCCTTGTTGACATCGGCGCCGGATTTGCGGTGCTCCTGGCTGCCGCAGGGGTGATCTGGAGCCCCAAGCTGAGCGGAGCGGTGGCTCAGGCCACCGGTGGCCTCACCCCAGTCACCGTGCTGGTGGATGTGCGAGGTGTGCCGGTGGCTGATCCCGGGGCCTTGATTCAGGCCGCCCAGGAGGAGGGCAAGGTTGCAATCGTGATCCGTAACCAGCCCCATGGCTCGGTGGCGCTCAAGCGGGTATTGCCCCTGCAGCGACGCCTGGTGGCGGTCCAACCCAACGGATCGGTGGTGACGGCTGTGGACCCCAACCAGGCAACTCTGGGCAGCCTCGATGCTCGTTTTGTGCTCCAGGGCCAGGGCCGCAAGAGTGCTGGTGGTGTGGTTTTTGGTAACCAAACCCTCAAGATTGGTGCCCCAGTGGAAATTGAGGGGGAGCAGTTCCGCGTTGGTGGCACGGTTAGCGGCCTCCAGGTTGGAGGTGGCTGAGATGGCCCCTCTCAAAACCCCTGCTAAGCGTCAGCTTCTGCTGCGCCTTTCTGGTTTGCATGCCCTTGGGCTCGTATTGGCGGTTGCGCCAGCCACTGCCTTGGCCCAGCAGGTGCCCTTGGCCCAGCAGGTGCCCCTGGCGTCCCTACCGCCCCTGCCCCCACCGGTTGGCCTGCCCCAGCTGCAGGCTCAGCTGAGCTGTCCGGCCCTGCAGCAGCGGCTGCTTGCCACCGTGGCTGGCGAGGCTTCTGTGTGGAGCATCACCATTGCCGATGGGCAGGGCCGCCTGCTGGCCGACCTCAACGGCAACCGGCCCCGCATTCCAGCTTCCAACCAGAAGTTGGTGAGCACGGCCTATGCCCTGGACAGATTGGGCCCTGACTATCGACTTAATACCCAGCTCTGGCGGCTGGGTGATGGCAGCTTCCGACTCACCGGTGAGGGTGACCCCGACCTGGCCCTGCCCCAGCTGCAGCGATTCGCCATGTTGGCGCTGGGATCGGGTGGCAGCAGTGGTGAGACGCCTTCGCTGGTGCGGTTGCAGATCGCCGAGGAGCCACGCCAGGCCTGGTGGCCCCAAGGTTGGCACCCGGACGATCGCTACTACGCCTACGGCGCCCCGATCACCCGGCTAGCTGTCACCAGCAATGCAATTAACGAGGCGGTGATGAATCCGCCTTCGCGGCTGCAGACCCTGCTGCAGAAAACCATGGTTCAGCGGGGGGCCAAGGTGCAGGTGTCGCTGGTCTCGTCCCGCGCCCCCCTGCCCGGTGATGCGGTGCTGCTGCATCAGGAGCCATCGGCGCCGATGCACAACCTGCTGAGCCTGGCCAACACCGAAAGCCACAATTTCACCGCCGAGGTACTGCTGCGACAGGGGGCTGGCACCTGGGATTTGGCCCGAGCTGCCCAGCTTCAGATGCTTTGGCTCACCGAACAGGGCCTGCCGATGCAGGGGGTTCGAGTTGCCGATGGCAGTGGCCTCGACCGCGCCAACAGACTCACCAGCCGCTTCTTGGCTGCGTTGCTTTTGCGCATGGATCAGCACCCCTACGGCCGCGCCTATCTGGCGTCGATGGCGGTTGCGGGCCAGCGGGGCACCTTGCGCAACCTTTATGTGGGCACACCCCTGCAGGGACAGTTCTATGGCAAAACAGGCACGATCAGCGGTGTGCGCTCCATCAGTGGCGTGCTGATGACGGGGGCCGGGCCCCGCTACGTAAGCGCCATTAGCAATGGCGCCAGTTCGCCCAACGTCACTATTGGCAGGGTGCTGCGTCAAGCGCAAAACAGCCAGCTGTGCCCCCCCTAGCCCGCTAACTGCTTGAGAGTGTTTGCGACCCGGCGGCGGCGACCCGGCGTCTCCTCGCCAGCTGGTGCGGTGGCTTCTGGCCCCTGGAGTCGCACCAGCTCGCGGCGGCCTCCTAATACCACCTGGCTCATCTCCTTCAACCTGCCCTCGAGTTCGCCCAGCACCTGCTCGGCGTAGCGGTTGGCACCCTCTTGAATGGCGGCCGACTCCTGGCGGCTGCGGCTCACAAGGGCGTCGCATTGCTGCTGGGTCTGCTGGCGGAACTGCAGGGCGTCGTTGTGCACCCGCTCCGCTTCTGCCTGGCTATCGCGCTGCACCCTCACTCCCTCTTGGCGGATCTGCTCAAGTTCAGCCATCGCCTGTTGACGATTGCGATCGTGCTGTTCGAGCAGCTGGCGATTGCGCTCGGCTGTTTCCTGTTCGAGCTGCTGACGACGGAGCGCAAATTGCTGCTCCATCTGGGCCATGCGGGCTTGGTGCTCCTGTTCAGCCTGGGCAACCTGCTGGCGGGCTTGCAACATCAGCTGCTCGCATTGCTGGCGGGCCTGATCCCGCAGCTCACCCACCTGCCGCTCCGCCTCCTGACGTATGGCGGCAGAGTTGATCAGCTGCTCCCGCTCCCTTTTGCCAGCAGCAATAATTTCGTCGGACTGCTGGCGGGCCTGGCCAATAAATTCCTCACGCTGGCGGATTAGAGCTACGGCCTGCTGCAGCTGGCCTGGCAACGATTCCCGCAGGGCATCCATCACTTCAATGGCGTCCTGCTCATTGACCAGCCTTCCGCCGCTGAACGGAATGCGGCTGCCCTCCAGCACGATCTCCTCCAGCTGATCGAGCTGATCCAGCACGGTGATGGTGGGCTCGGCCATGTACAGCTCTAAACAGATGCCCGATTAAAAAGCCTGCACAGGTCTTCCGCCACTCCGGGGGGCACCATGTGACGCACATCGCCGCCAAAGCGAGCCACCTCCTTCACCACTGAACTGCTCAGGAAGCTGTGGTGCACAGCAGTAGCCAGAAACAGGGTTTCCACCTGGGGGGCCAGGCTTTTGTTGGTGTGGGCGATCTGCAATTCGAATTCAAAGTCGCTCAGGGCCCGCAGGCCCCGCAGAATCACCTGGGCCTGGCAACGACTGGCGAAATCGACGGTGAGGCCATCAAAACTGCCCACTTCAATCCCCGGGAGATGGGCCGTGGCAGTGCCGATCTGCTCCAGTCGCTGCTTGAGGCTGAAGGCCGGCTGCTTGCTGGGGTTCTGCAGCACGGCCACCACCACGCCATCGAACAGGCGTGCTGCCCTCTCGATCAGGTCGAGGTGGCCCAGGGTGAGGGGATCGAAGCTGCCGGGGTAGAGGGCGCGCATCGGGCCAGCCTATGGGTGCCCGGGGCGTTTCTAGGGTGGGTGTAGTTCCCCGAGCCCTTGCCGCCATGGCCCTTAACACCGCCCTCAACGCTGAAGCCAAGAAAACCCTGCTACGCAAAATTCCCCATGGCGTGTTCATCTGCGGCGTAGCTGAGGGGGATGAGGTCAATGGCTTCACCGCCAGCTGGGTGACCCAGGGCTCCTTTGAGCCGCCATTGGTGGTGATGGCTGCGCGGGCCGACAGCACCAGCAACGGCATCATTCAGCGCACCAAGAAATTTTCCCTGAACGTGCTTGCCGCTGACCAGAAGGACCTGGCTGCAGTTTTCTTCAAACCCCAAAAAGGCATGGGCGGTCGCTTCGATGCAGCACCCTTCAGCCTCGGTGAGCTGGGCTTGCCGATTCTCGACAACGCCCTGGGGGCGGTGGAATGTGAGCTGGTGGGTCAGGTGGCCCATGGCGACCACACCGTGTTTGTGGGCGAAGTGAAGACGGCCACCCTGCACCGCGATGGTGCTGCCCTTGAGCTCGGCAGCACCGGCTGGCAATACGGCGGTTGAGCCTGCCCCTGCTGCAGCAACCCGAACGCCTCGAGGTCCGGCTCAAGGAGGTGCCCTCCGAGCCGGGCTGCTATCTGCTGCGCGACGCCAGCGATCGCATCCTTTACATCGGCAAGGCCAAGGTGCTGCGCAATCGGGTGCGCAGTTATTTCCAAAGTGGTAGCGGCCATGGCCACAGCCCGCGCATCTCCCTGATGGTGCGCCAGGTGTGTGAGATCGAATTCATCGTCACCGACAGTGAAGCCGAGGCGCTGGCGCTTGAATCCAACCTTATCAAGCAGAACCAGCCGCATTTCAATGTGCTGCTGAAAGACGACAAGAAATATCCCTATCTCTGCATCACCTGGAGTGAGGCCTACCCACGCATCTTCATCACCCGGCGGCGGCGGTTTCGCTCGCCCCTGGATCGCTTTTACGGGCCCTATGTGGATGTGGGCCTACTGCGCCGCACCCTCACCCTGGTGAAGCGGGTTTTTCCGCTGCGCCAGCGACCCCAGCCGCTCTACAGGGAGCGCACCTGCCTCAACTACGACATCGGCCGCTGCCCAGGCGTGTGCCAGGAAAAGATCAGCTCCGAGGCCTACCACCTCACCCTGCGCCAGGTGGCGATGGTGTTTCAAGGGCGCAACGAGGAGCTGCTTGAGCTGCTGAATGAACAGATGGGTAAATACGCCGAGCGGCTTGACTTCGAGAGCGCCGCGCGGGTGCGCGACCAGCTGCAGGGCATCGACACCCTCACCGCTGACCAGAAAATGAGCCTCGGCGACAGCTCGGTGAGCCGTGATGTGGTGGCATTAGCCGCGGATGAGCGGGTGGCGGCGGTGCAGCTGTTCCAGATGCGGGCCGGCAAGCTGGTGGGGCGGCTTGGCTTCACCGCTGATGCCGTAGGCGCCGATGGCCAGCCTTTGGAGCCCGGCCGCATCCTGCAGCGGGTGGTGGAGGAGCACTACAGCCAGGTGGAGCCGGTGGAGATTCCCCCCGAGCTGCTGCTGCAGCACGCCTTACCCCAGCAGCCCCTGATTGAGGAGTGGCTGGCGGAGCGCCGCGGCCGCAAGGTGAAACTTGCCGTGCCCCAACGGCAGCAGAAAGCCGATCTGATCGAGCTGCTGGAGCGCAATGCCAGCTACGAGCTGCAGCGGGCCCAGCGTGGCGCCGAGCAGCAACTGCTGGCCACTGAAGACCTGGCCCAGCTGCTGGAGCTGCCAACCCCCCCCCGTCGCGTCGAGGGCTACGACATCAGCCACATCCAGGGCAGCGACGCCGTTGCCTCCCAGGTGGTGTTTATCGATGGTCTGCCGGCCAAGCAGCACTACCGCAAATACAAGATCCAAAGCAGCTCGATCCGCTCCGGCCACTCCGACGACTTCATGGCCATGGCCGAGATCATGCGCCGCCGCTTCCGCCGCTGGGCCCAGGCCAAGGCCGAGGGTGCCGACTTGGGCGAGCTCAGGCGGGCCGCCAACACCACGCTCCACACCGCTGGCCTCAATGATTGGCCCGATTTGGTGATGATCGACGGTGGTAAGGGTCAGCTCTCGGCGGTGATGGAGGCCCTGCGGGAGCTGAATTTGCACGAAGAGCTGGTGGTGTGTTCCCTGGCCAAGCAGCGGGAGGAGGTATTTATGCCAGGGGCCAAGCAGCCCCTGGAGAGCGAGCCCGACCAGCTGGGTGTGCAGCTCCTGCGCCGCCTGCGCGATGAGGCCCACCGTTTCGCTGTGAGCTTCCATCGCCAGCAGCGGGGCGAGAGGATGAAGCGCTCGCGTCTCTCCGATATCCCCGGCCTGGGACCGAAACGGGTCAAGGAGTTATTGGCCCACTTCCGCTCGATT
This sequence comes from Cyanobium sp. T1G-Tous, assembly GCF_024345455.1. Taxonomy (NCBI): domain Bacteria; kingdom Bacillati; phylum Cyanobacteriota; class Cyanophyceae; order Synechococcales; family Prochlorococcaceae; genus Cyanobium; species Cyanobium sp. T1G-Tous. The sequence continues at coordinate 29,156 of NZ_JAGQBD010000004.1, forward strand.
GATGCCATCCAGTTGGCCAGTCCTGAGCAGATCGCCGCTGCCCCGGGAGTGGGACCGGCCCTGGCCCGCCAGGTGTGGGATTACTTTCATCCCAGTGACGAGCCCGCCGGCGAGGAGTTGGCCAGTTGAGGCGTCTGGCTTCCCTGCTGCTACTGCCCTTGGCCCTGGGGCTGATGCTGTTTTTTTCACCTGCCCTAACGCCGCCGGCCCTCGGCGCCCCCGGCATCTGCGTTGGGCCCGTCTGTGGTGATGAGATCCACCGCAGCGCTAAGCATCACTGGCAGCTGCGGCTGCGGGTAAACGACCAGCAGGGTCAGCATGAGCGTCTGGTGGTGGATTGCCGCAATGGGGTGCTCAGCCCCCTGGCTGGTCCGGTGGAGCGGGGCTATGCCGCGGCCGTAGCCCGCCGTGCCTGCCGGCTGGCTGGGGAGGCCTGAGTGTGATTGGCATCTGGGTGCTGGGCGACCAGCTGGACCCCCTCCAGGCAGCTTTGGCAGCCCACACCCCCGCAACCGCCCGGGTGCTGCTGATTGAGAGCAGCTCGGTGCTGCAGCAACGCCGCTATCACCGCCAGAAGCTGGTGCTGGTGTGGAGTGCCATGCGCCACTTCGCGGCCGAGTTGCGCCAGCGGGGGTGGACGGTAGACCTGCTTGAGTCCCCGACCTTTGCTGAGGCGCTGAAGGATTGGCTGGCTGAGCACGAGATCAGCGAGCTGCACCTGATGGAGCCAGCCGAGCGCCCCTTTCGTGAAGCGATTGAACAGCTGCCCCTGCCTGCGCCCCTGGTGTGGCACCTCTCCAATGCCTTTCTCTGGAGCCGGGATGATTTCGGCGCCTGGGCTGCTCCCTACAAGCAGCTGCGCATGGAATTGTTCTACCGGGAGGGCCGCAAGCGTTTTGGCGTGCTGATGAGCGATGACGGCCAGCCGCTTGGTGGCCAGTGGAACTACGACCAGGAGAATCGCAAGGCACCGCCCAAGGGACTGGTGGGGCCAGAGCCCTTGGTCTTTGAGCCCGATGCAATCACCCTGGCCGTGATTGCCAAGGTGGACGAGCTGGCTCAGGAGCTTGAGGCCGCTGCTGAACCTGGCTTACCAGGGATTAGTGCGCCGTTCGGCTGGGCAGTTACCCGCAGCCAGGCGCTGGCGGTGCTGGAACATTTCATCGATACGCGGCTCGATGGCTTTGGCCCCTTCCAGGACGCCATGGTCAGCGGCCAGCCCACCCTGTGGCACGCCCTGCTCTCCCCTTATCTCAACATTGGCCTGTTGCAACCGCTTGAGGTGATCCGCCGGCTCGAGCAGGCGGGCCTGGAAAGGGGTACGCCCCTGGCCTGCCTGGAAGGGGTGATTCGTCAGATCCTGGGCTGGCGCGAATACACCCACGGCCTCTACTGGTGGTTTGGCGCCGACTATCCCGCCCGAAATCACTTCGGCGCTAATCGTCCGTTGCCCGGGTGGCTGGAGCAGCTGGGCGGCAGTGGCATGGCCTGCATGGACACGGTGCTGGCCGAGCTCGAGGTAAGCGGCTACGCCCACCACATCCAGCGCTTGATGGTGCTAGCCAACTACGGCTTGATCGCCGGCCTCGATCCCCAGGCCTTCACCGCCTGGTTTCACCGCATGTTTGTTGACGGCTACGACTGGCTGATGCAAACCAACGTGCTCGGCATGGGGCTGTTTGCCGATGGCGGCATGCTGGCCAGCAAGCCTTACGCCGCCAGCGGTAATTACATCAATCGGATGAGCAGCTACTGCAAGGGCTGCCGCTACAACCCGAAGCAGCGCACTGGAGCGGATGCCTGTCCCTTCAACTCGCTCTATTGGGATTTCCTGGCTCGGAACCAAGAGGGTCTGCGCCGCAATCACCGCATGGGGCTGGTGATGAAGCAGCTAGAGAAGATCCCCGCCGCCGAGCTGGCGGCGATCCGGGCCACCGCTTCAGCCCACTGACCGCTTCAGCCCTAGCTTGTGAGCCCCTGCTTGAATTGCCGCCATGCCTTTATTGACCCTGAGCTGGCCCGCCGAGGCCTACCTCTGGTTCAAGACTCTCCACATCGTGGGGGTGGTGGTGTGGTTTGCCGGGCTTTTCTATCTAGTGCGGCTGTTCATTTATCACCGCGAGGCTGAGGAGCTGGAGGAGTCCCTGCGGCCGGCTTTCCAGGCCCAGTACGGCTTGATGGAGCGCCGTCTGGCCAACATCATCACCACCCCCGGCATGGTGGTCGCAGTGGTGTGTGCGGCTGGCTTGCTGAGCGTGAATCCCGCCTGGCTGCAGCAGGGCTGGATGCACGCCAAGTTGGCCTTCGTGGCTGCCCTGCTGGCCTACCACGCCTTTTGCTATCGGTTGATGGGCCAGCTCAACAGGGGAGTCTGCAGCTGGAGCCCTAAGCAATTGCGGGCTCTAAACGAGCTTCCCACCCTGCTGCTGGTGATCGTGGTGATGCTGGTGGTGTTCAAAAACCAATTCCCCACTGGTGCTGCCACCTGGTTCATCGTGGCCTTGGTGGTGTTCATGGCCGCTTCGATTCAGTTCTATGCCCGCTGGCGGCGGCTGCGGGCGGAGCGGTTATCCCCGAGTGCCTGATCTCCCGGTGCCTGATCACCCCTTGCGGAAGGTGCTCCGTCAGCTGACGCCGGCCTGCTGCCCTAGCCGGGTCAATTTCCACTGCCACACCATCTGCAGCGACGGCAGCCTGAGCCCCCTTGAGCTGGCCCAGCAGGCCCTAGACCTCGGCCTAGAGCACCTGGCCATCACCGATCACCACAGCCTGGCCGCCCACGGGCCTGCCATGGAGGTGTTTGAGGCGGCGGCTAGCGAGGGTCGTGCCGTGCCCAGCTTCTGGCGAGGGGTGGAAATCAGCTGCTTGCTCGAGGGTTGTTTGGTGCATGTGCTGGTTCTTGGTTTTGATGCCGATCACCCCAGCCTTGAGCCTTACCTGCAGGGGCGGGCGCTGGTGGGGCCAGCGCTCCTAGCAGAGGCGGTGCTGGAAGCGGGGCACCAAGCGGGGGGCCTGCTGCTGCTTGCCCATCCCGCCCGCTATCGCCTGCCATTCCAGCGGTTGATCGCCGCAGCCGATCGTCTCGGTTTTGATGGCGCCGAGGCGTGGTACGACTACCAGATGCAGCTGCGCTGGACACCAACGCCTCTGGTGTGCGATGCGATTGCCGCTGAGTTGCAGCAACGTGGTCTTCTGATGAGTTGCGGTACCGATACCCATGGACTAGCCCTTCTCGGCCGCTAGGGTTTGCTGACGCTTACCCCTGGCAGACGATGGGTTTGTTTGATCGCCTGTTCGCTACCCGCACCGGCAACGCCACCGCCCCGAAGACCCCCCAGCCCAAGAAGGAGGTCGAATCCTTCTTCCTCGACGCTGACGCTTCCAGCAGCATGGGCAACGTTGATTTCATGCGGCGCTCCAACACCATTCGCCGCACTTTCCCGGGCACGGCTGACAGCCCCGGCAATAAGGAGATGGTGGCTGAGGTGGCTTCGATGGAGTCGCGGCTGGAGCGGGTCTCGGAAGGCTTGGGTGGCCAGAGCAGCCAGCCTGAACAAGCAATTGATCTCACCGGCGGTATCCCAAAACCTGTCAAGAAGACCTTCGCCCAAACCATGTCCCAGGCGGAGCTTGATCAGCGCAAGAAGGGTTCTGCCATGGGCGTGAATGTGCCTGGTGGTACTGCAGCGATCAAGCAGGAGCAGGCTCAAGCTGGCGCCATTGGCCAGAGCCAGCCCCAGATCAGCCAGCAGGCCAGCGGCAAAGCTGGCGCCATTGATCCCTTCAAGCAGATGGTCAGAGATCTCAATAGCTAAACAACCTGGCTGGGTTTCCTTAGCGCTGCTCAATTAGACTTTCGCTGTCAAGTACCAGCTGGCGCAACTGCTCCAGCTGGTTTTTTTGTGCCCCTTCCCATAGACCCCTGTTGTGGGCTTCCAGTAGCCGTTCAGCCATGTCGCGCAGGGCCCAGGGATTGCTCTGCACCAGGAAATCACGCACTGTCTGATCCCCGAGCCACTGGTCGCAGATGGCGCCGTAGCCCCAGTCAGGGACTCGGCCGGTACTGGCGTCGTAGGCAAACAAATAATCGAGGCTGGCAGCCATTTCGAAGCCGCCTTTGTAGCCGTGGCCTTTCATCGCTTCGATCCAGCGGGGGTTGAGTACGCGGCTGCGCAGCACCTTGTCAAATTCCCGCTCCAGCCGGTGCAGCCGAGGCCGGGCAGCTCGGGAATGGTCGCCAAACCAAAGCGCTGGGCGCTGCCCTGAGACCCGCTCCACAGCCGCACTCAAGCCTCCCTGAAACTGGTAGTAGTCGTCGGAGTCGAGCAGGTCGTGCTCCCGGTTGTCCTGGTTGTGCAACACCACCTGAACCGCCTTCAGCCTCTGCTCCAGGCCGCTCCGGTCGGCCTGGGCTTCGATTTCAGCCTGCCCAGAAGCCCCGGCCTGGCTGTCGTAACGCCAGCTGCTCCAGTTCAAAAAAGCCTCGCCCAGGTCAGCCCGCTCCTCCCAGTGGCCGCTGTCGATCAGGCCCTGCAGTCCTGCTCCGTAGGCGCCTGGCGCTGAGCCGTAGACGCGGGCGCTGTGGCCTTCGCGGCGATAGGCGGCGGCGAGGGGGTTGTCTTCTTCTGGCTCGGTTAGAGCGGCTACCAGTTCAGTGGCCCGGTTAACCCACCCCACCAGTTGGGGGAAAGCGTCGCGGAACAGTCCTGAGATGCGCAGGGTCACGTCCACCCGGGGACGGCCCAGCAGGCTGAGGGGAATCACCTCCAGATCCACCATGCGGCGGGTGGGTCCATCCCAAACCGGTCGTACGCCAAGAAGGGCTAGGGCTTGAGCGATGTCTTCGCCGCCATTGCGCATCGTTGCCGTGCCCCAAACCGAGAGGGCCAAACTGGCCAGGTGCTCCCCCTGCTCCTGTAGGTGCAGTTCCAGCAGCAGTTCGGCGCTGCGTCGGCCCAGGTCCCAGGCCGCTTCAGTGGGTAGCCCGCGCAGGTCGACGCTGTAAAAATTGCGCCCCGTTGGCAGCAGGTCTGGTCGGCCGCGGGTGGGGGCGCCGGAGGGTCCTGCGGCAATGCGCTCGCCCTCCAGGCCGCGCAGGAAGGCTTCCCGCTCGGCACGGCCGCAGGCCAGTAGTGGGGGCATCAGGGCCTGGCGCAGGTGCATCAGCGCCTGCTGCAGCCTGGGTCCAGGCAATGGCGAAGGCTTGGCTTGGCTTGGTTGCTCACCGGCCAGCTCCTGCTCCACCAGGGTCAGAGCTTGCGCCTCCAACAGCGCTACCCCATCTCCCACCAGGCGCGGCAGCTCTCCGCCAAAGGCGGCCTGGAGCCGTTGCTGGTCAGCCTGGGCCAGGGGCTTGCCGTCTTCATCGCCCCAGGGGTCGAAGCTGAGTTGGAGGTCTTGTGCCAGGGCCTGGGTGAGGCCGGGTTGCGCTGCCAACGGACAGCGGGCCAAGCAGAGCAGCAGCTCCGCCAGGCGACCGGGCTCCGGCAAGGTGCCGAAGGTGTGAAGCCCTAGGCGGATCTGGGCCTCCTTGAGCTCGCAGAGGTAGCCATCGGCAGCATCGAGCCGGCTATCAAGCTCCGCGCCGCCGCCGAGGGGTAGCTCCAGATTCTCGAGCTGCTCGGCCAGGGTCTGGCGCAGGGGGCCGGCCCGTTCACTGCCGAGCTGACATGCCTCCCAATACTCATCCAGCAAAACCTCAAGTCGTTGCAGCGCCCCATGCAGGCCCGCCCGTCCGAGGGGCGGTGTCAGGTGATCGAGGATTACTGCCTGGCTGCGTCGCTTGGCCTGGGAGCCCTCGCCTGGATCGTTGACGATGAAGGGATAAAGGTGAGGCAGCGGCCCTAGGGCCCACTCCGGAAAACAGCTGGCGGACAGCCCCAATCCCTTGCCAGGCAACCATTCCAAATTGCCGTGCTTGCCCACATGCACCACCGCATCGGCGCCGAAGTCCTGGCGCAGCCAGAGGTATTGGGCCAGGTAGGCATGGGTTGGGGGCAGATCAGGACTGTGGTAACTGAGGGCCGGATCCCTGTCGTAACCGCGGTCAGGCTGGATCAACACGCTCACATGCCCCAGCTGCAAGCCCCGGATCGGGAAGCCGGCTGCAGCTCCGGCGGCGCTAACCAGAGCGACATCGAGTTCAGGCGGCCCCCACACCGCCTCGAGCCTTTGGCGGCCCTCGCTGGGAAGGCAGCCATACCAGGCCTGGTATGTAGCAAGGGGCAGCAGGGTCAGGGCGGGTCGGTGCTCGCTTTCCGGATCGTTGCTGCGTCCAGCCAGCAGCATCTGGATCAGGGCCTCGCCATCGACAGGCACTCGACCCTCCAGCTTGTAGCCAGCCCCGGCCAGCCACTGCAACATCAAGGCCGTTGAGGCCGGCGTATCGAGTCCAACACCATTGGCGAGGCGGCTGTTGCGGGTTGGGTAATTGGCCAGCACAAGCGCAACTCGGCGTTCGGCGGCTGGGGTTTGGCGCAGGCGGATCCAGTTGGCACAGAGCTGGGCGATCCAGGCCAGCCGCTCCGGATCCGGTTGGTAGCGCTGCAGGGCCGAGGCAAGACTCTCGCTGGCACCCACGGTCTCCTTAAAGGCGCCAATGCGAGTAGTGAGCCGCCCGTCCAACTCTGGCAAGGCCACCTGGAGGGTGAGGTCGGTTGGGCCCAAGCCGATGCTGCTGGTCTGCCAGCGGCTGCGGGGCTGGCTACTGCAAAGCAGCTGCAGCACCGGCACACCGAGCTGCTCCCATAGCGGCGCCCCTAGGCCGGCTTCCTCAAACTGCACAGAGGCAAAGGAGGTGCTGCACAACACGGCCTGAACTCCTTCCCGCTGCAGCAGGTCGGCCACACCCCGCTGCACCGCCCGATCCCGTAGGCCGCTTACCCACAGCGCCCGCGGGCATAGTCCCGCCTGGCGCAGGGCTAGCAGGGTGGCGTCCATCAGGGCCAGGTCACCGGCCTGCAGCAGGGCCCTGTAGGCGATCACGCCTACGCGAGGGCCTTGATCCTGCTGCCAGTCATGGGGTAGTGGATCGGCGAGGGGCTCGGCTCGTGGCGGCGCTGGGGACCGACCTTCAAGCAGACCCTGCAATACCTGCAGCACCTGGCGCAGGTTGGCCGGTCCCCCCTGCCGCAGGCAGCGGGCCAGGCCGATTGCTAATTCAGGGGCGACAGTGCCCAGCTCCGCCAGCACCTGCTCCTCATCAGCTGTGCCAGCCAGCACAAGCAATTGCCGCTCAGGGGCTGAGCCTGCCCAGCTCTGGAGCTGCTCTAAGCCGTAACTCCAGTGGCCCCTGCTCCCCAGTAATCGCACAACCACAAGCCGGGCGTGGCGCACCGTGGAATTGAGGTAGTGGTCGATCTGGGCCGGGTGAGCCAGGGCAGCCAGGTTTAGGCCGCGCAGCTCCGCTGTCAGCAGCTGAGGTTCCCGCTCAAGCAATTGGTCAATCGCCAGCAGGTCGGTGTCGGCACTACTGAGCAGCAGTACAGGCGCGGCAGGCTGCTCCACCAGAGCGCCGATATCGGCTGCTGCTCCTCCCCCAGGTACCGATGCCAAGCGATGCATCGCCCCATCCTGCTTGCTGCGGTGAGAAGATCGGTTCAACTCGGCCCAAGGCCGCCGCGCCAGCACAGCCCGCTTCGCCCTCACCATGCACCAGTTCCTGCCCTACGCCTGGTTCGGTGGCCGATGCGTGCCCTTTGCCGAAGCCACCCTGTCGGTGGCCACCCACGCCCTCCACTACGGCACTGGAGCCTTTGGCGGCATGCGGGCCCTGCCCAATCCCAGCGACCCGGCTGAGATTCTGCTTTTCCGCGCCGATCGCCACACCCGCCGCCTCAGCCAGAGTGCCAGGTTGCTGCTCACTGAGCTAGCCGAAGAAACCATTCACGACGCGATCGTGACCTTCTTGCGGGCAAATAAACCAACCTGCCCGGTTTATTTGCGCCCGTTTGTGTACACCAGTGATTTGGGTATCGCACCCCGGCTGCACAACATTGAGACCGACTTCCTCATCTACGGACTGGAGCTGGGCGACTACCTCTCCCCGGAGGGTGTGAGCTGCCGCATCTCCTCTTGGACCCGCCAGGAAGACCGCTCCCTGCCCCTGCGCGGCAAGATCAGTGGCGCTTACATCACCAGCTCCCTGGCCAAGACAGAAGCTGTAAAAAGCGGTTTTGATGAGGCCCTGCTGCTCAATAGTCGCGGCAAGGTGAGTGAAGCCAGCGGCATGAATCTTTTTATTGTTCGAGATGGCGTACTTATCACCCCCGGGGTTGATCAGGACATCCTTGAAGGCATCACCCGGGCCAGCGTGCTGGAACTGGCCCAGGCCATGGGCATCCCCACCCTGGAGCGTCCTGTCGATAAGAGCGAGCTGTTTGTGGCCGATGAAGTGTTCCTCAGTGGCACCGCCGCTAAGGTCACTCCGGTGCGCCGGGTGGAGACCACCGACATGCCTGGCCAGCGGCCGGTAATGACCGCGATTCGCGAGCGCCTAACGGCAATCACGGAAGGCCGCGATTCCGCCTATGACCACTGGGTAACCCGGATTCGCGTAGACGGTTGATCAACATGACTGCGGCAGTAGCACCCCAGCCGGTTCAGCGAATCGGCTTTCTTGAGCGCCTGCATGGGCCTGAGCGGCCGGTGCTGGTGTTCGACGGTGCCACAGGCACCTCGCTGCAGCAGATGGATCTGGGCCCCGATGATTTCGGCGGCGCTGCCCTTGAGGGCTGCAATGAAAATCTGGTTTTCACCCGTCCCGATGCGGTGCAGGCAGTGCATCGCCAGTTTTTGGAGGCGGGCTGCGATGTGATCGAAACCGACACCTTCGGGGCCACCTCGCTGGTGCTGGCTGAATACGACATCGCCGACCAGACCTTTGCCCTCAACAAGAGGGCCGCAGAGCTGGCCCGCGAAGTGGCCGCTGCCTACTCCACCCCAGAGAAGCCGCGCTTCGTGGCTGGCTCCATGGGGCCGACCACGAAACTGCCGACCCTGGGCCACATCGACTTCGACACGATGAAGGCATCTTTTGCTGAGCAGGCCGAAGGGCTGCTGGCAGGAGATGTGGATCTATTTATTGTCGAGACCTGCCAGGACGTGCTGCAGATCAAGGCGGCCCTGCAGGGCATTGAGGACGCCTTCGCCAAGACCGGCCAGCGACGGCCGTTGATGGTGAGCGTGACGATGGAGACCACCGGCACAATGTTGGTCGGCTCCGATATAGCTGCGGTGGTGGCAATCCTGGAGCCATTCCCGATTGATGTGTTGGGGCTCAACTGCGCCACGGGACCGGAGCAGATGAAGGAGCACATCCGCTATCTGAGCGAGCACAGTCCGTTTGTGGTGAGCTGTATCCCCAATGCCGGCCTGCCAGAGAACATCGGCGGTGTAGCCCACTACCGCTTGACACCGCTCGAAATGAAGATGCAGTTGCTGCACTTCGTTGAAGATCTAGGTGTGCAGGTGATCGGTGGCTGCTGCGGCACCACCCCTGCCCACATCGCCGCATTGACCGAGTTGGCAGCCGAGCTGCATCCAGCTGCTCGACCTGTCCGCACCCCCCAGACCCAGCACGCACGCCCCCTGCTGCAGGGTGAGCCTGCCGCGGCCTCGATCTACAGCACCACGCCCTATTACCAGGACAATTCCTTCCTGATCATTGGTGAGCGGCTTAACGCCAGCGGCAGCAAGAAAGTGCGCGAGCTGCTAGCTGAGGAGGATTGGGATGGCTTAGTGGGAGTGGCGCGGGGTCAGGTGAAGGAGAACGCCCACGTGCTCGACGTCAACGTCGATTACGTCGGTCGCGATGGTGAACGGGACATGCATGAGCTGGTGAGCCGTCTTGTCACCAACGTCAACCTGCCGTTGATGCTTGACTCCACTGAGTGGCAGAAGATGGAGGCCGGGCTCAAGGTGTCCGGTGGTAAATGCATCCTCAATTCCACCAACTATGAAGATGGTGATGAGCGTTTCTTCAAGGTGCTGGAGCTGGCCAAGGCCTATGGCGCCGGGGTGGTCGTGGGCACCATCGATGAAGAGGGAATGGCACGCACAGCGGAGCGCAAATTTGCCATCGCCCAGCGCGCCTACCGAGACGCGGTTGAGTTTGGAATTCCTGCTCATGAGATTTTCTACGACCCCCTAGCCCTACCGATATCCACGGGCATTGAGGAAGATCGGCTTAATGGTGCGGCCACGATTGAGGCAATTCGCCGCATTCGCACCGACTTACCAGGGGTGCATGTGGTGCTGGGCGTCAGCAACGTGAGTTTTGGACTGTCGCCGGCGGCCCGGATTGTGCTCAATTCGGTATTTCTGCACGACTGCTGCGAAGCCGGCATGGATGCGGCGATCATTAGTCCTGCCAAAATTCTGCCCCTAGCAAAGATCAGTCCAGAGCATCAGCAGGTGTGCCGCGATCTGATCTACGACCGGCGTCGCTTTGAGACCAATGAGCCGGGTTCTATTTGCAGCTACGACCCTCTGACCGTTCTCACCACCTTGTTTGAAGGGGTGAGCGCCAAGGAGGCTAGGGCCTCAGGCCCTTCTCTTGCCGACCTAAAGGTGGAGGAGCGTCTCAAGCAGCACATCATTGATGGTGAGCGAATCGGGCTTGATGCCTCCCTAAACGAAGCGCTTGCTACTTACCCGCCACTGCAGATCATCAATACCTTTTTGCTCGACGGTATGAAGGTGGTGGGCGAACTCTTCGGCTCCGGCCAGATGCAATTGCCCTTCGTACTCCAGAGCGCTGAAACCATGAAGGCTGCGGTAGCCCATCTAGAGCCCCACATGGAAACGGCCGAGGGAGAAAGCTCGGCAAAGGGTAAATTCCTGATCGCCACTGTTAAAGGTGATGTGCATGATATCGGCAAAAATCTTGTAGATATTATTCTCACCAATAACGGCTATGAGGTTGTCAATCTAGGCATCAAGCAGAGCTGCGAGGCTATTATCGATGCCCAGCATCAGCATCAGGCCGACTGCATCGCCATGAGTGGCCTGCTGGTGAAGTCGACTGCCTTCATGAAAGATAATCTGGAAGCCTTTAATCAGGCTGGTATTGCTGTGCCGGTAATACTTGGCGGAGCAGCCCTTACGCCTAGGTTTGTTAATGGTGATTGCCGGGCCGCCTATCAAGGTCAGGTTATCTACGGTCGCGACGCATTTGCCGACCTGCGTTTCATGGACGCCCTGATGGAAGCAAAAGCAGCCGGTGCCTGGGACGACCTTCAGGGTTTCCTTGGACCGATTCCGGAGGGGCTTGGCATCGCTTCCCCTGAGCCCCCCGCAGAAGAGTCTGCCAAGGCGGATGGTGCAATTGCAGCCGTAGCTATTTCCACTACAGAAGCCACTACAGAAACCACTTCAAAAGCTACTGTCAGCGCCGAACCAAATGATCAGCGCTCTACGGCTGTGGCCGAAGAGAGCGCCCTTGAGCCACCTTTTTGGGGTAGCCAGGTTTTGACTGAGCATGAGATCGACCTGCAGGAAGTATTTGCCTACCTAGATCGCAACGCCCTGTTTGCGGGCCAGTGGCAGCTGCGTAAGACCCAGCAGCAGAGCCGCGAAGACTACGAAGCAATGCTGGCCGAGAAGGCGGAGCCTGTTCTGCAGCAATGGATGGGGCGCTGTCTAGAGGAGCGCCTGCTTTCACCCAGGGTGGCCTACGGCTATTTCCCCTGCGGCCGTAGTGGCAACGCTGTGGTCTTGTTTGATCCTGCTAAGCGCCAGCAACAACTAGGACGCTTTGAACTGCCCCGCCAGCGCTCAGGCAACCGCTATTGCATCGCTGATTTCTACCGCGATCTCGCTATCTCAGCCGATGGCTCGTCGCTGCCAACCGATGTGTTGCCGATGCAAGCCGTAACCATGGGCGAAGGCGCCACCAGCTTTGCCCAGCAGCTTTTCAAAGCCGATCAATACACCGATTACCTCTATTTCCATGGACTCGGAGTCCAGATGGCTGAGGCTTTGGCCGAATGGGTGCATGCGCGCATCAGGCGTGAGCTTGGCTTTGCTGACCCCGCCGCGATGCCGCTGCGCGACGTGCTGGCCCAGCGCTATCGCGGTAGCCGCTATTCATTTGGTTATCCCGCCTGCCCAAACGTGGCCGACTCCCGTCAGCAGCTCGCCTGGCTCGGTGCTGAGCGGATTGGTCTGTCGATGGATGAGAGCGACCAACTCGAACCAGAGCAGAGCACCACTGCCCTGGTGGCCCTACACAGCCAAGCCCGTTACTTCTCCGCCTGACCAGGGGGGCGGCGGCTTCTAGCCTGGCCAATCACCTTGCAAAACGGCTATGGCCATTGCCGGACCTGGCGGCGTTGATGCCGCAATCGCCTCGGGCATCGACCTGGATGGCACCCCGATCCCCTCAGAGATGATCGCTCTCTACACGGAGGTGATGGATCTGGAAAGCCAGCGGGCCCGCAGCGGCGTCAAGAAATCAATGCGCAATCGCATCGTCAAGACAGGCTCGAAGCATTTTGACCAAGCCAGCCTTGATGCCCGGCTTAAGGCTGCCGGATGGGATGGCTTGAAAGCTAAGGAGATTGCTTTTTTCTACTCCTGAGCTCTAGCTGCACAGCTCTTCGAGAGCGTCGATCACCTCCTGCTGAAACTCCTCCAGGTTGGAGGAGTCGCTCAGGTCGATGCCTTCGCCGGCGGCGTTCTGGGTGAGTTCCTGGAAATGGAAAGCCCCTTCGCCGTGGGCGAGGAATTCCATGGCGGAGGGTTCACCGCTTTCTTTGTACGCGTCGCAGAGGGCCAGAAAGGCCGCGTCTTCGGTGAATTCCCAGCTCATGAAGGGGGCCGCGCTGAAAGACAGGGTGAACGCGCTCTTCGACCTTTAACGCCTCCCCCCCGGAATCCGTCAACCACCCAGCCCAACTTTGTGCGGGTGTGTTGCCTTTGACATAGCTCTGAAGCTTGACCTCAGAGCAGTGCTGCAACCTCCGAACTGCCTGGCCAGACTGGAGCTATCCACATTTTCCCCGGTTCCGTGAGCGATTCCAGCCTGCCTGCTTCCGCTTCGCTAAATGTGCTGGGTGAACCCTTGGTGGTGTGCGGTTGCCAACCAATGACAGGTTGGTTCCGCGATGGTCATTGCCGTACAAATGCGGCCGACCTGGGTCGTCACAGCGTCTGCTGTGTCGTTAGCGATGCCTTCTTGCGCTACAGCCAGGCCCAGGGAAACGACCTCAGCACCCCGGCGCCTGCCTATGGCTTCCCCGGTCTCAAGCCTGGAGACCATTGGTGTGTGTGTGCGCCGCGCTGGCTTGAGGCCTACGAGGACGGTATGGCGCCACCTGTGCGCTTAGAGGCCACAGAGGATTCCGCTCTGGAGGTGATTTCCTTAGCAATCCTGCAAGCAAACGCTGCTTGATTTGAGAGCTACCAGGCGATTTGCTGCCCATCCCAGGCCCAGAACTGCCCAGTCTGTTGCGGCCCAAGCACCGCCAATACGTTGAGCAGCTGCTGAGCAGCGCGCTCTGGACTGAACAGCCGATCTGGCGGCACACCGGCCTGGAAGGGGGCGGAGAGGCCCGTGGCCGTGGTTCCGGGGTGTAGCAGACTCACACACCCCTTTGGCTTTCTGCGAGCCCATTCCAGGGCCAGGGTGCGCAGCATCTGATTTTGGGCAGCCTTGGCGGCTCGGTAGGCGTACCAGCCACCAAGGTGGTTGTCGCCGATGCTCCCCACTCGGGCCGAAAGGCTGGCGAAATGGAATGGGTCTGCGGGGCTAAACAGGGATTCGATCGCCTGGGCCAGCAGCAGGGGCGCAAAAGCATTCACCGCAAAGCTGCGCTCTAGGGCCTGGCGATTCACCTGACTGAGGCGCTTTTCCGGGTGGAGCAGGGGCCCATGCAGCAGGCCGGCCGTATTGATCACCAGCCGCAGGGGGGGGCGATTCTCCAGGCTTGCTGCCAACGCCGAGAGGCTTGAGTCGTCGGTGAGATCCAGCGGTAAAAACCCGACCCCGCGCCACAGGGGATCCCCCGGCAAACGCCAGTCCTGGCGTGAGGCTCCCACAAGCTGCAACCCCGGGGCGATTCGGCCCAGCTCCTGGAGCAGGGCCTGGCCGATACCGCCACACCCCACCACTAGGCCTGTGCCATGCCAGTGCTGCCAGGGCGAAGCTGAGCTCATTGCCACAAAAATTTCAGAGCTGAAGCCGCACCCATGGACCTGCCGCATGATGGCAGTGCCTACCTGCCTGCTGCTTCGGAGTCGATGGGCATTCGCATCGCCGTGTTGGGCCTGGGGGCTTGGGGGCAGACCCTGCTTGAGCGCTGGGGTCAGCAAGGTCACATCGTTACGGGTTGGTCCCGGCGCTCTGGCACCAATCCAGTGGAGCTGCTTGCCAACCAGGATCTGGTGGTTTCGGCGGTAGCCATGGCAGGGGTCCAGCCCCTGGCTGAGCAGCTGGCTCCCCATTGGCCCGCCGGATTGCCCCTTTTGAGCTGCAGCAAGGGGTTGGATCTCCAGCTGCTGGCAACTGCCACCCAGCTCTGGTCAAACCAGTTGGCGGGTGCCCCCTTGCTGGTGCTGAGTGGGCCGAATCTGGCAACCGAGGTGCGCCAAGGGCTACCAGCTGCCAGTGTGATCGCAGCTGCGGATCAGGATCTAGCCCGCCGCTTTCAGCAACAGCTCAGCGACACTTCGCTACGGCTTTACACAAACACAGATCCGATTGGCACCGAGGCCGCCGGGGCACTTAAAAACGTTATGGCCGTAGCGGCCGGCATCTCCGACGGTCTGGCTTTAGGTGCGAACGCCAAGGCATCCCTGCTCTGCCGGGGCCTAGCCGAGATTGGTGTGGTGTTGGAGGGTTTAGGTGGTGCCACCAGCACTCTCTATGGCCTGGCTGGCTTGGGTGATTTGTTGGCCACCGCCAACAGCAGCCTCAGCCGCAACTATCGCTGCGGCGTGCTTCTGGCCGAGGGCTGCAGCGAACAGCAGGCAAGTGAGCGCATCTCAGCAACAGTTGAGGGTCCGCGCACGGCCAGAGCAGCCCTGCAGCTTGCAATCCGTAAAGGCTGGCATCTGCCGATCTCTGAACAGGTTGTGCTGGTGCTCGAAGGCCGCACCACCCCTGCCGCCGCCGTCAAGGCTCTGATGGAGCGCGATCTGCGGCCGGAGTGGCAGCAAGCATGAGCTTGCCTGGCTCTGCCGTCGTGCCACTTGTCGCCCTGCCAGCTGTGCTGGTTGAGGCTTTTGCTGATGGGCCCTGTTGCGGCAACGGCGCGGCCGTGGTGCATCTAGACCAGCCCATGGGCGATGTTGCCCTGCAGGCCATTGCCCGCAGTCTCAACCAGTCTGAGACGGCTTTTTTGCTGCAGCAGCAAGGCCGCTGGACGCTGCGCTGGTTCACCCCCAGCTGCGAAGTCCCCCTCTGCGGCCATGCCACCCTCGCCGCCCTGCTGGCCTTGGGCCACTGGCAGCAGCTGGCGCCCGGCAGGGGATTGGAGCTGTTCACCCGCAGTGGCCCCCTGGCGGTAGCCCTTGATGCCAGCGGCAGCTCAGGGCAGCTGGTGCTGCCCAGCGCTGGTCTGCTGCCGGCCGAGCCATCGCCAACGCTTATCCGGTTACTGCATGAACGTCTAGGAGCCTCACCCCTGGCCTACTGGAGCTCAGGCCTCGGTTATCGGGTGGCCTTGCTAGCGCCAGAGGTTGCGCTGGCCCAGTTGCCTGGCCTGGCTGCGGAATTAGAGGGTTCTGATCGGGCCGGCTTGGTGTTGATGCAGGCCATCGAGACCGCATCGATAAACGACGGTCCCTGCGTGCTTGGACGGCCAGCGGACTACCAGCTGCGTTTCTTCGCTCCAGGGCTTGGCATTGATGAGGATCCAGTTACTGGCTCTGCCCACGCGCTGGTTGCCCCTTTTTGGCTCGATCGCCTAGGCCGCTGCTCCGTAGTGGGTTGGCAGTGCTCGCCGCGGCCGGGGGGGTTGGTGTGCGATGGCGCTTCTTCGGGCATGATCCGACTTAGCGGTTCGGGCCATCTCCTTTGGAACGGCACATTGCAGGTGCATGCCGATGGCTCCGGAGCCGAGTCCTGGGCTTCCCTGGTCGCCTGCGCCTGAATCAGGGGTTACTCCAGAAAAGAGATTTACTCCCAAAGAGAGGACTACGCCTGGATGGTCTCTTCAGCCGGCGACTGATGCTGGCTGGCCCAATGGCTGTTGTGGCGGTGGCGGTGGGATTTGCGGCCCAGGGCCTAGCTCCCCGACCCTATGGGGCCGCCCATGGCGAGTTGCTGGATGCCCTTATTGATTCGCCGCCCCCGGCGCAAGACACGACTACCGCAGCTGAGCAATTGCGCCGTCTCGAGGCGCGCCGGGCAACCCCTCAAGCAGCTGCCAATGCCACTGCCAGCCTCGGCCTGGCTGAGCCCGAAGCGGGTCCGGGAGTTGATCTGGAAATCCGCGTCGCCCTACTTGGCGCCGGCGCCAACCCCGATCTCTCCGCCAGCGGAGCCTGGCAGGTTGTCAGCCGAGACGGCCAGCTGCTCCAGCAGGGTGGCGCCGGCAGTTCGGTGAACCTCAGTGAACTCTGGCTCCAGGGGCCAGAAGCCTGGCTTCAGACCAGTGGGAGCTCCCTATTGGTCAACGGCCGCCCCTATGGAGGTCGCCTGCGTTTGATTCCGGATAGTGGCGGGCTCAGGGTGGTCAATCACGTTGGTCTGGAGACCTACATCGGTGGCGTGGTTGGAGCTGAGATGCCGAGCAGCTGGTCGCTAGAGGCTCTGCGCGCCCAGGCCGTAGCCGCCCGCTCCTATGCCCTCGCCCACATGGCTCGCCCAGCCAACCGCCACTGGCATCTTGGTGACACAACACGCTGGCAGGCCTACAAGGGCCTATCCAGCAGCAGCGAACGCACCCGCCAGGCTGCCGCTAGCACTGCCGGCATGATCCTCAGCTATCAGGGCGCCATCGTGGAAAGTCTTTATGCCGCTAACCGCCAGATATCCCTGGAAGCCCACGGCCATCTCGGCGCAAGCATGAGCCAGCACGGCGCCCAGGATCTGGCTAAGCAGGGCTATCGCTACAACCAGATTCTTGGTCACTACTACCAGGGAGCATCTCTGGCGCGCCTCAAGGCTGGTGCGAGCTGAGCGCATCTGGCAGCAGGCGCTGCAGTTATCCAGCCAGGCGCAGGCCAGCGGCTCCCTGGTTCCCCTAGCTACCGAGGTCCTAGCTGCCCCACAGCACCAGCCATTTGTGTTACGGCGTTTGCTGAGCACCACCCCCAAACACCTACGCCGTGGTGGCCCTAAGCCCAATCCCTTTTTGCCCTGGGAGCAAGCTCTGGAAGTGGAACGGCTCAGCAGCGGCCATGTGGTGCTGCTCAACAAATATCCAGTGCAGGCGGGCCATCTGCTCCTGATCACGGACTCCTGGCAGCCGCAATGCGGCTGGCTTTCTGCGGACGACTGGCGCGGGGTCTCTCTCCTGGCCAGTGACACCGGTGGGCTGTGGTTCTTCAACAGTTGTGCCGCCTCTGGCGCCAGCCAGCCCCACCGGCATCTACAGCTGCTGCCCCGCCGAGTTGGAGAAGCCAGCACACCCCTGTCTGCGGCAATCCAGGCTCAGCTGGATAGGGGCGAGCGGCCCTGGCCTTGGGCCTATCGGCTGAGTCGCCGCACAGATGCCCTCGGGGGTAGGGATCTACCCGCCCTTTACCTGGAGCATGCCGAGCAGCTGGGCTTGGGCCATCCCCACCAGGACTCCCAGCCCAGGCACCCATACAACCTGCTCTTCGACGATAACTGGCTGCTCACTGTGCGGCGCACCCAGGAACATTGCGCTGGCTTCAGCCTCAATGCCCTCGCCTTTGCTGGCTATCTGCTGGCCACGGAAAGGTCCGATCTCGAGCTGCTGGAGCGAGAGGGCCCTTGGTACTTACTGCAGGCGGTTGCCGCTGCCCCCGACAAGGGCTTGTGATCGACATTCCGTAATTTTTCGGTTGCGCAGTAGGGCCCCGCCGCGGCTGGTTGGAAAGGAAGGGAACAAACACCCTGCCAAACCAACTTCAGCCCATGACCCAATCGATCAAAAACAAATCCCTCAGCCGCCGAGCCCTGCAACAACGTAATCAGAGGGTGAACCAGTACCGCGGTCTGGTGACGCCAATTGCTGTGCACTACAGCCGCCGCTGTCCAGAGCCCCTCGACGACCTGGTTCAGGTGGGTCTGATGGGCCTGCTACGAGCAGCTGAGCTCTATCAACCGCAAACAGCAACTCCTTTCGAGGCCTTTGCAAGACCCCACATCCGGGGCGCCATCCTGCATTACTTGCGCGATTCGGCATCAGCCGTGCGGTTACCGCGCCGGCAGATGGAGCTGCACGACAAGCTGCGTCAACTGAAGGCCAGCTGGAGCAGTGGCCATGGGCAGGAGCCCAGTGCCGAAGATCTGCGCCTAGCTCTGGAGCTCAGCCTTGAACAATGGCAAGAACTGCTACGTGGACAAGCGCTGGCCAGGCCTCTTGAGCTGGAGACTGGCTATGAGGAAACCAGACTTCAGGAGGGTTGTAGCGGCAGGTCCTGGGAGTCTGAATTCACCGGCGCGGATGGCTGGGACTATCAGGGAGCTGAAGTGCGTCAGCAACTGGCTTGCCTTGAGCCCGGATTACGTCATGTGATCCAGAAGGTAGTGCTCTCGGGCTGGAGCTACCGGCGCACGGCAGCGCTGCTTCAGGTGAGTCCGATGACCGTGCAGCGGAGGCTCAAGCAGGGCTTGGCACAGATGCGCGCCGCCCTGCTCAATGCAGACGCGTTTTCAACTCTCAGCTGCCAGCCGAGGTCGCATCGCGCTCCATCTGTCGCTCCAGCGTGCTGATCGAGGCATTCACGGCTGCCAGCTGGCGTTCCACACCGTCCCGCCAGAACTGAAGCATGCGCAGCTTGCGCTCTTGGTGACGCCTCCAGCTAACAGCACCACCGTCATCAACGCTGCCACAGCAGCCCAGGAGGGGAAGCATGAGAAAGTAGGAAAGGTCATTAAGGTTCTAGCGAGCCTGACGGGCTTGCCGAGTGTCGTGTTTCTCCCCCAGCGATGGCCCCGAAACACCCTTCGGTCAGTTCCCTTCCAAGCCCCTGTAAGAGCTCTCAATCTGGGTTTGCAACCGACTGCCCGTCATACCCTTGTGGAGTCGGGGCCATTGCACTCAAACCCAACCCCCTGATTTCCAGATTTCCGTTGCGGCCGTTCAAACTGCTGATAGCAGCTGCCTTGGGGGTTCCCCTCGGCTTATTGCAGGCGTTGCCAGCGGCCGCTTACGTAGCTCTAATGGCGGGCCAGCAGGCCCGTCCCCTAAACGGCACCTTCAACAAGGTGCCGGTTCTGCACTCGAACCAGCCTGAGGAGGTTGAAGGCCCCGGGATCCTGATCAACACAGCGCCGGGTTATGCCTACGCCGAAGAGACTGGCCGGCCCTTGCGCAATGCCGAATTCACCTTCAACGGTGATTTTGGGGTGCACATGCACCACAAGTATTTTCCCCCCAACCGCCGCCAGCTATCGCCCACTGCCAGGCGTCCAGAACTCACCCTAGGGCTGATTCTGATCAATCCCGGCCTGCGGGCAGTGCACATCCGCTTTGAGAACGGTGCAGTTCGCAACAGCTTTGAGGCGCCCTATCTTGTCAATTACAAGATGGGTGTAAGACCTCTCGGGCCTCGTCCTTGGAATACCGGCCCTGGAGATGCAACCGCTGTGCAGGTTCTGCGCGGTCGCCTAGATCCCAAACTTAATCAGGAAATAACTATTCCTGCTCGCAGCCGCATTGTCCTATTTCAGACCCAGTTGCCTGCGCTCGGCATTGCTAACGCCCTGTTGAAAGGCAGAAGTGATGGACCTTTTCAGATGGCTGTTGTTGCGGCTAAAGACCCCAATAGCGACTGGGATCTAATCTCTATTTTGGATCAGGGCCGTCTTGCCCCGGGCAGGGTTTATCTGAACCGCATTGCTGACATCAAAAGCCGCCGCATTTTCTCCCGTGTGGGAGGTGTCGCCATAGGTGATGCATACCAAGCCACCCTCACCCACAATCTCGCGCAGCAAGGCCCATTACATATTCCCCTAACCAGTACTAATCGCCATAATTTTGGTACCCGCGAGATCCAGGTAAATCCTCTTGCAAGCCGCATGCTGGATTCATCCTTAGACAATGTGGGCACCTACGGCGTTCGCTTTGATGTCGATCTGAATCTCAAGGGGGCTGGCCCCTATGAGTTGGTTCTCAGCCACCCCACCGCCTCAGGCACTGGTAAACCTTTCACCGCCTTCAGGGGATCACTGCAAGTGCGCACAGAGGAAGGACTTCAAGAAATGCACGTTGGCATGCGCTCTGGCCAAAGTTTGCCTCTCACCTCTTTGAATCTTCGGGGGGGTGTATCCAACCCAGTTCGGATCAGTTTGGTATATCCGGCCGATGCCACCCCTGGTCACCTACTCAGCATCGTGCCAGCCAGTCAGGTAGCCATGGTCAAGGAGCGAGAACGTTTGCTTGAGCTGGCTCGCAACACAGCCTCCCCCGCGGCGATGAGGCCCCCCCAGTCCCTGCCTGCGATTCCTGATCAAGATCTTGAGGGTCAGGATGGATCAGAAGAAATGACCCCGTTGGTGCTGCAACCACGTTTCCCCAGCCTGCCGCCCCTCAGAACAAATCCACCGCCACCACCGCCTATTTCACAGCCGCGTTATTCCCCCAACCAGACTTCAACACCTGGGAATCAATCCTTGGTTGATCGCTACCAGCAGGCCCTGGAAGCGCAGCAGGAGATGATGCGCGGCCTTATTGGCCGTTAGGCATGGCTAAGCCGGCGGACCCCAATCGTCGCCGCTTCAGTCTGGAGCTGCCGGTCGATTTGCTCGATAAAATTGATGCGCTGCGGGCGGAGTGGGGCATCCGCAGTCGCGGAGATACTTTTGAGCGTTTGCTACAAGAGATCTTCCCAAATAGTGAGGAGGTCGAGACCTCAGTTCTTGCCGACGACGGCAATCACTTGCCTGATGGCTATCTGAGCGGACAAACCAGCCTGGAATCAACCTTCAACGAACAGGGGGCGTTGGTGTTGATGACCAGGGGCTCCGGGGGAGACCTATGCCTGGATCTGGAATCAGCTGATCCGGAATTTGCCTTCAACTTCGACGTTGATGCCTCGATGGCAGCGGAAGTGCGCCCTCGTCAGAGCGGCATTGACTTACCTGGCTTTGTCAGGCGTCAATCTGACCAGCTCAAGCGCAGTCTGCAGCCCCTACGCCAACCCATGGATCTGGCGCAAGAACCCCTCCCCCATGTAGGCGGTGATGTGCTCAAACGCTCCCTGGCCAGAGCTCGTGACCACTGGCTTGAGCTCTACGGCAAGGTTGCCAATGAGGCGGTACTGGAAGCCGCAATGGTGTGGTTAGCTCAGGACATTTGGGCCCAGAGTGATCAGAGTGAGGGTCGCCCTTTTACTTGGTCGCTTGCCTGCGATGTGGTGGCTAATACGGCTCCCAGCTGGGGCAGGGAACCCGCAACTTTTGAGCGAGTCATGGTGATGGCAGGTTTGCTGGAGGATCCCTTCAGCACTTCCACCCTGGAACTTCGCTTACCAACGCTGATCAGGCGCTTTGTTCATCGTTTCCGCAAGCGACGTAAAGGCACATCGTTCCAGACTCTGGAACACACCATGACCCTGCATGGAGCCTTGAAGCTGCTGCAACTGCCAACGGCACCAGGCCAGCGTCTCACCTTGCGACAAATACGGGAGGCTTACCGCGAGTTGGCGATGAGCCATCACCCCGACTCTGGCGGCACGGAAGACACCATGCGGCGCCTAAACGAGGCCTACCAGCTGCTGAAAGAGCTGTACCGCAACGAATAGACGCGTATATCAAGTCCTGGCTGAGACGCGTAATGGGTCTTGGATTGATTCTTGCGTGAGACTAGTGATCTGTGGCTTTGCGTCTTGCTTGGCTACAGCATCTCTATAGGCCAAGCGTTTGATTGCCCAGATGCTGGACGGAAATCTATCTAGCTGTTCTCATAAGAGATTTATTATTGGTCTCGTCAAAAGTCTCGGCCGAGGAGGGTGGGAATATGGATTCGTGGCCTGATTAGCTTGGTCTTGAGTTTGGACTAGTAATCAGTCTTGGATGAGATAGCTGAGCCGGCTGCAGGCGAGCATTTCCCCTGGTGATCGTGCCTAGTTGGGCTGATTTCCAATTTTTCCGTATTTCTACTTGTATGTCCCTAGGGGATAGCCCTCTATGGCTTCCTTATTGCTGCGGCCAGAAAATGGGCTGAACAGCTTGTCCAGTCACCTGATGTGGGCTGGTCCAGATGGCCTGTCTCGTTTCAAAGTCATTGCAGCAGCTTGCTTGAAGTGCTTGCGTCACTGTGTCATACACAGGTACGCAGACATTTCTGGCCACTCGTGAGGCTTGTTGAAGCCCCAGAACTTGCTGGCTGTGGATGGCGCCAAGCAGCTGGCTGACGGGATCTCCTGTCATCCCAATTGGGTCACATGTTGGGACCCTAAATGCGTCTTGGATGAGACTTTGCAGAAGGGTGCTAGGTGGGGTGCGAGCTCGGCCGCCAGAGATCAAAACTTGAACAACGCCCTGTCGCTCCATCCGTGCGGGCAAGCGGTGATTCTCTTGCGTCCCGGCTGGGACGCATTAATAGTCCAATAAAAAGACCCGGACGAGACAGGCGCTCCTCCGGGTCTTGCGGCTGGTTTGGATTGTCTGAATCAGGTGCTGGTTTGCATGCCCTGGATCAAAAAGTCGAAGTAAGGCCCCGCAAGGGAGGCCTGGTCTGTGCTCAGCAAGGCAAGCGAGGCTTCCTTCATGGTGCGCATTGCGTCCACCATTCCTGGCATGGGTACGCCCAGGCTGTTGTACATCTCACGGGCACCGACCAGGCCAATCTGTTGAATCATCTCGGTGCTCCCGGCGAGAACGCCGTAGGTCACCAAGCGCAGATACCAGCTGTAGTCGCGCAGGCACTGGGCCCGCTGCTTTTGGCCGTAGGCATTGCCACCGGGGGCCACGTAGTCGGGGTTGCGTTGGAAGAGCTGCTTAGCCGACTCATCAACAATTTTTTTCTCGTTGTCGGTAAGAACCCGAACAACCGCCAGCCTTTCGGCTCCCCGGCTGAGGTACTCCACCATGGAGCGCAACTCGCCGCCACTGGGATACCGCAGCTGATCATCAGCCTGAAGGATCAGATCCCGAACGACGCTCATCGCAGCGACCACACGCGAGCATCACTGTATCGACTCCGCAGCAAGATCACCGTGCCCCGCCGCAAGGTGTAACGCCCCTTTGCACGACGTAGGGTGAAGGATTGGTAGGCGGGCGTGGGCACTAAAAGCTTTGGCAACGGCGCAGGTGGTGGCATGAGCAGTGGCGTCGAGCTGTCCACCGGCATGACCGTGACGGTGGCCATCACCGGGCTATCCCATGACGGGCAGGGCGTAGCCCGCCTCGCAGATCGGGTCCTCTTTGTAGCTGGTGCCTTGCCTGGGGAGCAGGCGAAGGTACGCCTCACCCATAAGGCCCGTCGCCACTGGTTAGCTGAGCTTCAGCAGGTGCTTGAGCCGGCACCGGAGCGGCGAAGACCTCCGTGCATCCTTGCTGAAGATTGTGGTGGTTGCAGTTTGCAGCACCTCGACGACTCGGCGCAGCAGCACTGGAAGCACCAAAAAGTCGTTGATGCCCTGCGGCGTATTGCCCACCTTGATACCGATGTTGCGCCGTTAATGGCTGCGCCAGAAGGGCTCGGCTATCGCAATAGGGCGATTATCCCGCTTGAGCGCTGCGAGGACGGGCGGTTGCGGGCTGGCTTTTATCGCCCTGGCACCCACAAGATTGTCAATATGAACCGCTGCCCGGTGCTTGATCCGCGCCTGGACGCGTTGATCGCACCGCTTAAGTCGGATCTTGAGACCAGCGACTGGCCCGTTGATCGCGACTGCCGCGAGGGGGGTGGCTTGCGCCATCTGGCCCTGCGAATCGGCAGCTATACCGGCGAGTTGCTGATCACCCTGGTAAGCAGCACCCCAGACCTGGAGGGCATCGAGATCCTGGCTGCCCAATGGATGCACCGCTGGCCAAACCTTGTGGGGGTCTGCCTGAACCTGCAACCCCTAGCTACCAACACCCTGATGGGTCCCGAGACACGCGTGGTGGTTGGTCGGGGCTGGGTGCTGGAGCGTTTTTGCGACCTCGAGCTGCGCATTGCAGCAGACACTTTTTTCCAGGTCCATACCAGGCAGGCTGAACGAATTGTGCCCCTGGTGCTTGCCGCCCTTGCGGGCTCTGCGCCTGGCGTGATGGTTGATGCCTACTGCGGCATTGGCACCTACAGCCTGCCGGTGGCTGCGGCTGGCTGGCACGTTCATGGCATTGAACTAAGCCCCGAGGCCGTGCACCAAGCCAAGGCCAATGCCCGCGAAAACGGCCTAAGTGAATCAGCCACATTTGAGACCGGAGTGGTGGCCGAGTGCCTGGCTGAGCACCTGGTGCACTGCGATGCGGTCTTTCTCGATCCCCCCCGCAAGGGACTGGAGCCCGCCACCCTGCAGGCGATCATCGAACGCCCCCCTGCCCACCTGCTCTACCTCAGTTGCGACCCCGCCACCCTGGCCCGGGACCTGGCCCTGCTGGTTGGCGGCGGTAGTTATCGCTTGGAGAGCGTTCAGCCGATCGACTTTTTCCCCCAAACAAGCCATGTAGAGACTTTGACCGTTCTGAGCCGTATCGGAGCTGGCATCCCAACCCCGCAGCCCGAGGCAGCGGAGCCGGAGTAGGGGTGGACCTGCTGCCGCCTGGATATCAGCTGCGCAACAGGGCGCCTAGCTGCTTTTCCAGGGCTGCCCGGATTGAGGAGTGGGCAACTTCCACCTCTTCATCGGTGAGGGTGCGGCTGGCATCGCGGTAGCGCAGGCGGAAGGCTTGACTGCACTGGCCTGCAGCAAGTTGACCACCCTCGTAGCGGTCCACTAATTCCGCGTGCTCCAGCAGCGGCTTGCCGGCCTTGCGAATCACCTGAAGCAGCTCAGCTGAATTCGTGCTGGCTGCCACAACTACGGCCAGATCTCGCTCCGAAGCGGGAACGGTGGCATAGGGGGCAAAGGCTGGCTGCCAGCGGTTGCGGCGGGTGGCGGCGATGAGCAAGGCATCGAGTTCGAGCTCGAAGATGATGCTTGTTTGCGGCAGGTCGAGCTTTTCGGCCTGCTCCGGGTGCAGCTGGCCAAACCAGCCCTGGGGCCGCCCCTCCACTACCAGCTGGGCGGCTCGGCCCGGGTGTAGCAACGGGTGCTGGCTAAGGGGGCGATCTTCGATTGGAATCGCCAGCGACACCAGGGCTTGCTGCAACAGGCCGCGGGCCTGGTGATAGCTGGGAGGCTGGGGTTTGCCACTGCTGCTCCAGCGCTCACCTCGCCGTTCGCCACAGATAACCCCAGCCAGCAGCTGGCGATCAGACCTGGCGGCATCGCTGCTGAACACCTGGCCGATCTCAAAAGCCCAGAAACCTGGCTGCCCACTTTGCAAGTTGCGGCGTGCAGCGGCGAGCAACTCGCCATGCAGGTTGTCGCGCAGGTAGCCGTAATCAGCTAGCAGGGGATTAGCCAGGGTTATGCGCCCAGCTGCAGCCGGCACCAGGGAAAAGCTGCAGGCCTCCTGCAGCCCGGCAGCGCACAGTTGGCGGCGTAGGCGGCGCTCCACCTGCTGGGCTGGAGTTAGGCCCCCAGGCTCCAGTGGGTCGGGTAGGTGGCAGGCGAAGTGGTCGTAACCAACCAGACGGGCCACCTCCTCGATTAGATCAACTTCCCGCTGCAGATCCATCAACCGCGAGGGGGGCACGGTGACGCGCCAACCCTCACCATCAAGCTCCTCAGCCAGCTGGCAACCAAGGGCCGTCAAGGTCTGGACGATCCTGTCGTCAGTTAGGTCTGAATAGCCTTCGCCGTCTTGGACAGGTCCGAGCAAATTGTGCAGGGCGTCACGCCTCAGTTGCAATGGCTCGATTGGCTGCTCGTCTCGTTGATGCAGCCAGCGGCCGGAAACCTTGGCATCGCAATGTTGCTTAAGCAGGGCAACGGCCCGATCTGCAGCAGAGAGGGTGGCCTCCCTGGGCAACCCCTTCTCAAAACGGCTGCTTGCTTCAGTGCGTATGCCAACGCTGCGGGCGGAGCGGCGCACCGCCTGGGGAGCAAATACAGCAGCCTCAAGCCATATAGAGGTGGTGGTTTCATTTACGGCTTCATCCGCACCACCCATCACGCCAGCCAGGGCGATGGGGCGGTTGCTGTAAGTAACCACCAGGGCTTCGGGGCTGAGTTTGTGTTCCGTAGCGTCCAGGCTGGTGAATTCCTCACCGTCAAGCGCCTGGCGTAGCCCCAGGCTGGCTAGCTGGGGCTCGCTGTGTCCAGCGATTACAGCTAGGCGCTTGCTGTCGAAGGCGTGCAGGGGCTGTCCCGTCTCCAGCATCACCAAGTTGGTGATGTCAACAATGTTGTTGATTGGGCGAATGCCGGCCTTTTGCAGGCGCTGTTGCAGCCAGAGGGGCGACGGGGCGACCTTCAGCCCGTCGAGGGCTGTGATGCTGAATAGCCCCCCAGCCTCAACTGCGAGCCGGTCACTGGCGGAAAGAGGCAGCGGCTGGCTTGGTGCGGCAACTTCAGGGGCCTTTATCTGGGTTTGGCCGCCCACCAGGGCCGCCACCTCCCTGGCGATGCCTTGCATGGAGAGGCCATCAGGTCGGTTGGCGGTAATCGCCAACTCCAAAACCTGGTCATCCAGCCCCAGGCTTGGTCCCACCGCTGCGCCCAAGGGGGGCACCTGCTCCAGCAGCTCATCAAGAATGGCGATTCCTTCCCCATCTGCCGCCTGGCCAAGCTCGGCAAGGGAGCAGATCATGCCGCTGCTGGCCACACCGCGAAGTTCGGCTGGTTTGATCGTGAGGTTGACCGCCGGCAGAGTGGCGCCCACCAGGGCAACGGGCACATGGATGCCAGCCCGCACATTCGCTGCCCCGCAGACGATCTGCAGGGCTTCGGCGGCGCCGATATCTACTGAACAGACGCTGAGCTTGTCTGCGTTGGGATGGGCCTGGCGGTCACGCACGAAGCCCACCACGACACCGCCGGCCTGGGCGGCCAGGTCTTCTATGGCATCTACCTCAAAACCAGCCAAAGACAGACGCTCGGCTAGCGGCCCTGGAGCGAGGGCTTGTTCGGGGCCGGTCACCAGCTCCTGCAGCCATTGGAGCGAGACCCGCATAGCCCTTGATGTGTTGATCGTTGATCCTAGGGATCAACCGGGGGGTGGGACTACCGCCAGGTATGGTGTCAACTTGTCCTTTCGCATCGCTCCAGCGGCGCAACGTCCTTCATGGCTAAAAACAAGGGCGTCCGGATCGTGATCACTCTCGAGTGCACCGAATGCCGGTCCAACCCCGCAAAGCGTTCTCCAGGTGTGTCCCGTTACACCACTGAGAAGAACCGCCGTAACACCACCGAACGGCTTGAGCTGAAGAAGTTCTGTACCCACTGCAACTCCTCGACGGTTCACAAGGAAATCAAGTGATTCAGGCTTGGGCCCCAGCTTTGGAACTCATTCATCAGTTTCAACTTGATTTGCCCCAGCCCGTCAGGTACTGGTCAGATCCAGCTTCATTCACCACTCGCCTTCGTAATCCATGTCCAGCTCTTTTTTCAAAAAGCGCCTGTCGCCAATCAAGCCTGGCGATCCGATCGACTACAAAGATGTCGATCTGCTCAAGAAGTTCATCACCGAGCGCGGCAAGATCCTGCCCCGCCGGCTCACTGGCCTGACAGCCAAACAGCAGCGTGACCTGACCAACGCTGTTAAGCGTGCACGCATTGTGGCCTTGCTGCCTTTTGTGAATCCCGAAGGCTGAGGCCTCTCCCCTGGCGGCTGCAACCTTCCAAGTTGGCGATCTGGTGGGACTGGGCGATGAGCGCGGTCCCCAGCTTGCTGTTGTATTGGCTGTGGCCTCAAACAAGGCCTCTTTAGCCATTGGTACAAGCGCGAGGCAGCAGATCCAGCCGCTGCGACAACTCTTGTTGCTTGCTGCGTTTTCTGGCGAGTGCGACCCACCCCAGCGCCTTAGTCAAGCTCCGTGGTCGATCAGTGACGACGCTTTGATGGCAGTGCTGCCTGCTCGAAGCGATTTCGCGGCAGCTTGGAACCTGATGCAGGCTGAACCTCAGGGATTGCAGCTGAGCGACTGGGTTGATCTGGTGTCTTCGCGACGGGATGGCCTAGCTATTGCTGCCTGCTGGCGCTGGTGTCTCGGTCCCCAAACCCTGTTTCGTCTGCGCCAAAACCTCGTAGAGGCCAGGCCCCTGGCGGATCTGCGCCGTCTGCGGCGAGAACGCCGGCTGCGGGTGCTCCAGGAGCAGGCTGAAATGCGCTGGCAGCAGCAGCTGCGCGAGCGTCAACCGCTTGATCTGCAACTGCTCAGCGCCGAGCAGCGCCAGCAGCTTGAGCTATTGATTGATTGGGCTGGAGGCGATTGCACAACTCCCCTACCCCTTCCCCTGCGCCAGGCTTTGCAGGCCGCCAAAGTAACGGCCGATACGGGTTCAATTCGCCACCTGTTGGTTGATCTAGGCCAGTGGCAAGCCCACAATTTGCCGTCCCTACGAGCCACGGTCTGGGAGCAAGGTTTTTCTGCTGAGCTACTGGCTGATGCCGAACGCCTGCTAGCTAGCGCTGAGATTGAACAACCAGGCGATGCCGAGCGTCTGGACCTGAGCGGCCAGCGCAGCGTCACCATTGATGACGCTGATACCTGCGATATAGACGACGGCTTGGCGTTGGAAACAACCCCCGCTGGCCAGGTGAAGATTTGGATCCACGTCGCGGATCCAGGTCGCTTGATTGCGCTGGATTCGCCCCTCGACCTAGAAGCAAGACGGCGGGGCAGCAGTCTTTATCTGGCATCAGGAATTTTGCCAATGTTCCCGGAGGCGCTTGCCACCGGACCTATGAGCCTGCGCGCAGGCCATCGCAGTGCCGCCTGGAGCATCTGGGTTGAACTCGATGGCGATGGGGCTGTTAAGGCTTCGGGTATGCAGCGCAGCTGGGTTAAGCCCACCTACCGGCTCAGCTATGGCGACGCCGATGATCTGATCGATCTTGCCCCGCCTCAGGAGCGCGATCTTGCCGACCTGCACGACCTGCTGCTGCGCCGCCGCCAATGGCGTGTGCGCCAGGGTGCCCTGCTGCTGGATCAGCCGGAGGGTCGGATTCGGGCCCAGGGAGACGCTGCCCAGCTTGAGATCACCGAACCCAGCCCCGCCCGATTGATGGTGGCCGAAGCGATGATTCTGGCGGGCGCGGTGGTGGCCGGTTTCGGCCAAGAGCAAGCACTAGCCCTGCCCTATCGCAGCCAACTGACCGCAACTTTGCCGCCGGAGGCCGAGCTGGCAGCCCTGCCGGCTGGCCCGGTACGCAATTGCGCCATTAAGCGGTGTCTTAGTCGCGGTCATACCGGCACCGAGCCAAGCCCCCATTTCAGCCTGGGCTTGCCGGCCTATGTCCAAGTCACCTCGCCGATTCGCCGCTACGCCGATCTTGTGGCGCAACGGCAACTGCTGGCAATTCAAGAGGCGCGCCAGCCCATGGTTGCCGCCGATCTAGCCGCCCTGCTCTCCGACCTAGACGGTCCGCTCAGGCAGGGGACGCAGATCAGCCGGGAAGACCAGCGTCACTGGCAGCAGGTGTGGTTTGCGGCCCACGGGAGTGAGCATTGGCAGGCCTGTTTCCTGCGCTGGCTGCGGCCCCAGGACCGGCTGGGGCTGGTGCACGTTGATGCCCTGGCCATGGATCTGGCGGCCGAGTGTCCAGCCGGCTCTTCCCCAGGCGATCTGCTGCAACTGCGAGTTCAGGCGGTAGACCCCCTGCGCGACCAACTGCGACTGCAGGCCACGGGCTAATCCGCGGCCAGTCGCGAGGCCCGCAACCACGGCCCCCATGGATTGGCACAGCCAATCAACTTGGCCTGGGTCGGCTTATCAAGGTTCTGCAGCCAGCGGTTCAGGCCTGGCTCCAGGCTGATTAGGGGCCACTCCCTTTTGGCGTTATCACTGCTGAGATCGGTTTCGCTCACAAAGGTGTAGCCGCCCTGGCCGTCTGGCAGCACCCTTCCTTGCCACAGAGACTCCCTGGGTTCGGGATGGCCCTGGCTCGGACTTAGGGGTCTTTGAAATGGGCGCCCAATTTGGCCATTGGCCTGGAGGAGTTCGGGATTGGCAAGCAGCTGCAGCTGGCGGGCTAACCAATCGCTGGCATGCCAGGGGGTGTCCCAGAGCGGCACTACCGCCGCTGGAGCACGGTGATCGTGGATCAGGCACTGCTGAACTGCCAGGGGAGCAAGCTCAGCTGGGGGGATGCCCCGCTGTACCGCCAGGGCCGCTGCCGCACCGGCCGCCTGGCCGATGTTCAGAATTAGGGGCTGCAAACGGGTGGCCCCATTGGCCATGTGGCTGCTGCCGAAGGCCTTGTCAGCTACCAGCAGGTTGTCGATCTCAGCGCTCAGCAGGGCGCCGTAGGGAATGCAGAAGGGAGTGCCGCTCCAGCGCCCGCCCCAGCGAATGCTTTTAGGTGCCAGGGGCCAGTCAGGCCCGGGGTAGTGGTGGTCGTTGGCGTAGTTGCCCACCGCTATCGACTCCAGTTCGCCGCTGGCATTGAGCGGCAGTGGCCCCTGGGATTCAGAGCTGCCTAGGGGGAGCAGGTGCTGTTCCAGCACCAGCGAGCGGCCCACCAGCCTTCGACCCTCTCGCCAATAGGGCATGGCAGCCAGCCAGGGGGCAGGACTGCCGGCTTCAGCAGGAAAGGCATGGCCCAGTTGAAGCCACCCCCCACTTGCCTGCTCAAGGGCTCTTGCAAATTGCAGGCTGTAGGACTGCATTTCGGCCGCTAACGCAGCTTGCTCCGCTTCATCAGCGCTGAAGGCGCGTTCCAGCCCCTGGTGCCAGTCATTGCCGTGCAACGGCCAGTTGAGCATCACCAGGCCGCCTGGCAGGCGCCCGTAGTTGATCGTGCGCTCTAAACCGAAGGCCTCGCTGGCCAGTTCAAATGGCGCAGCCAAAGGCGGTGGGACAGCAGCTGGCGGCAACACTTCGCTCTGGAGTTGACCCATCACCACCCAGGTGGGTGATTGCACGGGTTGTTGCTTGAAAAAAGCTTCCGTTTGCAGCCGTTGCAGGCTGGGGGCACTGGGTTCGCCCCATTGCTCCTGGGCTTCCCAGCCGAGTCGAAATGGAGCCTCCGCTAGGGGCAGCAGGTCGCCGCGGTCGCTGCCATCGACCACAACTTTGCAGCCCAGCCATTGGCTTTCACCCTTGTGCTCCAGCTGTACTGCTGTGATGCGGGCCCCCTGACGCTGTACCGCCAGCAGCCTGCAGCTTGGCCACCACTGCAGATTGGCCAGTTCGCTTACCCAGCCCTGCAGGATTGCTTCTGCGCTGGCGGGCCGGTAACCAAAGCAACTCACCCAGTTTTGATCCAGTCCCTCGGGCTCCGCCTGCTCAAGGGCGCGCAGAAAGGCTCCCCAGAGACCGGTCTGCCAAGGGGTGAGCTCATTGCCATCGGGGCAGCAAACGCCGGCGGCGCTCACCATGCCCCCAAGCCAGTTGCCAGGTGTGAGCAACAGCGTGCTGGCACCTCCGCGGGCCGCCTGGATTGCTGCGGCCACGCCGCCGGTGCCGCCCCCCCACACCAAAACATCCACTGCTTCTAAAGGCAGGGTCATGGCTGGCGGACACGGCTGACACAAGCCTCGCAGGGGATGATCTGAGCTGGCGTGCTCGTAGTCAGTCTTTCTGTCCGTCGCCGCTCCGTAGGATCAAAAGGATGACTTACACGCTCACCACCCCCCTTTATTACGTCAACGACCGCGCCCATCTCGGCAGTGCTTACACAACGCTTGCCTGCGATGCGGTGGCACGCCACCAGCGGCTGAGGGGTGAATCGGTGATGTTTATCACCGGCTGCGATGAACACGGCCAGAAGATCCAACGCACGGCCGAAGCGGCTGGACTTAGTCCGCAGGCCCATTGCGATCTAATCACCGAGGGATATCGCGATCTTTGGAACCGTTGGCAAATCAGCAACGACCGCTTCATTCGCACCACCGACCCTCGCCACCGCCAATTGGTGGCTCAATTTTTTGACCGCGTGCAGGCCAATGGCGACGTGGTTGAGGGGCGTCAGCAGGGCTGGTATTGCGTTGCTTGCGAGGAATTCAAAGACGACGCACCGGGCAGTGAGGATCCCGAATGCCCGATCCATCGCAAGCCGTTGGAGTGGCGCGATGAGGTCAATTTGTTTTTCCGCCTTTCCCGCTATCAGGCCCAGATCGAGGCCCTGATTCGTCAGCCGGGCTTCATTGCCCCCGCCACCAGGCAAAAGGAGGTGGAAAACTTTGTGGCCCAGGGGCTGCGCGATTTTTCAATTTCCCGGATCGACCTGCCATGGGGCATTCCGGTGCCCGGCCATGAAGGCCATACCTTTTATGTGTGGTTTGACGCCCTGCTCGGCTATCTCACGGCCCTGCTCGACCCGGCGGAGCCAGTGGTGCTGGAGCAGGTGCTGGAGCGTGGCTGGCCGGCCCAGCTACATGTGATTGGCAAGGACATCCTGCGCTTCCACGC
The DNA here is from genome assembly GCF_024345455.1 of Cyanobium sp. T1G-Tous. NCBI lineage: Bacteria > Bacillati > Cyanobacteriota > Cyanophyceae > Synechococcales > Prochlorococcaceae > Cyanobium > Cyanobium sp. T1G-Tous. Next base: position 61,847 of record NZ_JAGQBD010000004.1, read on the forward strand.
GGTTTATTGGCCGGCGATGTTGCTGTCTGCGGGGTTGCCGCTGCCAGAGCGCGTATTTGGCCACGGCTTTTTGACCCGCGAAGGCCAGAAGATGGGCAAGTCCCTTGGCAATGTGCTCGACCCTGAAGTGCTACTTGAGCGCTGTGGCCGCGATGCGGTGCGCTGGTACTTGCTGCGCGACATACCCTTCGGCGAGGACGGTGATTTCCAGCAGCAGCGCTTCACTGATCTGGTCAACAACGATTTGGCAAATACCATCGGCAATCTGCTGAACCGCACCTCCTCGATGGCACGGCGCTGGTTTGCAGATGCCGTGCCACCGGCCGGAGCCGCCGCCCAAGCCGATCACCCCCTGGCCGTTGCTGCCCTCGCGGCCGGCAACAGCGTCAATACGGCCTTAGACGACCTGGACTTCCGTCGCGCCGCTGAAGCGGCGCTGCAGCTAGCAATCGCTGCAAATGGCTACCTCAACGACCAGGCCCCCTGGAAGCAAATGAAGCTCGAGGGCCAGGAGAGTTTGGTGGCGGCGGATCTTTATGCCGTGCTCGAGGCCACCCGCTGGGTGGCGGTGCTGCTGGCTCCGCTCCTGCCTGAGCTTTCTGATCGGATGTTGGTCCAGCTCGGTCAGGAACCATTTGCCAGTGGCCCGCTGGCTTCTGCCTGCGATCCTGGAAGCCAAGCTTCTCCTTGGCTGCTAGCCCAGCGATGGGGTCAGCTAGAGCCAGGACTGGCCCTGATTGAGCCGCAGCCGGTGATGTTGCGACTTGAGCTCGAGTCACCTCTGTGACCACGACTGCTGTGACCACGACTGCCCGGCTGCAGTGGTGCCCCCTGCTGAGCCTGAGCCTGGGTGCGGCAGTAACCCTGCCCGTGCTGTTGGTTGGATGCCGCCCCCAGGTGCCTAAGGAGGAGCCGGCCCAGCCTTTTGTCTTCCGCTCCCTCAACCTGCGCCAGAAGGATTCCAGCGGACGGCCCCTGTGGGAATTGACCAGCCCGGAGGTCCGCTACGACCTGGGTCGCCGTGTTGCCCAAGCCCGTGACCTGCGCGGGACCATCTATGCCAAGGGCCTACCCCTGTATCGAATAACGGCCAGCAGTGGCACCGTCATCAACGATGGTGAAGTGGTGCAGTTGGAGGGCCCGACCCGGCTGCAGCGACTTGGGCCCAAGCCACTTGTTGTGACCTCTACTCGTGTGCGTTGGTATCCCAAGCAGGAGCGGATGGAATTGGACCGCAGTCCGCGCGCTTCCCAGGGGGAGTTGCTCGTGTCCGCTCGGCGGGCCCGCTTCTGGATCAAGCAGGACAAGTTGGAGTTGCGGGGTCTGCCCCTGTTGGAGCGTTCAGGGGCCGTCGGCTTGAAACTGGCGCTGAGTTCTGCAGATTGGTTCCCAACGACTGGCCAACTGATCGGTCGAGGACCAGTTCGGGGAGAACGGCGTCTGGCCGCTAGTGGAGTTCAAACACTTTCGGCCCCTTCCCTCAGCGGTAATTCCCTGCTTCAGCTGATCGACCTACAGGCGCCGGTGCAGGTGCTTGATCCTGGCCGCAAGGGCCGTCTTGATGCCAGCCATACCCGCCTAGACCTGGCACGGGAGCGCATTAGCAGTGCCCATCCATTCACCGCTGTGCTGGACCAGTCCAGGCTTAGCGGCACTGGCTTTGAAGCGATTGGTCCTAGTCACACCTTGGTGGTTCCACTTAATTGCCGCCTAACCCAACCGACCGATTCCCTCGTCGCCAATAGCTGCAGCTGGAATTGGCAGACAAATCAGATTGAGGCCCTTGGTGCTGTCGAGCTGCGCCGCACCGCTCTAGCCCAGGTCACCCGCTCACAGAGGCTTCAGGGCGTGCTCACTAAGCAGGGGATGGCTGTATTCAGCAGTCCGGGGGCACGGGTGGAAACTCGGGTGACTTTGCCCCCCCGGGCCCGATCAGGTCCTGATTCCCGCAAGCCGGCTCCATTCGCTCTCTAAGCCGCTGGGACCAACCCTCGAGCCAGGTCAAATCGCTGCGGCTAAAGCAGCGTGGCGACCAGCCGGCAAGCACTACCAAGCCCCTTGAGTCAATCGGCTGAACCACCACGGCTGGCACCCCAGGCAGCAGGCTCTCAAATTCAGCACGGCCTGGATAGAGGTTCAGATCTACAAGTGAGATGGCGGCCCCTTTTTCCTGGGCTCGCTGGCAGATTGCCCCTGGTTCAAAGGCCACCGGCGCCAGCAGGCCGCGGCGCAGCAAACACTTGTTTTGCCACAGCACCACCACCGCTGCCGCTGGGGTGGCGGTGAGCAACATCTGGCTACCCCAGCCCAATTCTTCTGCCAACTCTTCAGGTAGCCCATCTGCGAGCTCAACTCCCTGTACCCCTTCGAGGGCAACTCGGGCAGCCGCTTCGGGCAAGGCCCGGGTCCAGAGCACACCCACCAACATCAGAGCCACCGCCAAGAAACTGGCCAATACGGCGGCTCGCTCAAGGGCGGGATCGATGCTGGTAGCGGTTGTTTGATTCAGTACAACCAGGGCTAGGGAGGCCACCCCAGAGAGAAAACAGACCCTTGCGGGTGTGGAGGGGGCCATGGGGGTTAAGCAGGAGGCGACAGCTGGGCCCGCAGGCGGCAAACTAGATCCATGTTGGGCCTGAACCGTTGCCCCCTTCCCTGCGTGTGACCCGTCGGTTTCCCTTATTGGGAGTTGTGGCAGCCCTGTTTATGGGCTTTGCAGCCATTTGGATGCCTGCCCCGGCTCTGGCAATTGCCGCAAGTGGTTTACCGGCCTCCGCTCCCGAGGAACGCATCCTTGACACCGCCGATGTGCTGAGCCGAGCAGCCATCGGCGAGCTCAGTAAAACCCTCGAAAGTTTTTCAGCAGAGCGGGTGGATGCCCACTTGATCACCGTTAACCGCCTTGACTACGGGCTGAGCCTTTCCCAGCTCGGCAATTCAGTCCTGGAGCGTTGGTCCGAGTCTGGGGGCGAGCCCAACCAGGTGCTTTTTTTAATTGACAGCCAGACGAACAGTGCGGCGGTGGTGACCTCCCCAGGTCTGGTTACCCAGCTTGATGCCAGCCTGCTGCGCAGCACGGCCCGAACCACGATGGCCCAGCCGATCCGAGATGGTGGTCGCTATCGCCAGGGCAGCCTCGATGCCATGACTCGCCTGCTCACAGTGCTGCAGGGAGGTGAGGATCCCGGCGAACCAATCACCGCTGAGGTTGTCAGCCAGCCCACCAATATCCCCACGAAGGAGGAAACGAAGTCAAGCAATGCCTTCACTTGGATTGTGGTGCTTCTAACCGTTGGCACGATTGTGCCCATGCTCACCTGGTGGGTCTTCTCGCGCTGATCCGATGGCACTAACCAACTGGATGGGGGCATTTGGGCGCGCCCAAGCCCTAGACCTCAGCAACGATTTGGAGCGCGGTTATGAATCTGCCCTGCTCATCCAGAGCATTGAACTAGAGCACTACAACGACCGGCCCGTACGGCCGGAATTGGACCTGCGTATTCCCAGGTCGGCCCAAGCCCAGTTGCTGCGTCGTTTCCGAGCTGCGCTAGAGGTCTGCCGCCAGTCTGTACAAACCCTGCAGGGCCACCGAGGCGAGCTGGCCGGTCAGGAAATCCGCCAGTTTCAACTGATTGAGTCTGTAGTTGCCCGCTACGCGGCCAGTAGGGATCCTCTGCCTGCCATCTCTCGCTCTCCTGAGGTTCTGCCCCGCAGCCTGATTGGTGTTGTTGATCAGGTACGTCGCCAGCTCGACCCCGAGGCAGAAGCGAATGTGGTGGCGGGCTTTCGCCGGCGCAGAGACTCCACTTTGGTGTCATTGCGCATCCTGCTACTGCTGATTTTGGTGCCGGTGCTGGTTCAGCAGATCAGCCGCACCTATGTGGTTTCGCCCCTAGTAGATCGCTTCGCTCCAGACAACGCTTTTCTTACCTATCCCAAACCAAAACTTGAGGAAAAGGCGGTTGAGAAATTGCGTCTTTTCCAGGCGGAGATTGAATTTGATGCCCTTTTAAACGGCAATCCCCTGCCAACCCGTGATGAGCTGCAGATGCAGCTGGCGAACAAGGCTCAGACGCTAAAGGATGAAGCCGATCTGGAAAGCACCCACGCCATTAAGAACGTGTTTGCCGATCTTGGTGGTCTGGTTGGTTTTGTTTGCGTTTGCTTGTTTGGTCGCCGTGATCTTCAGGTGTTGCGCGGTTTTCTTGATGAGCTCGTTTACGGATTGAGCGACAGCGCCAAGGCCTTCGGAATTATCTTGTTTACCGATATTTTTGTCGGCTTTCACAGCCCGGAGGGCTGGACAGTACTGCTGGATGGCGTCGCTAACCACCTCGGCCTGCCCGCCCAAGAGAATTTCATAATGTTATTCATTGCCACCTTCCCGGTGGTTTTAGCAACTGTGTTCAAATACTGGATTTTCCGCTATCTCAACCGTGTATCACCCTCTTCTGTGGCCACGCTCCACAACATGAATGGTGGTGGTTGATTTTTGCCAGCCATGCACGCTCGTGCTTGGTCCTGCCCGCAGTGGCAAGAGCCGCTGGGCCGAGCACCTCGCTATGCAGTCGGGCCTACCGGTTACCTACTTGGCAACCGGGCCTCGGCCAACACAAGACGATGCAACCTGGTTGGCAAGGGTTGAGGCCCACGCCGCTAGACGTCCACCGCACTGGACCGTCTTGGAGGTTGATAGCGCTTTGGCCGGCGCCCTTGAATCTCTAAGCCCGCCTGGGTTTGCTCTGGTCGATTCCCTCGGCACCTGGGTCGCTGCTGGCCTCGAGCTCGATGCTTCTGCTTGGCAACAGCGCTGTACAGGCCTTGGCCAAAGCTTGAGCCGCTGCAAGGTGCCCGTGCTGCTCGTGAGTGAGCAAACTGGTTGGGGCGTAGTGCCAGCCACCGCGATCGGCGGTTTATTTCGCGATCGGCTTGGCTCCTTGGAGCAGCAGCTTGCCCCCCTCTGCGCTGCTATCTGGCTTGTGGTTGCGGGCCGCGCGCTCAATCTGAGCAACCTGGGTTTTGCCGTACCACCCCCTTAATCGTGCCGCGGATCGTTTTGTTCCAGCCGCAAATTCCACCCAACACAGGCAATGTGGCTCGCACCTGCGCCGCCACCGGCACGGAGCTGCACCTTGTGGAGCCCCTGGGCTTCCAAATCGATGATCGCCAGCTCAAACGTGCTGGCCTCGACTACTGGCCCCTGGTGTCCTTGCAGCGCCATGTCGACTGGTCAGCGTTTGCTGATCATCGAGTCCGCAGCGGCGGTCGCCTGATCGCCCTTAGTAGCCATGCAAGCCAGCCCTACACCAGTTGGCAATTTGAACCCGATGACTGGCTGCTGTTTGGCCGCGAAACCGACGGCCTGCCAACGGATGTGCTGGGCTCGGCCGATGCCGCCCTCACGATCCCAATGTCAGGCGCCAAGCGGCCCCAGCAGGCCGGAGTGCGTAGCCTCAACCTCTCCGTATCGGTTGGGGTCGTGTTGTTTGAGGCGCTACGACAACAGAACTTGCTGACATTGGCGTGATCCCCTGAAGTGACAGGGATCTGGTCAGCCCGTCCGCGTTTGTTGTCGCAAGGAGCACTTGTGGCGCTGAGTTCCGTCCGCTACTGTCTGGCCGGCTTGGGGATATCGGCTTCTTCACAAGCTTTGTCCGACTGAATGAACTGCATGAAGCCTTTGCAAACGACTCTGCGATTCCTGATCCCCTGCGCCATTGCCCTGCCGGCAGTGGTCGCAGCTCTTGACCCCGCCGATATCGAGAAGGCTTCTGTTGATTCTTTGATCGCCGCCCTACCTGCCCCCAGCATCGACAAGATCTGGGTAAAGGTGCGCCAGCCCATCAGCGTTGAAGAGCTTTCCGGCAGCCTCAAGCTTGATGAAGAGCGGCTGGCCAAACTCAATGACGTCAACGAAGACCACCATTTCCGTCAAGGTGACTGGCTGGTTGTCCCCAGCCAGCAATCGAGGCAAATAAAGCAGCTGGCAGCGATCGATACCAGTGAGTTGCGTCGTACACCCCCTCTCCAGTCCCTGCCGCCTGTGGAGGACCGTGCTGTTGTCCGCTTTGGCGACACGGTCGTAAAGATTGCTCAGCGCTATGGACTGACCCTGCAGGAACTGCTGCGTCTGAATCCTGGCCTTGAAACCGCACGTCTTGTGGTCGGCAGCCAAGTACGGCTAGCCCAGGCATCATCCGGTCGCACCCGCATGGTGCTGGGGCTCAAGCCAACCACTAGCGGTGGTATCAGTTGGCCTGAATTGCCTGGTTTTGATGAGCTCAACAAGCCCTTCTCTGGCCCTAGCTCAGCTCAGGGCTGGATTTGGCCGACCAAGGGAGTTTTTACTTCCGGTTACGGCTGGCGCTGGGGCCGCATGCACAAGGGCATCGACGTGGCAAACAACGTGGGGACCCCGATCGTGGCGGCCAAGGCTGGTCGCGTGGTCTTCTCTGGCTGGCACGACGGCGGCTACGGCTACTTGGTGACCCTGGCCCATGCCGATGGCAGCCGTTCCCTTTACGGCCACAACAGCCGTCTGATGGTCCGGGTAGGGCAGGATGTTGAACAGGGATCTTTGATATCCCATATGGGCAGCACAGGCCGAAGCACCGGCCCCCACCTGCACTTCGAGGTACACCCCCCTAGCTCCGGGGCTGCCAACCCACTCCATTTCCTGCCACCTAGAGCCTGATAAACTCAATCAGCGGCTCGGTAGCTCAGCTGGTTAGAGCGTGGGATTCATAACCCCAAGGTCGGGAGTTCAAGTCTCCCCCGAGCCATTTCTTTGACTGGGCCTGGATTCAGGCCCTTTTTTATTTTCTATCTATTTGCTTACTAGCGCAATTCGACTGTGTTGAGCCTTTCTCGAAATGAGGCCACGTCGCCGTGATCGCTTGCCATGCTGCTCACCAGCTCAAACGGATCTGGATCAAGCTTTAGCTGTTGAACATCCGGCGAGGCGGAGGAGGCGCCAGCAGTTATGGCAGCACCACCCCGTCTTCCACGGCCATAGCCCTGGGAGCGCCCCTCAATTGCCCGAATCAAGGACTTGCTGCGATTGACCTCGCCGATGCTCTGGCCTTCCTTGGGCCGGACCAAAGGGTTGCCTTTCAGCTCAGAGCGCAGCTGGCTAAGCAGACGGAAATGCCCAGTCGTGTTGTATTTCCGCAGCACACTCGGCTCCCAAGCCATCGCCATCACTCCCATAGACATCACAAGGATCAGCCTATGGCCCCGCCAGCCTGGATCATGTGATAAATTGTGAACAGCAACTGGTAGTCGATCCGACTTTGGACTGAAGTCCCCAGTGTGCCCAGTCCTCACTTACTTAACCAGCATGTCCCGGCTAGTTGGCCTGCAGGCTCCCGATTTCACAGCCACCGCCGTAGTGGATCAGGAATTCAAGGAGATCAGTCTCTCCCAGTACCGCGGCAAATACGTGGTGCTGTTCTTCTATCCCCTCGACTTCACTTTTGTCTGCCCAACGGAGATCATCGCTTTCTCCGAGCGCTACAACGACTTTTCCAGCCGCAACTGCGAAGTGCTGGGTGTTTCAGTAGATAGCCAGTTCAGTCACCTCGCCTGGGTTCAGACAGATCGTAAGAACGGTGGTATTGGTGATATTGCCTATCCCCTCGTTGCCGACCTCAAGAAGGACATCGCCCGCTCCTACGAAGTCCTCGATGAGGAAGCCGGAGTCGCCCTACGTGGTCTGTTCATCATTGATCCTGATGGCGTGATCATGCAGAGCACAATCAACAATCTGCCCGTGGGCCGCAGTGTGGACGAGACCCTGCGTCTGCTGCAGGCCTTCCAGCACATCCGCAACAACCCCGACGAAGTCTGCCCCGCAAACTGGAACCCAGGTGATAAGACCATGAATCCCGACCCGGTTAAGAGCAAGGAGTTCTTTGCCGCCGTCAACTGATTTCTATCAAGCTTCAATTTTTTGATCCTCAGCGATCAAATCCGGGGGCCTTTGGCCCCCTTTTTTACGACCGCTTGTTATGTGTCGAGTTTGCCAGCCTTCAATTGCGCAGGCTGCTAAGCAGTCTCAATCCGTCTAGCCCCCCTGTGATCGGGTCGCAGGCGCGCTCCGGATGGGGCATCAGACCCAACACATTGCCGCCTGCGTTGGTTAGGCCCGCCACATCACCAACCGAACCGTTGGGATTGCTTGAGTAGCGCAACACCACCTGACCATTTGCTTCGAGCTCAGCCAGTTGCTCGCTCTCGCACTGGTATCGCCCCTCCCCATGGGCGATTGGCAGCACGATCGCTTCTGCCTCGCTATACCCTCTCAGCCAGCGACAGTTGCCCGGATTAACGCTCAGCGGTGTTGGTTCACAGAGAAAATGCAGCCGAGCATTGCGGGTGAGAGCCCCTGGCAATAACCCCATTTCTGTGAGTACCTGAAAGCCATTGCAGATACCCAATACCGCACCGCCTGCTTCAGCGAAAAGCTTCACCGACTCCAATACGGGGGCAAACCTGGCAATTGCACCGCAGCGCAAATAGTCTCCATAGCTGAAGCCGCCAGGGATCACCACTGCGTCTAGGCCGCTGAGATCGCGCTCCTCATGCCAAAGGAACCGGGTCGGTAGACCGACGCACCCCTCTAAGGCCCAGCGCATATCCCGGTCACAATTTGAGCCTGGGAACACCACGATGCCAATGGTCATTGCTGCTCCTCCCCGGCCTTTTCATGCAGCTCTAGCTGCCAATTTTCGATCACAGGATTGGCAAACAAGCGATCACTGAGTAGTTCCAGCTGAGCTTGGGCGGTGGTTTTGTCCGTAGCCTCCAGTTCCAGCTCTATTGCCTTGCCGATGCGCAGGCTGCGGACGCCGTCGACGCCGAGTCGGGCTGCTGCAGCCCTGGTGGCCTCGCCAGCCGGATCAAGCACCGAGGGCCGAAGTGAAACCTGAACGCGAGCGCGGAAGAGTGGCACCAGAGGAGCAGGAGGTTTGTTAAATCTTGGCAGCCCGATGGCCCGCTGACGTCAGTTTTGGTCAGCTTGAAAGCAGCCCCCTGGCATTTCAGCCGTGGCTTGGCGCTTCAACCCAGTTCCTATTGGCTTCTTGCCAGCCTGCAGGGCAGTGCTGGCAGGCTTGATAGCCATTTGTGCGCCAGCTGCGCTGGCCCAGCCGTTGCAGTGCCGTCTGGCTGATGGTCCTTGGCAGCCATGCACGATGCTCGTTGAAGCCCCGGCAGGTGAGTTGCCTATTCGGTGGACGATTGAGCTCGGCCCACGTCGAATTGACTTCCGCCACGACGGCAGCGGCACGGTGCAGATGCTTGATTCAGCTGGGTGGTTGCCGGTTGATACCAGCTGGATTGCGGGGCCTGCGCTCTGCTGGAACGGGCTATGCGCCCAAGGGGATATCCCCTTGGATTGATCAGCTAGTAGCAGCTGCCAGCTCACCGGTCAGGGCCTGGTTTAGGCAGGATTCGATAGCAGGGCGATCAAGTTGGAAGCCAAGCAAAACCAGCTCCAGGCCTGGGGCCTGCTGGGAGGCAGCAGCCTGCTCAACTCCTGGTTCAAACCAGCACTCCAACCGCGGTCCAACAGCCTGGATCTGAAGCGGTCGGTTTTTACCTGAAAGCCAAAGTCGCCCCTTGAGCCGGATCAGGGCGCTATCACCAACTAGCTGCAGCAGTTGTTGCTCAAGGGCAACGCGGCAGAAATCGCCAGGTAGGTCGAGGGCAAGCGACTCGATGGCGACATGGGTGTGATCGTGATGCTCGTGATGGTCATGGTCATGGTCATGGTCATGGTCATGGTCATGGTCGTGATGGTCATGGCCTGTGGTGGTCGGCTGCCGGGGCTCAAGGCCCAGCACCAGCTCTGGGGAGACCACACCCCTGCCCATCGACAACAGCACAGCTCCTGGCTGCAGCTGGGGGGCAAGGCCCTCATGCACCAGATCAATCTCGCCGGCCGATAGGCAGTCGGCGCGGCTGATCAAAACCAGATCGGCAGCCTCAAGCTGCTCGGCAAACAATTCATCGATAGCCGAAGCGTGATCCAGGCTTGGATCAGCAAGCCGCTGGGCTTCGAGAGCGGCTGGATTTGCCACCACACTGCCTGCTGCAAGGGCTTCGCCATCAACAACAGCCACCACGCCGTTGAGGCGAATGCGGGTGCGGATTTGCGGCCAATTCAGGGCAGCAATCAGTGGTTCCGGTAGCGCCAGACCACTGGTTTCCACCACGATCCCATCGAGGCTGTCTGCTCGTTCAAGCAGCTTCTCCATGGTTGGCAAGAAGTCGTCTTGGACAGTGCAGCAGAGGCAGCCATTTGCCAACTCCACCAGGCGGGTATCGAGCTCATCCTCGGGGCAGAAACCACAGCTGCGCAGCAGCTCCCCGTCGATACCAACCTCGCCGAATTCATTAACCAGCACAGCCAGACGTTGGCCGCTGTTCAGCAGCAGATGACGCAGCAAGGTTGTTTTGCCCGCACCGAGAAAGCCTGTCACCACGGTGACAGGCAGCCTTCCAGTTTGTTTTGTCATCTCAGGCAGTCAAACCCGCCAGGGCCCAGGTGCCCCCAAGGGCCATTAGGGCGAAACCAAGCCAGCGCAGCTGGGTGGAAGAAAGGCGTGCCCCCAAAGGTCGCAACGCAATCAGTGCCAGCGCAAGCAGGGCTGCTTGGGAAAGAAACAGGCCCGTGCCGTAGGCCAATACGGGCATGGCGCTCCAGCCAAATACGGGGCCGCTTAGTACATATCCGTGCAAGGCCATGGCGGGAAGCAGCAGCAGGGGCGGCAACCGCCGCAGCAACACCAGTGCCTCAACAATGAGGGTGCAGGCCACTAGGGATTCAGCGCCTGGCATCCCTGGCCACAGCAGTCCAGCAGCACTGCCGAGCAAGCCAACAGCAAGTAGTCCCAGGCTCCAGCCAAGCCGTTGCTGCAACCCCACCAAGGAAAGTGCCAGTAGGAAAAGCAGATGATCCGGGCCCAGCACTGGGTGGGCGAGGCCACTCAGCACGCCATTGATCGTGCTGGGTTGCAGCTGGCTGACATCAGCAAAATGATGCGCCTGGACTGGGCTCATGGCGCCAATACCGACTGCTGCCAGGCCAGCACCTAGTAGCCAACGGCCCAGTGCTTGGCCGTGGGGTGGTGTTTTTGTCAAATTCATGGACCGGTCCGCGCCGTAGGAAGAACAAAACCGGCGGGCGTTCTGACTTGGCAATGGTTCGCAAGCAGGCCCCAAAGTTGGAGCAGATTCGCGGGCCAAGGCCTTTACAGCTGCGGGACAGTGTCGGATTTCCACCGACCTTTCCCCCTTACCTCCAGTGGCTGATCCCCACTGGAACCGGAAATTAGATGCTATCGGCAAGGGGCCCTATCGGCATGCCAGGCTTTCCTTGGTAGCGACTCCGGTGCTCGGATTGACACCGGCAGCGCGTTTACAGAGTGCTTTCTGCTCAGGCAGGTCGAGCACCGCGTCACTGAAATCAGCTCCTTCAATGGTTGCTCCTTTGAAGTGGCTCTGCATCAACATGGCGTTTCGCAGCACAGCACCACTTAGGTCAGTGTCCTCAAAGTGACTTGCGAAGGCCACCGCGTCTTCCAGGTTGGCGTCTTTCAGGTTGGCTCCGCGTAGGTCGCTGCTGTTGAAAACAGCTCCGCGCAGATCGGTTCCGCTCAGATCGAAGCCCGTCAGGGTCGCCTTCAAAAACTCCTGCTGTTGAAGGTTGCGCCCGTGCATGTCGGGTTGGAGGTCTTGTAGCGAACGCTGGCTGCGCAGCTCTGGGGCGGTGATCGCTGTGGCCGGAGAGACTCCCAGGCACCAGGTCAGCACTAGGGCCAGTGCGGCCAGCAGCCAGCTACCAGACCAACTCGCTCGGCTTTCAGATCTCGAGCTCATGGGCGCGCACTTACGGTGAATCATCAAGTTATGGCAACCATGGTGATGGCTTTGCGGGTGGTGGTTCCCCCCCACCCCCTGATTGGCCACTGGCTTGGCGTACTGCGCGATCGACACACGCCTAGCTCTCTTTACGCCTCCGCTACTGCCGAGCTAGGTCGCTGGCTCACTTATGAGGCTGTGCGCGATTGGCTGCCCCACAGGCGCATCCAGCTGGAATCACCACTTGCTCCGGCAGAGGCGGACGTGGTGGATCCGGCGGTTCCCCTGCTGGCAATGCCCCTGCTAACCGCTGGGCTTGGCCTTTGGCAGGGCGGCCAAACAGTGCTTCCTTCTGCCCAGGTGCTCCACCTCCAAGAAAGCCTCGGTGTGATAACCCCTCCAGCCGGGCCCATCCCCCCCCGCTGTGGAGTTTTGCTGTTCTTAGCGGAACTAGGAGATGGCGAATCCCTGCTCCATCTGCTTGATGACCTTTCAGCCCTAGGAGTGACGGGCGATCGCTTACGAGTGATTACATCCCTGGCCTCCGGGCCAGGACTCAAGGCTGTGGGGGAGCGGCACGGGAGCCTCACCATTTACGCCGCTGGCATTGATCCAGATTTGAACGAAGCCGGTGCGATCGTGCCGGGTATCGGCGATGTGAAGCAGCGGTTGTTCGGTGGCACGGTGCTGGATGAACTGCCCACCGATACCTAGGCTCGCTGAAGAAAGGGCTTGATTTATGGGTAATCACAACGGCGGCACCCCTGCTAGAGGCAGTTCCAGCCTCAGTGTCTTGGCAGGTGCTGTTATTGGTGCTGCCGGCCTTGCCTGGTGGTTGCTGGCTGAGGCAGAGCGACGCCGGCACCAAGCCCGGCCTGCCCGCGCCGCTGGAATCGCCGCCTCGCCGGCTCTTACCAGGACGGACCGGGACCTTCACGATCGGGTCCATGAGCTCAACCAGGCGATCGACGACGTGCGCCGTCAACTGGAGACCATGACCATCCAGGGTTAAGTCTTCTGGGCCTATCGCCCCGGTGGGTAGGTTTCTTCAAGCCCAACCCACCACCATGCTCCGCTCCGCTGCGATCACGCAAGGCATTCAGCGCTCCCCCAACCGCGCCATGTTGCGGGCTGTTGGCTTTGGTGATGGCGATTTCAACAAGCCGATTATTGGCGTTGCCAATGGCTACAGCACAATTACACCTTGCAACCTGGGCTTAAACGAGCTAGCTCAGCGCGCCGAGACGGCTCTTCATACAGCCGGTGCAATGCCCCAGATGTTTGGCACCATCACGGTGAGCGATGGCATATCAATGGGCACGGAGGGAATGAAGTATTCCCTGGTGAGCCGCGAGGTAATTGCCGATTCGATTGAAACTGCCTGCAACGCCCAAAGCATGGATGGCTTGCTGGCAATTGGTGGTTGTGACAAAAATATGCCAGGAGCCATGTTGGCCATGGCGCGCATGAATATTCCCTCCATTTTTGTCTACGGTGGCACGATTAAACCTGGCAAGCTTGGAGCCTGTGATCTCACGGTAGTAAGTGCTTTTGAGGCTGTCGGTCAATACAGCGGTGGTCGTATTGATGAGCAAGAGCTCACTGCTATTGAAAAGAATGCCTGTCCAGGTGCCGGCAGTTGCGGCGGCATGTTTACTGCCAATACTATGAGTGCAGCCTTTGAAGTATTGGGGTTAAGCCTGCCTTACAGCTCCACCATGGCTGCAGAGGACCCTGAGAAAGCAGAGAGTGCTGCTCGCAGCGCAGAGGTTTTGGTTGATGCACTTAAGGCAAACATCTTGCCTAGTGACCTACTCACCCGAGAGGCCTTCGAAAATGCCATCAGCGTGATCATGGCGGTGGGCGGCTCTACCAATTCCGTGTTGCACCTACTGGCGGTGGCCCGCACCGCTGGAGTACCCCTAACCATCGACGACTTTGAGACGATCCGCCAGCGGGTGCCAGTGATCTGCGATCTGAAGCCCAGTGGCCGCTATGTGACCGTTGACCTTCATCAGGCTGGTGGCATACCCCAGGTGATGAAGCTGCTGCTTGATGCGGGCTTACTGCATGCCGATTGCCGCACCATCGAGGGCAAAACTCTGGCTGAGTTGTTGGCGTCTGTTCCTTCCGAGCCCCCCTCTGGTCAGGACGTGATCCGTCCACTTAGCAACCCCCTCTATCCCAAAGGGCACCTAGCGATTCTCAAGGGAAACTTGGCAGAAGAAGGTGCGGTGGCCAAGATCAGTGGGGTTAAAAATCCTGTAATCACCGGTCCAGCAAGGGTTTTTGAAAGCGAGGAATCCTGCTTGGACGCAATCCTTGATAAGCAGATCAACCCCGGTGATGTGGTGGTAGTGCGCAACGAGGGCCCGGTGGGAGGCCCTGGCATGCGGGAGATGCTCAGTCCTACTGCTGCGATCGTGGGCCAGGGCCTGCTCGATTCGGTGGCCCTGATCACCGATGGCCGCTTTTCAGGCGGTTCCTTCGGTCTGGTGGTGGGTCACGTTGCACCCGAGGCTGCCGTGGGGGGCACCATCGGCCTGGTTGAGGAAGGGGACAGCATCACGGTCGATGCCATCGAATTGCTAATTCAGCTCAATGTCCCTGATGTGGAAATCGCTCGGCGGCGCTCGGCCTGGGTCAAGCCTGAGCCCCGTTACCGCACTGGGGTGCTTGGCAAATATGCCCGCCTGGTTGGTAGCAGCAGCCGGGGTGCGGTGACCGATGAGATCTAATAGCCAAAGCCAGGCCTCAGTCCAGCGGCACTAACAGGGCCCTGAGTCTTCGTGCCAAAGCCTCCAGGGGGGCACCATCAACTGGTCGCTCGCAGCGGAGCCCTGACTCCGGCTCCATCCACACCGGATGGCTCCCCTGCCAAAGCAGGGGGCGTTGATGGTCGTGGCACCAGGCCAGGGTGAGGTTGAGGTCATCACCGCTGCGATAGATCTCAATTTCGAGATCGGCGGCGGGATAGCGCTGTCCATCGGCCTGTCTTACCTCCAGTCTCAAGTTGCAATCGTCGCAGCGCTGAGTGTCATCCAGGGGCAGCACGGCGTGAAGCAATGGCTTGCGACAGAGATCGGCAGCGGCTGCCACCAGCTGTTGCAGGTTGCTATTAACTAGCTCAGGGGTAGGCACGTACAGCGCGAAGTTGTAAGTAGATCGGACCGGCGCGGAAGCCAGCATTTAAGCCGCCATCATCGGCGAAGCGTGAATGCAAAAGTTGCAGCCTGGTGATCCGGCTTGGGTCAAATTTCATGGGCAGCCCCACCGGCTTAGCGCGCACCGAGGCTTTTAGATCCGCGAAGGGAATCCTCACAAGGCTGGGCCCCTCAGGCTCCGTAGCGAATTCGATCACCCAGCGCAGGCCCCCAGGGATCAAGTTGGTGAGTCCGGCCAGACCGTCAGCGCAGGCAACCGCCAACTTGAAGCGTCTGCCAGCACCAACCAGCTCAAGTTCAAGCCCCTCACAACTCGAGAGATCGAGAGGGGGAGAAAACAGAGGCGAGCGGCAACTGATGAAGCCCCCTCCCTCCTCAACGAGCGTGCCTTCAAACTCCAGCCCTGTTGAGGCGATCCGGCAGTTTCCCTGGCTGCGACCACCCATCACGGTGTCGTTTAAGGCATGCCAGCCAATAAAGCCGTCGCCGCTGGCGATGGAAATCATTGGCTGACTCCAGCCGCTGCTGCTTGGTCAGCAAATATCAGCACCTCACTGGCGGGCTGAACCAACTTGGCTGGGGTCCGCAGAGATGATTCCTCGGGGTCCAGTAACCGTTGCAGGGCCTCCACCTTGCCGGTGCCACTCACTAGGAAGACCACCCGCCGCGCTGCTGAAAGGGTTGGGGCTGTAAGGCTGACCCGGGGTAGACCCTTGCCCTGCCCCAGGGTTACGGAGCGGTCCCGCACCCCCGGTGCAGCGGTGCCTGGAAACAACGAGGCGGTGTGACCATCGTCGCCGAGGCCCAACAGCACCACGTCCAACACTGGTGGGAAGTTGCCGCACAGCTGTTGCAGCAGGTCTGCGTACGCTGCCGCTCCTTGCTCCGGGGTGGCGAGCTGGGTGGGAACCGCATGCAAGCAGGCCTTACTAGCGGGGAGCTCCGCCATCAATGTTTCCCTAAACATGCGGGCATTGCTGGAGGGGTCGTCGCTCGGCACCCAACGCTCATCACCGAGCAACACATCGACCCGATCCCAGGGCAGGTGTTGCTGACCAAGTAGGCGATAGGTCGCCTTCGGTGTCTCTCCGCCGGCCAGTGCTATCTGGGCGCGGTCGCGCTGGGCCAATACCTGATCAAGCTCTGAGGCCAGGGCTTGGGCCGTCTGACGGGCGAGCTCAGCTGCCGACTCAGCCACCACCAGGCGATAGCGAGTGTTGGAGCCTGGAGTGATTGGGGTCATTGGTTCAGTCCAGCCACTCGGTGTGGAAGTTGCCAGGCTTGTCGACCCGCTCGTAGGTGTGGGAGCCAAAGCAGTCGCGCATGGCCTGGACCAGGTTTTGGGGTAGGCGGGCGCTGCGGTAGCTGTCGATGTAATCAAGGGTGCTGCTTAAGCAGGGCACGGGAATCCCCGCCAGGGCAGCGCCGGCAACCACCTGCCGCAGCCCGGGCAGACGCCTGTTGATCTGCTCGGCAAACCAGGGGTCGAGCATGAGGTTGGCCAGGCTGGGGTTGGCGCCATAGGCATCCTGAATTCGCTGCAGCAAGCGGGCACGGATGATGCAGCCCCCTTTCCAGATCTGACCGATGGCCGAAAAATTGAGGTTGTAATCGTGCAGCTTTGAGGCTTCCTGCAGCAGGGCCATGCCCTGGCCATAGCTGACTATGCAGGCGGCAATGCAGGCATCGCGCAGGGGAGCCATGTCATCTGCCGCGCTGCCAAGATTGAAGCTGTGGGCGGCAGGCTCTGGCAGCAGGGCGCCCGCCTCGAGTCGCTCGGAGCGCAGCGAGCTCAGCACTCGGGCATTGAGGGCGGCATAGATGGTTGGCACGGGTACACCCATCTCCAGGGCACTCACCACGGTCCAAAGACCAGTGCCCTTCTGGCCAGCCGCATCCACGATCGCCTCCACCAGATCGGCACCGGTTTCGGGATCCTTGGTGCGCAGGCAAACCTCGGTGATCTCCACCAGGAATGAGGCCAACTCCTCGGTTTGATTCCAGCTGGCCAGGACGTCGGCCATCTGGTCGCCGTTCAGTCCGCCAACCCGCTTCATCAGGTCGTAGGCCTCAGCCAGGATCTGCTCAATGCCGTATTCGATGCCGTTGTGCACCGTTTTGACGAAGTGACCAGCGCCCCCGGGGCCGATGTAGGTGACACAGGGACCATCGTCTACCTGGGCTGCCATCTTGCGCACCAGCGGTTCAATGGCGTCGTAGGCAGCCTTGGTGCCACCGGGCATCATGCTCGGCCCTTCCAGGGCGCCTTTGGCGCCACCGGAGACGCCCATGCCGATGTAGCCGAAGCTCTTGCTCTCCAGCTCGGCAACGCGCCGTTCCGTATCGGCGTAGAGAGAATTGCCGCCATCAATCAGCAGGTCACCCTCCTCAAGGAAGGGGGAGATTGCCGCAATTGTGTCGTCAACGGGCTGGCCCGCCTTGACCATCATCAGGATGCGGCGTGGACGCTCCAGGGTCGCCACAAACTCCTCAAGGGTCGCGGCGCCAACAATGTCCTTGCCTGCACCACGACCTGCCAGAAAATCATCGGTTTTTGCCTTGGTGCGATTGAAGACAACGGAGGAGTAGCCGTTGCGCTCAGCATTGAGGACGAGGTTTTCCCCCATCACTCCCAAGCCGATCAGGCCGAAATGCGCCTTACCCATGACTGAATTTGAAGCTTTTGGCGACAGTGTGGCGAAGCGTGCTGGTCAGCCCAGGCATCCGTCACAACTTGGTGGCAAAGGTGTCAGCAACTCCTGGTTTTTGGCCCGACACCTTGGCAGCTTCCCCTGCTCAGATCACCGTGCCGTCAGCGATGGTCCCATTTTTGACAACCACCACAATGCCGTTGCGTATATAGAAATTGAGCTCGGGTCGGTCAGCTTCCTCCACGTGGTCCTTGTTGACGATCGTGACGTTGTTGCCGATCCGCACGTTCTTGTCGAGGATGGCCCGTTTAACAGTGGTGCCCCTGCCCACGCCCAGGGGGATGCCCCCACGCTCGCGCAGAGCTAGGCGCTCCTCGGAAGACTCGAAGTAGTCGGCTCCCATCACCAGGGTGTCCTGGAGCACCACCTCGTCTTCAACGCGGGAGCGCACACCCAATACGCAGTGGTGAATGCTGCAGGCCTTGAGCAAGGAGCCCTCACCGATTATCGAGGCGGTTACCTGGGCGTCTTGCAACTTGCTGGGGGGCAAGTAGCGGGGCCTGGTGTAAATCGGGAACTTCTCGTCGTAAAAGGAGAAGGCCGGGTTGGGTTGGTCGGTAAGCGCCAGGTTGGCTTCATAGAAGGCGCCGATAGTACCGATATCCTCCCAGTAATCGTCAAAGAGGAAGCTTTGGAGCCGGTCGCCGCGGGCGAGGGAGGCGGGGATGATCTCTTTGCCAAAGTCTGTTGAAGTTGGGTTGCTGCTCAGCAGGTCAAAGAGGGTGTCACGGCTGAATACATATATGCCCATCGAGGCGAGGTATGGGCGTTTGGCCGCCTCCTCCGGCGAGAGGCCAAGGGCCTGGGTGTCGACTCGCATCGTCTCCAGCTCCGCACCCTTGGGCTTCTCGCGAAACTCCTGGATGCGCCCATCACGGCTGGTGCGCATCAGGCCAAAGCCCTCGGCTTGAGCGGGGTCAACGGGCAAGGCACCCACAGTGAGCTGGGCGCCGGTGTCGATGTGGTGCTGTACAAAACGACTGTAGTCCATCCGGTATAGCTGGTCACCGGAAAGAATCAAGTAGTGGTCAACGTCCCATTCGTGGAAAAGCCACTGGTATTTACGGACTGCATCCGCCGTGCCCTCAAACCAGCTTGGGCTTTCTGGGGTCTGCTGGGCTGCCAGAACCTCCACAAAACCTTGGCCAAATCCAGCCGAAAGGTTGTAGCTCATCGTCAGGTGACGATTCAGCGACGCACTGTTGAACTGAGTAAGTACATAGATTTTGTTGATTTCCGAATTAATGCAATTGCTGATTGGAATGTCAATCAGCCGATATTTCCCTGCCAGTGGCACTGCTGGCTTGGCCCGCATTTTGGTCAACGGGTAAAGGCGGGTACCAGCACCACCTCCCAGAATTATCGCCAGTACACGCTTCATAAATCCTGCTACCAGCGGGTCTCGGGGCTGACCGTACTTGAGCGTCCTGCTATTGGGCGAGCCTTTTGATCACCTGCGGCACGAACTGTTGCAGTGCCGCAGGCTGGGGCTGGTTCAGGGCTCTGGCGGACGCTCCTGCAGCTCAAAGAGATCCTCGAGGACTCTCATGGCGCTGTGTCGCTGCTGGCGCGGCTGGGGGGCCCGCAAGTTGGTAACAGGCGTGTGCAGGATCTTGTTGATGATGCCCTTGCTGAGGGCTTCAACCACCTTGCGCTCCCTGGCTGAGAGGTCTGGACCCATGCGGCTTAAGGCCTTCTGGAGTTCCTGCTCACGGATGTCTTCCAGCTGGCGCCGGAGGCGGTTTACAACCGGCACCGCTTCAAGCCCGTCCCACCATTCCAGGAAGGCACGAGACTCCTCCTGCAGCAGCCCTTCGGCCTCAGCTGCCATTTCGCGCCGAGCCTCCTGGTTGCGGTTTACCACCTCCTGCAAATCATCAACGTCGTAGGACTGCACGCCGGGCAGGCCAGCCGTATCGGCCGAAATGTTGCGGGGTACGCCGATGTCTACCAGCATCAAGCTGGAGCGGCGATTCAGTCCGCTGAGGCGCTGCGCCGTAATGATTGGTGTGTCAGCAGCGGTACTGGTGAAAACCAGCGAGCAGGTGCTGAGGCAATGGTCCAAGTCGTCAAGGGGACGGCACTGAACTGGCAGTGCTGGGAAGTCAGCGGCCAGTAGTTCCGCCTTGCTAACCGTGCGGTTAAGCAGCACGAGTCCCTTACAGCCCTTGGCCTGAAGGTGCTGTAGCAGCAGCCTGGCCATGCGCCCTGCTCCCACCACGGCCACTTGCTCCTGATCAAGGGGCACCAGCTCATCGAGGCCTCGAGCTTGGCCCACCTTGAGCTGGGCCAGCTCCACCGCCGCTGAACTGATCGAGACAGCGCCGGTGCCAAGGTTCGTTTCTGTACGGACCCGTTTGCCGGTACTAACTGCCTGGGTAAGCAGCCGATTGAGGATTGGCCCAACGGAGTGGTGCTCCTGGCCAAGCCTCACCATTTTTTTTACTTGAGAGAGGATTTGCCCCTCCCCAAGCACTAGAGAATCGAGGCCGGCTGAAACCCTCAGCAGGTGGCTGATCGCCTCCTCGTGGTGAAAGGTAAATAAGTGCGGTGTGAGCTCCTCGACCGCCAAGCCGGAGAGCTGGCTTAAAAAAGCTCCGACAGCAGAGATACCCCGCTCCGGATGACGGAGCAGGGTGTAAATCTCCAGCCGATTGCAGGTGCTGAGTATGGATGCCTCTAGCACCTGATCGTCAGCCCGCAGCTGCTGCAGCGAAGCCTCCATGGTTTGTTCCGGGATGCTGAGGCGCTCCCGGATCTCCACTGGAGCCGTGCGATGACTGAGGCCGACGACGGCAATGTGCATGGAGGCTGGCTGGGGTGCTCGGACTACGGCGGGCTTCAGCTCAGCGCGATGCTCTGGGCTCCATCCTTCATGTGAATGGTATTGGTAAAGCGAGCGGTGTTGTCCAGGTTGCTGATCACCAGGGAGCTGGTGCGGGTGCAATCCTTCTCAAACTTGACACCGTGGAACAGCAGGCCATCGGTGATGCCACTGCCAGCGAATACCACGTTTTCACCTGAAGCAAGCTCCTCTGCCTCGTAGATCTTATCTACGTCGGTGATGCCCATCTCGTTAAGACGAGCGATGTTGCCTTCCTTGGTGTAGTCAGCCCACTCAGATGTCTGAGCCACCGCGGGGTCGTACACGAGCTGGCCCTGGAAGTGACCGCCAAGGGCGCGCATGGCAGCGGCGGAAATCACGCCCTCGGGGGCTGCGCCGATGCCCATCAGGCAATGGGTGCCAGTGCCTGCAAAACCGCAGGCGATAGCGGCCTGAACGTCGCCGTCCGAGATGGGTTGAATCCTGGCGCCAGTAGCACGGATCTCGGCGATCAGGTCCTTGTGACGAGCGCGGTCCATCACGACGATGGTGAGTTCGCTGGCTGCAAGACCAAGGCACTCGCTGAGGATCTTGATGTTCTCGGTAGCCGACTTACGGATGTCCACCTTGCCCTTGGCAGCCGGGGGGGCAGCCAGTTTCTTCATGTAAAAGTCGGGAGCGTTGAAAAGTCCCCCGCGATCAGAAGCGGCCAGGACTGCCATGGAGCCTCGCTGGCTGTTGGCGCAGAGGTTGGTTCCCTCGCAGGGATCAACGGCGAAATCCACGCCGGGGCCGGTGCCACTGCCTACTTCCTCGCCGATGTAGAGCATGGGAGCTTCATCGCGCTCGCCTTCGCCAATAACGATGCGGCCCTGCATTTGGATGAGGCCCATGCGGGTGCGCATGGCTTCAACGGCTGCAGCGTCTGCTTCATCTTTTTTGCCTAGGCCGGTCAGTTCGGCAGAGGCGATGGCAGCTTGCTCAACGACCTCGAGAATTTCCTGGATGAGGGTGCGATCCACGGTGATCCGGCAGGGGAATGGGCTTCAGTAATGGCGTCGGCCGGGCGGGACACGGTTCAGAATCCTGCTGCTGCCAAGCCTTTCGAAGATGAAGCGGCCGCAACTGTATCAGTGCCTGCGGCCATGGGACCTAGGGACCACTCAAGGCTTGTCTGCAGACCACTTCCTACAATCCAAATCCACCCGATCGGTTGATCCAGCATGAGCACCAAATCCCTGGTGATCTCCCCGTCAATTCTGTCCGCCGACTTCTCCCGTCTCGGCGACGACGTTCGTGCTGTCGATCAAGCTGGTGCCGACTGGATCCACGTAGACGTCATGGATGGCCGGTTTGTGCCGAACATCACCATTGGCCCCTTAATTGTGCAGGCGTTGCGGCCTGTAACCACCAAGACCCTCGACGTTCACCTAATGATCGTTGAGCCCGAGCGATACGTGGCCGATTTTGCCAAAGCTGGCGCAGACATCATTTCTGTGCAGGTTGAGGCTTGTCCGCATCTGCATCGCAACCTTGCCCAGATCAAGGATCTTGGCAAACTTGCTGGTGCCGTGCTGAACCCCAGCACCCCTTTAGACACGCTCGACTACTGCCTGGAGCTCTGCGATCTAGTGCTGATCATGAGTGTCAACCCTGGCTTCGGCGGCCAGAGTTTCATCGACAACCAGGTGCAAAAGATTCGCGACCTACGCCGCATGTGCGATGAGCGTGGCCTGGATCCTTGGATTGAAGTGGATGGCGGCATCAAGGCAGAAAACGCCTGGAAAGTAATTGAAGCGGGCGCGAATGCCATCGTTAGCGGTTCTGGTGTTTTCAACCAGCCTGATTACGCCGCAGCAATCACCGGGATTCGCAACAGCAAGCGTCCCGGGGCATGAGCCTCTGAATTGGTACATACCCATTTCAGAATCCAGTTCCCAATCCCCCCCCCGCGCATGTGTGCGGGGGGACTCAAATAGGTTTAGCTCCTATCTATAGTGGAATAAACGCGCTTAGGGTTTAGCTGTCAAAGAACCAGCCGTAGCTGTGCAAGCCAATGCCCAGTAGATTTACACCGATATAGCAAACCACGATAACTACCAAACCTGCTGCGGCTACTAAAGCAGGCTTACGTCCCTGCCAGCCACGGATCAAGCGAGTGTGCAAATAGGCGGCGTAGACGAGCCAGCAGATCAAGGCCCAAGTTTCCTTCGGATCCCAGCTCCACCAGCTGCCCCAGGCCTCGTTGGCCCACACCGCTCCACTTACCAGACCAACCGACAGCAGCAGGAAACCCACTGTGATCGTGCGGTAGCTGAGGGAATCAAGCTGTTCAACCGCAGGCATGGCCACGCTGCTTAGTTGCAGCTGGGGTGTAGCCAGTTGGGCCTGGCGATAGCCGCCACTGCCGACGGAGCTGCTGCGCAGTTCCAATGAATTGCCGCGGTCAGTGAATAGCACCGCCAACGAAAGCAATGACCCCACCAGCAGGGCCGCGTAGCTGACCATGATCACGCTGACATGCATCACTAGCCAGCTAGAGCGCAGGGCCGGCACCAGCGGCGAGGCTTCCTGGAGCCGATCAGGTAGGGCAAAGCTGGCAAAAGCAACACAACCGAGGGCCATGGGGGTTGCCGCTGCAGGCACCAACGGCGAAGGCCAGCTGCGCTCAACCAGCAGCTGGGTGAGGGTGCAGCCCCAGGCGAGAAAGCAGAGGGATTCGTAGAGGTTGCTGATCGGGAAATGCCCCGATTCCCACCAGCGCAACACCAATTGGGCCGTGAGGCAGAGATTGGCGCCGGCAACCAGCAGGCGTACCGCCGTGCTTGATCGGCCGCCGCTAAGCGACCAGAAGGCCAGCGGCAGAGCGACCAGCAAGAGGGCAAACGCCGTCAGACCCAGGCCAAGCACTGGGTCGTTCAACAGGGCGGGCACGGGCAATGAATCGGTATCTGCTCAGTTTGGCGAATGGCAGGTGCTGTTAGCGGCTGGCCTGCCGTAACAGATACACGCCGCCACCCAAACCGATCACCACTGGCAGCCAGGCGGAGAAGTAGGGACTGAGCGTCCCCTTGACCCCGAGCGAACTGAAAACAAATGCCACCAGGTAGTAGCCAAAGATCAGCAGGACGCTGAGTCCGAATCCCTGGCTACGGCTGCGCCGCGAATGGGGGCGCACTCCAAGGCTGCTACCAATTAATCCAAACACCAAGCAGACCGCGGGGAAGGCGAACTTCTCCTGGATGCGAACTCGCAGCTTGCGGGCACCTTGCAGATCACTTGCCTCTCTGAGCAGCCGTTCGGCGGTTCGTGCTTGGCCGATTGTCATTGAATTGGAATCCTTTGGCAGCTTGGCAACCTGAAGCGGCTGACTACCCAGCGGATAAAGGTAGCGGTCGAAATCAGCTGAAGTGGTGGAGCTGTCCGATCCCTCCGTGACCCCAAAGACATGGCCATCAAGGAATTCCCACTGGGCATCGGCCTCGCTCCAGCGGGCTCGATCGGCACTGAGCAGCACCCGTTGATCTCGGCGTGAAAGGTCTAGCAGGGTGACCCGCTCCATCACTCCTTTATTGAAGCGTTGGGCGTAGAAAAAGTGGGTAAGGCCCCGCTCCGTGCTGCCGTCTTCTGCCTGTATCTCACCGTATTTAGAGAACATGACGTTGTCTTTCTGCTCGCCAGATACGGCACGTCCAATCGCACGGTTGAGGGTGTTTTTGGCCTCGAGCAAGGTGCGCGGCACGATGGCCTCGTTGAAGGTGAAGGTGAGCATGGTCATCACCAGCGCGATAGCAACGGCGGGCACCACCATTCGCCAGGTGGCAACGCCCACGCTGCGCAGGGCGGTGAGCTCACTGTTGCCTGAAAGCTTTGAATAGGTGAGCAACGTGGCCATCAGCGTGGCCATGGGGAAAGAGAGCACAAGAAAGGAGGGCACCTCCAGTACCAGTACCCGCACGGCCACATCTAGGGGCAACCCCGATTCCGCAACCCGGCGGACAAGCTCAAATACGGCACCTACTGAGAGGGAAACGGCGGTGAATGCGGCTACACCGAAAATCAGGGGGCCGATCAGTTCCGCCAGTAGCCAGCGATCAAGCAGGGGTAGGTGGCGCCAAGGGGTCAGCAGCTGCTGGCGTGCGCGATGTGACCAACTCATAGCCGGAAGGATTCTCCGAGGTAGTGGCGGCGAACCAGGGGATCGGAACCCACCTGCTGAGAGCTGCCGGAAGCCAAAATCGATCCTTCAGAAAGGATGTAGGCCCGATCTGTGATCGCCAGGGTTTCGCGCACGTTGTGGTCTGTGATCAGCAGACCCATGCCCCGCCCCTTGAGCTGGTGGATCAACTGCTGCAGATCTGACACCGCGATTGGGTCTACTCCCGCAAAAGGCTCATCCAGCAGCAGGTAGCTGGGACCTTCCGCACCCACAGCCAATGCCCGGGCAACCTCACAGCGCCGCCGCTCACCTCCGGACAACTGGTAGCCCTTGCGGTTTTGAAATTCGCTGAGGTGAAAATCGTCGATTAAGCCATTGAGGCGCTGGCGCCTCAGCTCCATCGGCGTGGCACTTTCTTGCAGGGCAAGGCTCAGGTTGTCACGCACACTTAGCTGCCGAAACACGCTGGGCTCCTGGGGCAAGTAGCCGATGCCTAGGCGGGCACGTTGGGGCATGGGCAGCTGTTCGATTGCCATGCCATCCATCAACACCTGGCCGGAGTCGGGGCGCAATAAGCCAGTCACCAAACCAAAAGTGGTGGTTTTGCCCGCCCCGTTTGGACCAAGCAAGCCCACTACTTCACCAGGCTCCAGCTGCAGCGACACGTGGTTGACCAGCATTCGGCCGCCGATGGCCAGGGCCACATTGACGAGCTCCAGGCTCATGGCGACATGCCTTCTTTTGGTGTTGGCGCATTTATTCGGTAGTGGGTGATCACTTGTTGTCCAGGGGCGGGCTCAGCCACGATTCGCTCCCGCTCCACCAGGTACACCAACCGTTCAGCCCGAATGCTATGACCCGAATCTTGAATTACATCCACATCACCGCTGAGCACCACCCTGCCCTCACGACTGAAGTATTGGGCCTGACGGGCCGTGGCCACTACCCGTTGGTCTGGGTAAACGATGCGCACATTGCCGGTTGCTGTCACAACCCCGGTGCTGTTATCGGCCTTTTGCAAGTCGGATTCAATCGTTACCAGCCCACTGGTGGGAGTCACCAAGGCGGGAGCTGCAAGCGCAGGGGCCAACATTGCCGAGAGGAAAAGGGGCATGGCCATCAGCCGCAAGAGCACGGAGCGCCTAGGGGTAAATAGCAACAGTTGGGTATGAGCCATTGAGTAATTTTTAATCTATAGAACGGTTATGGGGCGGCGTCTTAACCAATCTGGGCAATTCCAAGCCCTCAATTGGAGTCTGCTGCTGCAATGCCAGCAGCCGCTGCATGGATGTGTTGATCAATGCGACTAAATCTATGCCTAGGGCGGTAGGCGAACAAGCCTTAAGGCGGCCTAGACCCTCACCCATCAGGATTGTGGCGCCGCGGCAGTTTCCCCGTTCAAGGTGAAGTTCCGCCACGGCGATTTGCAGAATTCCCTGCAAAACTGGCCGCATAGGGCCAGCTGTTTCATGCCAGAGGGATTCAAAGCCGTCGTGGCAGGCATACCAATCACCGCTGTTAAACAAGAACATGGCCTCGCCCAGACGGGTGTCGGCCAATAATTCCTGCTCTTCGGTTAAAACCTGCTGCTCAGGGTTCGAGCGCACTGATCAGCGCTTAGCGGCCTTTTTGGAAGGCAGTTTGCGCAATCTGATCGATTGGGGTGTGACCTCAAGCATTTCATCGGGTCCGATGTACTCAAGAGCCCGCTCTAGGGTCATCTGGATAGGTGCCTGCAAGGTGTCAAGCACCTCTGCGCCAGCCGAGCGAATATTGGTAACCTGCTTTGCCTTGCAAACGTTGAGTTCTAGGTCGGGTGGTCGGTTGTGTTCGCCAACAATCATTCCCTTGTAGACCTTGGTACCAGGCGTAATGAAGAACTGGCCGCGATCTTCCGCACCCTTGAGTGCATAGAAGGTGGCTGTGCCTTCCTCAAAGGCAATCAACACGCCATTGCGGCGGTTGTCCATGTCTCCCTGCATCGGCCGGTAGTCGAGGAAGGAGTGGCTCATGATGCCCTCGCCCCTTGTGGCGCGAATGAATTCGCCTCGGAAGCCAATCAGGCCCCGAGCTGGCACCACAAACTCAAGCTGGGTGCGACCATCATTCGTATTTTCCATGTTCTGCATCTCGGCTTTGCGAATGCCTAGCTTCTCGATGCAGGCGCCCACTGACTCCTCAGGCACATCCAAAACTAAGGTTTCGTAGGGCTCCGATGGGGTGCCATCAATGGTGCGGAAAATCACCTGGGGTTGGGATACCTGGAACTCATAGCCTTCACGGCGCATTGTTTCGATCAGGATGCCAAGGTGTAATTCACCACGGCCGCTGACGGCCCAGCGATCGGGTGAGTCGGTGTCCTCTACCCGTAGGGCGACGTTGGTGAGCAGTTCTTTCTGCAGGCGATCTCGCACCTGACGGCTGGTCACAAATTTGCCCTCCTTGCCAGCGAAGGGAGAGTCATTGATGACGAAAGTCATCTGAAGGGTGGGTTCGTCAACCCGAATCAGGGGCAGGGCCTCAGGGTGATCGGGGCAGGCAATCGTCTCACCAATATTTACCTCGTCAAAGCCGGCCACGGCCACGAGATCGCCAGCGCGGGCCTCCTCAATTTCAACGCGCTGCAGGCCCTGGAAGCCAAGCAACTTGCTGATGCGGCTGCGCTTGATGCTGCCGTCGTCACGGATAAGCGCAGCAGGTTGGCCAGCCCTAATTGTGCCGTTGTGGATGCGTCCAATCATGATCCGACCCAAAAAGTCGGAGTAGTCCAAGGTGGTGACTTGAAGCTGCAGCGGCTTCTCGGGATCGCCCACCGGAGGCGGAACGTGCCGCAGGATCGCATCGAAGAGCGGCTTCATATTGTCGCTCTCGGTTTTCATGTCTGGCTTGGCGTAGCCGCCCATGCCACTCCCAAACAAATAGGGGAAATCGCACTGGTCGTCGTCGGCACCCAGCTCGAGGAACAAGTCGAGAACCTTGTCGACAGCAACCTCGGGGTCTACCCGGGCCCGATCAATCTTGTTTACGAAAACGATTGGACGTAACCCTTTCTCGAGGGCTTTTTTAAGCACAAATCGGGTTTGGGGCATGGGCCCCTCGTTGGCATCAACAATCAGGAGGCAGCCGTCAACCATGCCGAGAACTCGCTCCACCTCACCGCCGAAATCAGCGTGTCCAGGGGTGTCAACGATGTTGATACGAATTCCTTCGTAATCGACGGCGGTGTTTTTGGAAAGAATTGTGATCCCGCGCTCACGCTCAAGATCGTTCGAGTCCATCACACAGGTCGGAACCGCCTCTCCCTCGCGGAAGATGCCCGATTGGGTGAGCATGGCATCCACCAATGTGGTTTTGCCATGGTCAACGTGGGCGATGATCGCAATGTTGCGAATCGGCGTACCTGGGTGTGCACCGCTCATACAAATAAAACCCTACTTTTACGTTGAATGGAATCTGTTGACTTGAAGTTTATGTAGACGGAACGTTTACGCAGACTTGAAGCCATCCACCAACTCTATCCCACACCCCTGCCGCTTTTGAGGCTGCCGCGGGTCACGCCAAGACGGCTGTCCAGCTGTTCCTGCTGCCAGAGGCTGCGTCCGCTGATCTCACCCCGCAGGGTCGCTGAATATTGCTGTACCCGACGCTGGCTTTCGGCCCCTGTTTCCTGCAACAACTCAATTCGGAACTGACGCACCCCAGCTCGCATCAAATGGGGCAGGGCCTCAGCAGCTGTCTGAGCTCGTCCATTAAACAAGGTGTTACGGCAGCCAAGATCCGCCCTCAGCGGGTGCTCACTGCCGCTGCGATCACGCAGAAGCACCGTGTGCTTTTCGCAAGGGCGGCCGCAGTCGGTGTGGTCGTGTCCGTCAGATAAGAAGGCGCAAAAGAGGCAGTGCTCCATGTGGAACAGGGGCATGTGCTGGTGGGCGGTTACCTCCACCTGGCCGGGGGGGCAGCCCCGCACCAGGGACAACATCTGCTTGAGGTCAAGGTCGTAGCTGGCGGTGATTCGCTGCAGCTTCCAATGATCTAGGAACCACGCGGCGGAAATTGGATTTGCGACATTCAAGGAAAAATCGCCATAGCAGGGAGCAAGGGGGGTTAGCGCCTCGAGCTGGTCGGCATTGCGCACCAGGTAGCCATCGGGGGCCGCCCGCACTAGGGGCTCCAGGGTCCAGCGCTCATCAGGCCGTGTGATGCGAGCCCCAGCCAGCCAGATCCCTCCAGGCCAGCAGCCACGGCCGATTGCCACGGCCTCGCGCAGCTCGGCCGGCTGTTCAAGGTCAGCAATCACTGACGCCACTGGTTGATCGCGCAGGGCTCTCAGTTGCTCAAGGCTGCGCACCAGCACAACCAACTGCGGCGCCGAATCCTCAGCCCTGCCCAAACCGGGCCTAGATATTGCCGAAGTAAAGGCTGGGCTGGAAAGACTCTCCAGTAGATCGTTGATATCAGATTTATCCCCTGCCAAAGGCTCCTGCGAGCAGCTGAGGTCAGGCTCAATTGCGGCCAGTGCCTCAACAAGCTCGCGGCGCAACTTGTTGAGCTGGGCTACTGGCAGAAAAAGCTCTCCCTCGAGAGCAAGCTCTAGCTGCTCCAACCTCCAGCAGGTGCCGCCAAGGCGCCCAAGCTGGGCTTGAAGTCGGGGGTTGTCTAGGGCTTGAACGCAGGCTGCTTGCAGGGCAGAGGCGGAGCGCAGCTTTATCTGCACAGATGCTGCTGGATCTAGTCCCTCTGCCCACTCAACCCGCAGCTCCAAGGGCTCGCCAAGCCGTCCTTGCAGGTGAAGCCGCAAGCCTCGGCTGCACTCCGGTGTTGCCTGGCCAGCCATGCGCTGCCATTGACTTTCAAGTGCGGGATCGCTGGTGAGCCAGCAGGGGCTACCCGCTGAAAGTCCGCGGGTTTCGATCCGGCCAGGGCCAAGCCGTACGGCCAGACGGCCCATGGGGCTCTGCTGCACAGCCATCAGCCGGCCGCCAACCTCCGCAGGTGGCTCCAGGGGAGCAGATCCAGGGGCCTCAAACACCAGACCATCGCCAGGCTTCAGAAGGGCCTGGGTCTGGATGATCCACCAACCGTCGGCACTGAAGCGCTCAAATACACCAATCTGAGGGCCACGCTTCTTGCTCCAGCGGCCGTGCACGAGAGCCTGGTGGTCGAGGCCCCCCAACCAGCCTGTGGAAAGCCCCCGCGAGAAGCTCAACTCCAGGGAGCGCCTCTGCTCAGCTGGCTGGGGCGCACTTGGTAGTCCCTCGGCTAGACGATCGAGTCCTTGCCGGTAGGCATCGGTAACAGCGGCCACGTAGGTGGCGTCCTTAAGACGCCCCTCGATCTTGAGGCTTGTGATGCCGATCTGCTTGAGCTGGGGTAAAAGCTCCCAGGCGGATAGGTCCTGGGGTGAGAGCAGGTAGCGCTGGTCTTGAAGATCGCGCTCTTCGCCGTCAACAATCAGCTGGTAGGGCAAGCGGCAAGCCTGGGCACACTCGCCCCGGTTGGCACTGCGCTGGCCCAGGGCTTCGCTGGTGAGGCACTGGCCCGAATAGGCAACGCACAGGGCGCCATGCACAAAAACCTCCAGGGGCATGGCCAACTGGCGATGTTGCAACTGGCTTTGCAAACGGCCCAGGTCGGTGAGAGTCAGCTCCCGGGCAAGCACGACCCGGGCACAACCAAGCTCTGCGGCCATGGCTACCCCTGCGGCGCTGGTGATCGACATCTGAGTGGATCCGTGCACAGCCAGTTCGGGCGCCAACTTGCGCGCCAGCCGGGCCAGGCCAACGTCCTGAACAATCAGGGCATCGACGTGGGCCGCAGCTGCAGCCCTGATCAAACTTGCCGCCTCAACCAGCTCATCGCTGAAAACGAGCACGTTGACGGTGAGAAATCCCTTCACCCCACGCCGATGCAGCCAGTGCATCAGTTCCGGCAACTCCTCCTGCTGAAAATTGGCGGCCCGCATGCGGGCGTTGAATACCTCCACACCGAAATAAACGGCGTCGGCGCCATTTGCTACCGCGGCGCGCAGGGCCTGCCAATTTCCCGCTGGGGCCAGCAATTCCGGAATAGTCATCAGCGCGCCAACCGCTGGGCGGGCTCAAACAACTGCAGGGCTTCGGCGCTGCCCTCAAATCGCCAATGCCAAGGTTCGTAACTCACCCCCTGGGTATTGCCTCGGGGGAAGGAGAGGATGAAGTGATAGCGAGCAGCATTGGCCAGTAGCCACGCATAGGCTGGAGTTTGATCGAAGCTTGGTGAGAGATTCGTGGCAGGTGCCAGGCCATCGCCGAGATCTATGGCGAAGCCGGTGCTGTGCTCAGAAAACCCTGGCGGGGCGCTAACCATGGCCCTTTCTCGAGCGCTCTGGTTGCGATCCGATTTCACATCAAAAAAGAGTTCTTTTTGCAGCGCATGGGATCGGAAGGCGCTCAGCACCACTAGCTCTACCCCGCTAACGGCTGCATCTCGCTGCATGGCCAGAAGAGCTGCTGCTGCGTCGCGATGCAGGCTTAGCCCAGGGGCAATCGCCACCCGTTCCGAGGCGGCCAGCTCTCCGTAGGGGAAATGGCCCAGCAGGCGCCCATCAAGGCCCGTGCGGGCGTTTAGTCCCTTTACTGGCGGTGGGGCCAATAGGCGCTGCAGAGGCCCCGGGCGCCAAACCACTACTAGGGTAAGGGCGATCAAAAGTGACCCTGTACCCACGCTGACTCCCAGTAGCCAGCGGTTGGCCTTGGCTGAAGGCGGGCTCGTGCGGCGGGCGACAGGAATGTCCCCCATGGCTACGGGTTGGCCTGGCCTGCGGGAATTGCGATGCGTCACGCGGGTTCCCTGCCTGGCACCGATCAATCTTCCTAAACACAAGCAATGAAGATCCTAGGCGGGGAGGTCGGATTGCCCACCACCCGACCGGTTATCGGTGTTAGCTTCCCAGCAGCATCCATCTTGGCGGAGCGTTTTTTGATGTTGCGAGTCGCGGTTGTGGGTGGCGGCCCCAGTGGAGCCTGTGCGGCTGAGGTGCTTGCCAAAGCTGGCATTAAAACCTGGATTTTTGAGCGCAAGCTCGACAACGCCAAACCATGCGGCGGTGCCATTCCGCTTTGCATGGTTGAGGAATTTGACTTGCCAGAGTCGATCATCGACCGCAAGGTGCGCAACATGAAGATGATCTCCCCTTCAAACAGGGAAGTAGATATCAATTTAGAAAATGAAAATGAATATATTGGCATGTGCCGCA
The DNA here is from genome assembly GCF_024345455.1 of Cyanobium sp. T1G-Tous. Classification (NCBI taxonomy): domain Bacteria; kingdom Bacillati; phylum Cyanobacteriota; class Cyanophyceae; order Synechococcales; family Prochlorococcaceae; genus Cyanobium; species Cyanobium sp. T1G-Tous. Next base: position 93,804 of record NZ_JAGQBD010000004.1, read on the forward strand.
GAGAGGTTATGGACGCCTTTCTCCGCAACAGAGCTGCCGAACTAGGTGCCCAGCTCGTGAACGGATTGGTTACCAAAATCGATACTGGTGCCAACCGACAAGGCCCCTACACCCTTACCTATTCCGATTATGGCGCTGGAGAAGCAACAGGAGAAACCAAGACTCTTGAAGTTGATTTGATTGTGGGGGCTGACGGAGCCAATAGTCGAGTTGCCAAGGCTATGGATGCTGGCGACTACAACGTAGCCATTGCCTTCCAGGAGCGCATCAGACTGCCTGCCGAGGAGATGAAGTACTACGAAAACTTGGCTGAGATGTATGTGGGTACTGATGTATCTCCAGATTTTTATGCGTGGGTGTTCCCCAAGTACGACCACGTGGCGGTTGGTACTGGAACCATGCAACAAAACCAAGGGCTGATCAAGGGACTCCAGGAGGGCATCCGCGAACGAGCCAAAAAACGGCTAGTCAACGGCGAAGTAATCAAGGTCGAAGCCCATCCGATTCCGGAACATCCCCGTCCCCGTCGGGTGGTTGGCCGTATGGCCCTAGTAGGTGATGCTGCTGGCTATGTCACCAAGAGCTCTGGCGAGGGCATTTATTTTGCAGCCAAAAGCGGCCGCATGTGTGCCGAGCAAATTGTGGAATCCAGTGCCGGTGGTAGCAAGGTTCCTACTGAGGCAGATCTGAAAAAATATCTTAAGAAATGGGATCGCCAATACGGCGCTACCTACAAGGTGCTTGAGATACTCCAAAATATTTTCTACCGAAACGATGCTGCTCGTGAAGCATTTGTCGAGATGTGCGGCGACAAGGACGTACAACGCCTCACCTTCGACAGTTACCTATACAAGCGGGTGGTAATGATGAATCCATGGCAGCAGTTGAAACTCACGCTGCTTACCCTAGGTTCGGTGCTTAGGGGCAATGCCCTGGCTCCTCAGGGCTACAAGCCGGTGGATAGCGCAGTGCGGGGCGAGGCCGAAGTTAATGCCATGCTGGCGGTTAGTACAATCAAAGGTGGTATTAAAGTGGGCGTTAAATCCCGCAAAAATGAAGCTACATCTGCAAAGAATGCAGAGCCTGAACAGGATCGCGAACCGGCTCTAGCCGGAAAGGATTGATCCTCGGGGGGCTAGTTGGCCTAGGAATTTATGGCGCTCACATTAGCTTCTGCCAGTGTGAGCAATTTTTTTGCGTCTGAGTTCCACAGTACATACCTAAAGCTGCTGGGAAAATCTTTAAGGCTTAATCGTGGACATTCCGCCAGTAGCGCTGAATTTGCTTCGTGGCATGCCTGCAGGCGGTAATTAGGAATTCTTTCGCAGAGGTGATGAATACTGTGGAAAGAAATGTCTGCCCAAAACCAATTTAGAATTGCTGGCATTTCCAAATTACTACTACCCTTTAGGGCGCCACGCTGATAGTCCCACCCTTCGCTGCCACTGGCATAGGAATCTGCAAAATTGTGTTGAACGAAAAAGATGCAGAGAAACAATGCTGCCGATAAAGTCATCACAAATAGATAGCAGCTCCAAAACAGGCCGTGGCCAAGCCACGATCCCATTAGCCACCAACTAGTGAGTACAACCAGATTATTGGCAAACAGATCTATGCACTCAGCCGATGTATACCAATGGCTGGAGCGAAAATTACTGCTCAGCTCTGGCAGCTCGGCAAGGCCAGCTAGTCCCTTTTGGCCTAAGTGGGACGCCATAGCTGCCAGCCATTCAGCTACACCGAGCACAAGCTCAAGTCTTGGCCGAATCAGTAGGTAGTAGCAACCACCTGGAAACAGCATCAGAGGGTGGCGACTAAGTCCATAAAACCAGCGTTGGCGTGGTGATAGGGCTAAGTAGTCGCTCAGGGTCAGCAGCGCAGAGGGGCCCCGGTAGCGATCCCAGTTGCCGTTGTGTTTGTGGTGAAAAGCGTGGCCGCGGGACCAGGGATGCTGGGGGATTGCATTTAAGCAACCCAGAAGAAAACCAACGGGCCTGTTTAACCAGCGAGTTTTGAAGAGCGATTCGTGGCCGCAATCGTGCATTAGGGCGAATGAGCGTGCCGAAAACAGGACTAGTAGCAGCAGCACTGGCAGCAGCATTAGCCGGCTCGGCCCGGCGGCAGCCAGCGTTGGTATGGATGCCCAAAGCAGGGCTGTCGGAATGAGGGTATTTATTAGCTGCCAGCTGGCGATGCGGTCATCGCCTTGGCGGAAGGCTTCGAGCTGAAAATCCCGGCGGCGAGGGGATATCGGCTGCGAGGGAGCCTTTGGCGACGGGACCTGTGGCGATGGAAGTAAACTCAATAACTACCCTCAATGTGAACAGGCATTTTTTTCAATAACAGGACAACACTCTATGGGAATTTCATCCCATGATGCGACTGAAGTCCGCCAATACGGAAGCTTGATTGCGCAGCACCCCCAGCAAATTGAGACGGTTTCTGCGTACCGCTCCATCTTCAGCCATCACCATCACGCTCTGCTCGCCATCAAAGAAGGCTGCCAAGGCTGGGGCGCCAGCCGAAAGTCCGCTAGCCAAGTTGCGGTAGCGATCGTTGGCGTTGCTGGTGGCGATGGGACCTAGCTTGTTAAGCACCGCCAACATGGCTGCCTCACTGCTTTTTTCAAACAGATCAGGATCGACTACTACCTCGGCACTGAGCACGCCGCTTGGTAGATCGCCCTGGTTTGCAAGTCGCGCCGCGCGGGTAACCACAGCCTGCACCGCTGCCAACTGACCCGAGCTGCGCAACTCCATAAGCAGGGCAACTCGTTGTCGTGCATCCTCTGGATCGGACAGTACCCGCCCTTGATCACCCGTTTGGCCAGCCACCGCTTGCACTAGGTCGACATCCATCCCACCTTCCTCAAGCAGGCTCACCAGTCGCTGGCGCAGGAAGTCGGCTAGCTCGATATTTAATCTTTCCGCATCAACGGCGAAGTGGGGCAGCAGTTCAGCCCAGTGCTGACATGAGCGCTGCAACAGGGCGAGCAGATCCAGGCGCCAGCCCTTCTCCCACAAAATCTGCAGTAGGCCTTGGCCCGCGCGTCGCAGGGCGTAGGGATCAGAGGAGCCGGTAGGACGTTCACCCTTGGCGTAGATGCTTAAGAGCAACTCCAGGCGCTCAGCTAAAGCGACAACAGCTCCTGCATCGGAGCTGGGCGGGGCGTCGCCCGAACCACGGGGTAAGTAGTGCTCCAGCACTGCTAGGCCTACCTGATAGGGCTCTCCCTCTGCCACCAGGTACTTGCCCCCCATTGCCCCCTGCAGCTCTGGGAATTCACCCACCATCTGGCTAACAAGGTCGTGTTTGCAGAGATGGGCCGCCCGACGGGCATGGCTGCCACAGCTGGACGAGAGCGAAAGCTGCTCAAGTAGGACGTCTGTGCACCATTCGAGCCGCTCAGTGCGATCGAGCAGGGAACCCAAGCCCTCAGCGAAGGTGACACGCTCTAGCTGAGACCTGCGATCAATACTGGCCACATTGCGGTCAGCCCTTACAAAAAATTCAGCGTCGGCAAGTCGAGCCTTCAGCACCCGCTCGTTGCCACGCGCCACGCTGGCAGCGGCTGCGGGCAGGGCGTTGCTGACGCACAAGAAGCGTGGCAGCAAGCTGCCTCGGGCATCAAGAGCCAGGGGGTCAAGGTTGTGGCCCTTTGCAAATAAAGGCACATAGCGTTGGTGTGAGCGCATAACGGTGCTGAGCACCTCGGCTGGCAGGCCTAAGTAGTGCTCGTCGAATTGACCCTCCAACAAGTTGGGTGACTCGACCAGGTCAATCAGTTCCTGGAAGAGCGTCTCTGGCAGATCGGCATCGGCGTTGTGGGTTGAGGCTGCAGCTTCAACAGCGCTGCGGATCAGGGCTCCACGGCGATCGCGATCAACCTCCACCCCGGCTGCGGCCAGCAGATCGGTATGGGCCTCGGCGCTAGGGATGGTCACACTGGCCCGATGCAGGCGATGGCCCCGGCTCTCCCTACCCGCTGTCACTACCGGATCACTGCCCGCGAGGCTTACGGGCACCAGCTCGCTATCCAGCAGGGCCACAAGCCATCGCACTGGCCTGGAGAAGCGACTCTCCCCCTCCCCCCAGCGCATGAAGCGGCGTCCCTGCAGGGCCTCAATCCAAAGGGGAACCTGGCTTGCCAGCACATCGGTGGTGGGCTGCCCTGGTTCGAGGCAGCTGGCAAATAAAAATGGGCCCTTAGGCGTGTCACGAATTTCCAGGGCCTCGGGAGCAACGCCACATCGTTTCGCAAAGCCAAGGGCTGCAGCCGTCGGTTGGCCGTCCTTGAGTGCCTGGGCCTGGGGAGGACCCTTGCGCTCCTCCTCCAGATCTGGCTGACGATGCGGCATCCCTGTCACCCTGACCACCAACCGACGGGGCGTACTTGTGCAGTCAATGCGCTCGTGACTGAGCCTCAAGGTGGCCAGATCGCGGCGCACCAGCTGCTCCAGCTGGGGCAGGGCTAGCCGCGCAAAATCGGCCGGAAGTTCCTCAGTGCCGATTTCGAGCAAAAAAGTCGACACGGCGGCAGGGCAACACAAGACGACTGTATTGAACGCTGTTCGCTAACTTCAGTGGCGTGCCGAGCGTTGTGCCAAGGACCTGATGCCCGAAGTCAAGCCGGCCGCCTCCAAATTTGAGCAGCTCAAGGCCAGTAGTGGCCACCTGAAAGAGCCCTTGCTGACGGAGCTCGGCAACGACTCCCTCAATTTCACCGAAGCTGCTGTCCAGATCCTGAAGTTTCACGGCAGCTACCAGCAGGACAACCGCGAAAACCGGCGCAAGGGCGCTGAAAAGGACTGGCAGATGATGCTGCGGTTGCGCAATCCCGGTGGCCGGGTCCCTGGCTCCCTCTATCTGGCCATAGACGAGCTTGCCGACCGGCTAGGTAACGGCAGCCTGCGGGTTACTACTCGCCAAGCATTTCAAATGCATGGCGTCAGAAAGGAGAACCTCAAAGAGGTGATTGGCACGATCGTGCGCGAGCTGGGCTCGACCCTTTCGGCCTGTGGCGATATCAACCGCAATGTGATGGCCCCGGCAGCCCCCTTTGAAAAGGGGGCTTACCCGGCAGCCCGCAAGCTTGCCGATGACATCGCTGATTTGCTCGCCCCCCAGGCGGCTGAGGGTTCCTACCTCGACCTCTGGGTTGACGGTGAACTCAGCTACAGGATCAAGCCCAGCCCGGCGGTTGCCAAAATTAAGGCGCTGCAACAGGAGGGTGCTGTCTTCAGCGGTGATGAGGCCGAACCGCTCTATGGCAGCACCTACCTACCCCGAAAATTCAAGGTTGCCGTCACCGTTCCCGGCGACAACTCGGTGGACCTTCTGACCCAGGACATCGGCTTGGTGCTGTTCTGTGACCCCCAAGGCAGCCCCATCGGCTGCAACGTTTACGTAGGTGGTGGCATGGGCCGCACCCACAACAAGGAGGAGACCTTCGCTCGTACAGCAGACCGCCTCGGCTATGTGGCCTATGGGCACGTGCTGGAACTACTTCAGGCGATCGTGGCCCTACAGCGGGACCATGGCGACAGGGAGCAACGGCGTCATGCCCGAATGAAGTATCTGATCCATGACCGGGGTGTCAATTGGTTTCGTCAGGAGCTCCAGGAGCGCTACTTCGCCCACCCGATCAAGGCGATGCGGCTAGAGCCAAAAACCAAACTCGAGGATTACCTCGGCTGGCATCGCCAGAGCCGTGGCCTCTGGTTTGTGGGCCTGCCGGTGCTGTGCGGACGCCTTTCCGGTGAGCTCAAGAGTGGTTTACGTCAACTGGTCGATACCTACAAGCTCGAGGTGCGACTCACCCCCAACCAGGATCTGCTGCTCTGCAACATCGGCACCGCCCAGCGCTCCACCATCCGCGCTGCCCTGGCTGGGCTTGGTATTAATGCACCGGAAGCACCTGCCCCACTGCAGCGGCACGCTCTGGCCTGTCCGGCCCTGCCCCTATGTGGTCTCGCTGTTACGGAAGCTGAGCGCATCCTGCCAAGCGTGCTGGAGCGGCTGGAAGCCCAACTGCAGCGCCTGGAGATTTCCCGATCGGTGCTAGTGCGCATCACCGGCTGCCCCAATGGCTGCGCCCGCCCCTACATGGCCGAGATCGGCCTGGTTGGCAGTGGTGTTGACCAATATCAGCTGTGGCTGGGGGGCACCCCCAACCTCAGCCGAATAGCGGAGCCCTACCTCGAGAAGATGCCGCTGGAGGATCTTGAAACCACCCTTGAACCGCTGCTGAAGGCCTGGCAGAGCGCCGGCGGCCGCCGCAGCTTTGGCGATTTTGTGGTCAAGAGTGGCCGTGACACCGTGCAGAAATTACTGGAAGCAGGGGCTGGCTGAGCCGTGCTGGCACGCCTCAGCCAGATTCAGCGTCAGATTCAACTAAGCCTGGAACTGGCCGAATCCCCAACCCGTCCATAACAGGCCTCCCTGGCGCCGCTACGCCAGGCCCATAGCTGATCTCCCCAGCTGAAGTGCCACCACTCGTTGGGGTGCTGCTCAAATCCGGCCCCAGCCATCACCCTGGCCAGCAACTGGCGGCGCTGGTGCCAGGTAGCGGCCGGGCTGCAGGAATCAGCCAAGGCGGCGGCTTGATGAAATAAGGGTTCGGAAATCCTGCCAATTGCATCGATCTCTCCCCCCATCGCCAGGGCCTGGCCGCCAGCATCGGCCAGGGTGAGATCCACGGCAGCTCCGGTGCTGTGGGGTGGTGGGGTGGCCGGATCATCGCTGGGAGGGGCCCAGAAACGGCCCACGGCGACCTCTGCCCGATCTCGCTCGGGGGAGGGATGGTCGGGGTTGATGCCGATTCGACCACACTCAGTTACTAGGGCGTGGCGCACCATGAAGCGCTGCACGGCAACAGGCCTCCAGGCATCAAAAATCGCCAAGCTCCAGCCAGGCTGCTGCTTCTGCAGCGCTTGCTGGGCTTGCAGCAGGCGGGAGACCACCCCCTGCCGCAAACGAAATGGCGATGCAGCAGGCCCATAGGGCGCTCCCAGGGTCGCGTAGGGATGGGGTTCGAGCCGCAGCAAGGCCGTTGGAATTTCCTGCAGCGGCTCATCAACCTCAGCAATCGGAATGGAGTTCCAGGGGCGCAAGGGGCTGAGGTCAAGTTTTGCCATTCAACCTGGGCAGCAAGGCCAGAGGTGGCCGGCAGATCACCGCATCAAGCCCTTAAGGTTTCGAAACTCTGACGACCACCCAGACCTCGCCCATGCCCACTCGCTTCGTTTTGAGCGGCGATCACCCCCTAGATGGCAGCCATGGCCGGGATTTGTTGCGCTCCTATATGCGCGACATCAGCAGGGTGCCGCTGTTGAGCGCTGAGCAGGAGATCACCCTTGGGCGCCAGGTTCAACAACTTGTCGCCCTAGAGGATGTTCGCGAAGAGCTCACCTTGAGGGCTGGCGGGATTGCCCCTAATGACCAGCAGCTGGCTGTTGCTGCCGCTCTAGCAATAGATGAGCTTCAAGCCCGGATCCGCGATGGCAGGCAGGCCAAGGAAAGAATGGTGTCGGCGAATCTGCGCTTGGTGGTGTCAATCGCCAAGAACTACACCAACAGCAGCTTTGAGCTGGCAGATCTGATCCAGGAGGGCACGATTGGGCTGGTGCGAGGCGTGGAAAAATTCGATCCCAGTCGTGGATATAAGTTTTCCACCTACGCCTACTGGTGGATTCGGGAGGGCATCACCCAAGCAATCAAAAACAAGAGCCGCACGATTCGCCTACCAGCACCAATCACAGCTGCCCTCAGCAAACTCAAACGCTGCCAGCGGGAGTTGACCCAGCTATTAGGCCGTCCGCCCAGGCTGCATGAGCTGGCTTCAGCCGCAGGTATGTCTGAATTGGACGTAGAAGAGCTGATGTTTCGAGCTGTGCAGCCGCTCAGCTTCGACTACACCACTCCTGAAGGTGAAGCCATCAATCTGCTTGACAAAGTAGCCTGCGATGGTGTGCAACCAGATCAGCTAGCACTTGAGAATTGCCTTAAGAGTAATATACGAAAGCTGCTGGATCAGCTGCCTGAACAGGAAGCCCAATTGCTAAAGATGCGTTACGGCATCGACCAGGAGACGGCTTTGAGTTTGTCAGCCGTGGCCCGCGAACTTGGCATCACCCGTGATACTGCCCGCGGGCTAGAGCGTCGGGCTGTAGCTTCCATGCGGGATTTATCAGGGCAGGTTTCCGACTACTTATCCGCCTAGGTAGGCAGCACGCCACCTGATGTTGGGGCGTTTTCGTGCTTAGTTAAGCCGGGTTAGTTAAGCCGGGCCGCTTGATCCATCTGGCGGCGACGCTGCTCGTCTAAAGCATGGGCAAGGCCCTGATGCTGCTTTAATTCAGGATCAGCAGCTGTGATCATGCGGGCGACGTCGCGGGCTTCTTCGAGCACAGTGCCATCCTCGGTGAGACTCGCTAAGGCCAAATCCGGCAGGCCGCTCTGACGTGTACCCAGCACCTGGCCTGGCCCCCGCAGGCGCAGATCCATTTCGGCTATTTCAAAGCCATCGCTGGTGCGCACCAGTACCTCCAAGCGCTGGCGGGCCAGCACGTTGTTGCTGTCGTTGATCAATAGGCAGTAGGAGGCGGCAGCTCCCCGCCCCACTCGACCCCGCAGCTGGTGCAACTGGGCAAGGCCGAAGCGTTCTGCATGCTCAATCACCATCACGCTGGCCTCAGGCACATCAACGCCCACCTCCACCACGGTGGTGCTTACAAGCACCTGGGTTTGCCCACTGGCGAAGGCGCTGATGGCAGCTTGCTTTTCAGCGCTGCTTAACCGGCCATGCAATAGCCCCACCGCTAAATCCGGAAACTCCTCCTCACTTAGCTGGCGATGCACCTCCACAGCCGAGCGCAGCTCGAGCTTCTCCGACTCCTCCACCAGCGGCAGCACCACATAGGCCCGCTGGCCAAGGGCCACCTGCTCGCGGATCAGCTCATAGCTCAGCTGGCGCTGACTGCCTTTGATCATGCTGGTGCGGATTGGCTGGCGTCCTGGAGGTAATTCGTCGATCTGGCTGACATCCAGATCGCCATGAAGAGACAGAGCCAGAGTGCGAGGAATTGGCGTAGCCGTCATCGTCAGCAGGTGGGGCTGCAGCCCTTTGGCCAGTAAGCGATTGCGCTGGCGCACCCCGAAGCGGTGCTGTTCATCAACTACAACCAACCCCAGCCGATCGAACTGCACTGGGTCCTCCAGCAGAGCGTGGGTGCCCACCAGCAGTTGCAGCTGACCGTTGACTAGATCCTGCAGCAGCTGCCGCCGTCGCGGGGCTGGGGTGGAGCCAGTGAGAAGAGCTGAGGTGACGTGTAGCTGGGGCAGCCACTCCGCCAGCTTGCGGTAGTGCTGTTCGGCCAGCACCTCGGTAGGTGCCATCAGGGCCCCTTGGCAGCCAGCCTCGATCGCAGTGAGTAGGGACGCCAGGGCAACCACGGTTTTGCCGCTGCCCACATCCCCTTGCACCAAGCGGGCCATGGGCTGGGGGCGGGCCAGATCGGCGCGGATCTCAGCCAGCACCCTTTGCTGGGCACCGGTAAGACCAAAGGGCAAGATGGACAAAAATTGCTGCACTAGGCCCTCGCCCCCCGGTGGCAAGGCCAGGGGTGGGGCTGGTCTCTGGCTCAGTTGGCGGCGCCGTTGGGCAAGGCCCAACTGCAGCAGCAAAAACTCATCAAACACCAGGCGGCGGCGGCTTGCCTGCAGCTGCTCCTGGCTGCTGGGCCCATGGATCTGGGTAAGCGCTTCAGAGCGGCCCATCAGCTTCTGGCTGCGACGCAGGGCCTCAGGCAGGGGATCGGGCCAGCTACTCACCAAGGGAATCACGGCTTCGACCACCTGGCGCAGCCGGTCTGCACCCAATCCTTCAGTGAGCCCGTAAACAGGCAGGAGCCTGCCGATCGTTTCGGAGCGCACCGGTGCCTGGGGCGACTCCAACACCTCCATCAACGGATCCTGAAACGCCGGCCCATAGGGGGTTTCCTTGACCAGACCACTGACCGCAACAGTGGCTCCAACTGGAAACAGGCGTTGCTGGGATTGCAGCCAACCGGGACTGGAAAAGCGCTGCCCGGCATAAAAGCGACTCACCTTGATTCGGCCTGTGCAATCGACTAGGTGAAGTTCGAGAATCGAAAGGTTGGGATTGCGCGGGCTAGCAAAGGCATGGCTGCGGCGCACCGTCGCCACAATCGTGGCGGTGGTTCCTGGGTTGAGCCCGTTGATCCGCACGAGATTGGCGTAGTCGAGATAGTCACGCGGGTAGTAGTGCACTAGGTCGCGCACTAGCAGCAAACCGAGCTGGGCTAAGCGGCTGGCGGTCTTGGGGCCAACCCCGCGAACTTCCGCGAGGGGCGTATCGGCGTTGAGGTTGGCGGAATTGGACGCCTTGCCGGCGACTGTTGAGTTTGATACCAGCCGCAGCCGGGGTGGTGCCACCGCCAGCACTGGCTGCTGGGCCTGGCGCAGGGCATGCAGCCTTTCCCTAGCCGTTCGCACCAGGCTCTGGCGCCTGGCTAGCTGCAACTCGCCATAGGCCTGAAAACCAGCTGAAAGATCAAGTAAGCGCAGCAGGGGTTCGGCAGGCAGATTCGGCGGCCGCAGCTGCAATTGCTGCACCACAAAGCTGCTGAAGCAGGTTTGACGGCCCTTTAGGTCGATAAATCCCCGGTCGGCTTCCACCTGCAGGGCCTGCTGCAGAGCCCGCAGCCAGGCTTCTAGTCCGGGCAGCTCGGAAGGCTCTGGGCTGGGTTGATGTCCTGCAGCCACAGCTGTTCCGCCTCTAACGCCTGAACCCGCCGCCTGAGACGGCGATAGTGCTGAGACATTCTGCGCACCTCCTGGCGGTGCTGCTGGATCCGAGTACGACAGGTGTGCAATTTGGGCAGGGAATGCTCCAGGTCAGCAGGCCGGAGCAGCACCGCTATGGCTACAAGGCGACCGGCTGATGGCTCCGGGCCGAAGGGCAGGGGCAAGCGCAGCAGATTCGCTGGAGCTTCCAGGCTCTCCAACTGTGCTGTAAGGGCAGCATCAAGCAGGCTGACTGGCAACAGGGTTGTCGTTATCCCCAGCCGCATTAGCTCAACGTTGAGAGCATGGGAGAGATTGCGTAGGCGGCGGCTGAGAGCCTGCTCAAAGCCGCCGATCCAGGCGAGCAGCATCGCAGGGTCTGAAGGTAAGCGCCCCCCGTCCCATGGTGTTGGAGTCCGGTTGGACGGCTCCACCAACCAATCGCTGAAGGCTTCAGCCATGGCCCGCATCGTCACCTCACGGTCTTGCTGTCCATCTGCCTCTTCCTGCTGCTCGTCGGCTGCCTCGATCTCCTCCCCTGGGTTATTGCGATCGGGCTCCGCCAGCTCAACCGCGGACCGGAGGGTGAAGCTGGAGTGGTTGAGGAAGTCAGCTCCAACGGGCAGGGCCATTCCAAGGTTGATTGATCCCCGTGCTGGAGTCTCCTCAGGTTGCTCGAGCTGCTCTGATTGCTCTGATTCAGAGTCATCCCCTCCCAGGGCCGCCAGCAGCCTGCTGCGCTGGCGGCTGCGTTGTCTGTTGTGTTCGCTTGCTATCTGAGCGGCTAGGTGGGCGGTCTGCTCAACTGTGAGCAAGCTGCTAGCCCGCTGCACCAGGTTGCGGATGCGCCGATGCAGCGCCAGGCGCTGGCTGACATCAAGTTCGCAGTAGCGATCAGGATGCACTTGGGTCGCAACATGAAAACAGGCCTGTTGAACATTGTTCAGCAGGCCGTCTCTAAGCACCTGGAGATATAGGGCCAGGTGGCGATAAAGCTGGGGGTTGGAGGCCACCAGCTGGGATTCCAGATCCTCAAGCTGCTGATGGGCAGCCTCCAATGGGGTCACTGGCTTGCTGATCAGGCCGTTTGGCTCATGGCTGCCACTTCGGCAGCGAAATCAGCTTTCTCCACTTCAATGCCCTCACCAAGGGTGAAGCGGGTGAAGCGACGCACCTGGATGTTTTCGCCCACCTTGCCGGCCACCTGCTTCACCATCTCCGCCACGGTGACAGCGCTGTCTTTGATGAAAGGCTGATCAAGCAGGGCCAGTTCCTTGAGGCGCTTGCCAATTCGACCCTCAACGATTTTGACCTTCATCTGCTCGGGTTTGCCCTCGAGATCATCACGACCCATCTCGATGGACTTTTCGCGCTCTGAAACCTCAGCAGGAATCTGATCGATACTTACGTATTCCACACCAGGACAGGCAGCGATCTGCATGGCCACATTGCGCAGCAATTCCTGGAAAACGTCGCCACGGGCTACGAAGTCGGTTTCGCAGTTGACCTCAACCAGCACGCCCACACGAGCGCCGGTGTGGATGTAGCTGCCCACTGCACCTTCAGCGGCGGTACGTCCAGCCTTTTTCTCAGCGGTCGCAATGCCCTTCTGGCGCAACCATTCGGTGGCTTTGGTGGCATCGCCACCACATTCGGAGAGCGCCTTCTTGCAATCCATCATTCCTGCGCCGGTTTTATCGCGCAGTTCTTTAACCAGCTTTGCCGAAATCTCAGCCATGGGTTGGTATGGGGTACGGGGTACTAATGGTGAAACGATAAGGGGGAAGGGGATCAGCCCTCGTCGTCGCGGCCCTGATCTTGAGCTCCGTGGCGGCCTTCGTTGATGGCATCGGCAAGGCGGCCAAGCACCAGCTGCACGGAACGAACGGCGTCGTCGTTGCAGGGGATCGGCACGTCGCAGAGGTCGGGATCACAGTTGGTGTCGAGCATGGACACCAAGGGAATATCAAGCTTGCGAGCTTCCAGGACAGCGTTTGTTTCACGGCGCTGATCGACCAGCACGACTACGTCGGGCAGGCGGCGCATGTTCTTCAAACCACCGAGATACTTCTGCAGGCGCTCAAGTTCACGGCGCAGCACAGCAGCCTCCTTTTTGGGTCGCATCGCGATGGCGCCCGAACTTTCCATGCGCTCCAGATCCTTGAGCCGATCGATGCGAGCACGCATTGTGGTCCAGTTGGTGAGCATGCCGCCCAGCCAGCGCTGGTTGACGTAGGAGGCGCCGCAACGGGTGGCCTCAATCGCAATTACTTCAGACGCCTGCTTCTTGGTGCCAACAAACAGAAAGCGCTTGCCACTGCGGGCCGCGCTGCGGGTCCACTTGTAGGCGTTGTTCATGCAGACGGCGGTCTGCACCAAATCAATGATGTGAACGCCGTTACGCGCGCAGTAGATGTAGCGCGACATCTTGGGGTTCCAACGGCGCGTTTGGTGCCCAAAGTGGGCACCCGCCTCCATCATCTCGGCAAGAGTTACAACAGCCATAATTTCGGGTTGGGGTTTCGGGTTTGCCTCCACCTGCCAGGGATCCAGAACAACCCATACGACCAGAAGGGCCGACGGGCATTGCTGCTCGGATCACCCGAAACACGCAGGTGTGCGGTGTGATTTGTACTTAGGCACCTTATCAAATAGGGCTAGGGGCTGGACCTGGGCCCTTGAGTGCTTGGGCTTCTGCAAACAGAGCCCGCACTCCCAGGCGGTTGAGAGGCACTCGCAGCAGCTCCATGGCCACACCGGGATGGCCGCTGCGGATCAACCAGGCCAGCAGGGGACGCAGGCTGCGTTCGTTGAGCAGGCCGCCCAGGGTGAGCGCCTCCCAGAGCAGGCGATGCAGCCAAGTGAACTGAATTATCAGCCTCACCCGCCGGGTGGGGTGCTTTTGGTAGAAGACCAGTCCCATTTTTGCTCGCTCCCTCTCCACCCGAATCAAGTCGGGGATCTGATCCAAATTCAGGGCCGGATGCCAGTGATAGCCAACGGCCTCCGGGCAGCGCATCAGGCCAACTCCAAGCCGCCGCAGTCGTTCGCCGAGCTCCAGGTCTTCCCAGCCATACAAACGGAAGCTCGTGTCAAACAGGCCGGCCTGCTCAAGCAGCTGTCGATCAATCGCCACGTTGCCGGTGGCGAAATAGGCAAAGGAATAATCCTGAAGCTTGTGTGGTTCGCTGCAGGGATCCTGGAAATTTGCCGTGTTTATGACGGCCCCATAGGTGAAACAGCGGCGGTTGCCGCGCCGCTGCCACTCGCGCTCTAGGGCTGCAGCGTGGCTGCGCAGAAAGCTGGGGGTGACCACCAAGTCGCTGTCGATGAAAACGACCACGTCGCCACGGGCTGCCTCCACACCCCGATTGCGGCCCTCAGCAGGACCACCGTGCTCCTGCTCGATCAGTCGCAGGTGCGGCAGCTGCACGTTGTGCTGCCGCAGCCAGCTAACGGTGGCATCGGTTGAGCCATCGTCGACCAGCACAACCTCGTAGCCCGTGATCTCTGCTGAGGGATCCTGGTCCTCTAGGGCCAGCAGGCACTTCTGCAGGATCGGCAAGCGGTTGTAGGTGGGGATGACGACGCTGAGGAACATCGGGGTCGCCGCGAGGGTCTAAACAGCAAAAAGGGGATCCCTCCGGATCCCCTCAGCGATGCAAGGGCTGCACTGATCAGTCGGCGGCGCCACCGTTGTTGGCTGTGCCCGTCACACCATTGCCGGCGCCTTCACCGCGACCGTCGTTGCGCAGCTTGCGCTTCTTGAATTTGCGCGCGTAGGAGCGATTGCGCTCTTGCTTTTCCTTCTTGAGATTCCTGCGCTTAGCCATGCGAGCGGCGTGTTGGAGAGATGCGAAGTTCCACCTTACTCAATTGCGAAGGCGCCGTTGCTCAACTGACCGTCCTCCATCTGCACAAGTCGGTCTGCCACATCAAGAATCCGAGGGTCGTGGGTCACCATCAACACACCGCATCCCTGGTCTTTAGCTAGCCCCTTAAGCAGCTCGACCACCTCACGGCCGGTACGGGAATCCAGCGATGCCGTGGGCTCATCGGCCAATAGGAGCTGGGGCCTGGCGGCTAGAGCCCTAGCGATCGAAACCCTTTGCTTCTGCCCACCGGAGAGATCATGGGGCAGCTTGCCGAGATGGTCGCTCAACCCCACGGCCCGCAACCATTCCCGAGATCTATCCCTACGGGCTCGATAACTGAGCCCTTGCAGCAAGTCTGCACCCATCTGTACGTTTTGCTCTGCCGTAAGGCACCTGAGCAGGTTGTGGCCCTGAATGATCATGCCGATCCTGCGGCGCAATTTGAGCCGGGCGGTCCGACTTGCTCCCCTGAGCTCTTCGCCAAACACCTGGACCGAGCCCTCCTGCACCTGGCGCAGAGCTCCAATCAGTGTCAAGAGGGTTGTTTTGCCGCAGCCGGAGGGACCGGTAAGTAGCACCACCTCACCGGGATCAACGCAAAGGCTGATGTCCTGGAGCACCTGGCGGCGATTGACGCCACTGCCAAATGAGTGCCTCAAGCCATCCAGGCGCACCATCGCAGCCATCAGAAAATCTCCGCGGGGTCGGCGTCACCAAGGCGCCGCATCGCCAAGGTTGCCGAGCCCATACACATCACCAAAATCATGATGAACACGGTCAGCGCCCGGGTCAGGTTCATTGATACCGGTAGCTGGGTGGCGTTGCGCACCAGTAGATAGAGACCCTGGCCGGCGGCGTAGGCAGGCAGATAGCCGAACACAGCCAGCAGCATCCCCTCCCTAGCCACCACCCCAAGCAGGGTGGGGAGCCGGTAGCCCATCGCCATCAAGGTGGCATATTCCGGCAGATGATCGCTGACGTCGGAATACAAAATCTGGTAGACGATTACGCAGCCCACCACAAAGCCCATGGCAGCACCAAGGGTGAAGATGAAACCGATCGAGGTGCTGGATCTCCAGTAGTTCTGCTCAAAAGCGATAAAGCCTGCTTTGGTCAGCACGCTGACGTCATCGGGTAAATCCCGCTTCAGCCTCTCGACCACCGCATCGGCATCGGCCCCAGCTCGCAAGCGGATTAGACCCACCTCAATGCTGCCTGGAGGAGTATTTGGCAGTAGCTGGAGATAGGTCTCCTGGCTCGTGAGCAGATTGCCATCAGCGCCAAAGGAGGTGCCGAGCCCCACCAGGCCGGCCACCCTTACTTTTTTGCCATTGATCTCGCTTTCGACGGTGCGTCCGCCGCGAAACCATTCGGCTACAGGCCCAAACTCTGGCCTGGAGAGCTCATCAAACAGCACTCGGCCCCGATCCTGCAAAAGCTTTGCCTTAGGCGCGAGGCTGGGGTCGGTGAACAGGGGATCGGCAGGTTCAAAGCCCAGGGTGAGGATTGAGCGGGTTGCCTTGGTGTCCGGGTTGCGCCAAAGCAGCAAATTCCAGTGAACCGGAGTAATCCCCTGCACATCTGGATCTGCCATGGCCTGCACCAGACGGCGGCGGGGAAAGCCGGCCATGCTCACCGAGCTGCTGGAACGGGGGCTGATTAACACCAGGTCGGTGTCAAAGAGGCGGTGGATAGTGACACTGGCGTCAAACAGGCCGTCCCTAAAGCCCAGCTGCATAAACATCAAAATGCCGGCGAAGGCGATGCCAGCCAGGGCGACAGCCAGGCGCACGGGCTGGCGAGTCAACAGCAGCCAGGCAAGGGGAATGCGGCGGCCCTGCCAGATACGGCCAAGCATCAGGGCTGCCCAGGCGCCCTGTTGGCAGCGAGGCGCGCAATCACCTTTAAGCCAGTGAGATCACGCACTCGCTGGCTATCAGCAGGATCTAGAGCCACCCGCACCTCCACAACCCTGGCATCCGCGTCTCCGGTGGGGTCAGTTGAAAGCACTGAACGCTGCCGCACCTGGGGACTGATCCGAATCACCTCGCCTGTAAGCGTGCCTTGATAACCGCCGTTTTCGCTGATCAAAGAGACGCCCTGGCCAAGGCGCACTCGGTCGATGTCACTTTCGTAAACCTCAACCAAGGCCTGCATGCGGTTGCTGGCGCCGAGCTCAAGTACGCCTGTTTCAGTCGGGCGCTCGCCAACTCGGGCGTGGAGTTTGAGCACGGTGCCAGCAATGGGCGCCCGTAGTTCGGTAAGCAGCAACTCAGCTTTGAGTTTCTCGCGTTCAGCCCATGCTTCGTTGCGATCCCCCTGAAGCTTGAGCAGGTCCGTCTCGCGATTGTCCAGCTCACCGCTGGGTATGGCTCCGGAACGACTCAGTTGGCGGTAGCGACGGACGTCGCGGGTTTGTACAGCCAATCTGGTGTCAAGGTTGCGAAGTCGTGCCTCAATTAGCCGTTGTTGGGCCACCAGGGTGGGCGCTGTGTCAAAACGGGCCAGCAGCTGGCCACTGCTGACGCGGTCGCCTTCCTCCACCAAAAGCTCTGAGATCCTGGGGCTGCCACCGATGCCGCTGATGGGGGCCGCCAGCAAGCGCACATCACCAGCCGGCTCAAGCCGTCCGAGCGCTGCCACCGCTTCCTGATTACGGGGAGTTGCAGCAACCACGGGTGCTTTGACGGCAGGGGTTCGCTGCTGGCGAACCAGGGCGACTGCCAAAACCACCACCAGGACCCCGCCGCCAAGCCACCAAAGCCTGTTAACACCGAGCAAGGCGCGCTTCACGGTGCCGGCGGATCGTCGAACAACAACTCCTCGATGTAACGGTCTGCCCACTCCGGGTTGAAGGCCTTCTCCAGCACCCGGCGAGTCTTGTCGTTTTGTTTCTGTTGCTTGCAATACCGGAGCTGACCCTGCCATCTACCAACCGTAGCTGGGTGCGTTGGTGCCTGAGGCTCACTGGCGGCTATGGCCGAAGCCAGCACATCGAGAAAGCCGCTTACCTCGTCGAGAAACGCGGCCTCCTCAGCGGCGTTCGTGGGTCTCACAAAACGAACGTAGGGCGAAAAAATTGACCCCCACCCCGGCAGCTCCCGTTCCTGTTCAAAGCTGCTGCGGGGCCTGGCAGCAAGAGCCTCGGCGATGCCGGCTGGTAGCTCGCCGCAAACTGGCGAGAGGTCGACGATGGCGGCAGAGACCCCGGCTGGGCCGGCCACGATGTCTGCCCCAAAAACAGGCAGGTCGAAGCGGGGATCTGGGAAGAGTACGCAGTGCAAAATCTGCAATCCCGCGCCAAGGCGAGCGGTTTCCA
Source organism: Cyanobium sp. T1G-Tous (assembly GCF_024345455.1). NCBI lineage: Bacteria > Bacillati > Cyanobacteriota > Cyanophyceae > Synechococcales > Prochlorococcaceae > Cyanobium > Cyanobium sp. T1G-Tous. The sequence goes on from NZ_JAGQBD010000004.1 coordinate 111,804, forward strand.
GGTGCAGCTTGCGCAGTCCTAGGCAGCGACGCAGCTCGTTGCGTATGAACAGAGATTCGCCATCGAGGCTGCCACTGATGGCTTCGAGATCAGCAGAGACCGCAAACGCTTCCAATTCGGGCAGGCCTTGCCAGAACGTACGAATCCGCGCCGCTAGGGCGTCCATCAGGGGGTGAATCGCACCGCTTTCGGCGCCGGAGCCCTCGGGGGAAGCGTCGCGACTCTGAGACGAAGCGGGGGCGGAACTCACGACAGGAGGTGCAGCCAGCAGAATGCAGATCCTGCCACGCATCTGAGCCTTGCCCCTGGCCCCTTCCCAGCCCCTGCTGCCAGGCCTGGCTAATCCCAGCGATCAACTTCTGGCCAACGGCGCCACCGTGGTCAGCCTGTCCTTGCCCGACTCGCCGCTGGTCTGCCTCGATTTTTGGTGCCGGGCAGGCAGCGTTTTTGAATCCGCTGCGGAAAGCGGCATGGCCCATTTTCTTGAACATATGGTGTTCAAGGGCAGTGAGCGGCTGGGGCCTGGTGAATTCGACCTTCGCATCGAGGCGATGGGTGGCAACAGCAATGCCGCAACCGGCTTCGACGACGTTCATTACCACGTTTTGATCCCACCGGAGGCGGCTGCAGACGCCCTCGACCTATTGCTCGATCTGGTGCTGCATCCCCGCCTCGATGTCGCAGCCTTCGACATGGAGAGGCAGGTGGTGCTCGAAGAGCTGGCCCAAAGCGAAGATCAGCCCGATGAAATCGCTCTGCAGCAGCTACTTCGCCTTGGCTGCCCAAAGCACGCCTACGGCCAACCGATCCTGGGCCAGCGCGAGCTGCTGCTCGAGCAGACACCTGATGCCATGGCCGCTTTCCATCGGCGTCTTTATGGTTCCAACCGCTGCGTGCTGGCTATGGGCGGCGCCTTCGAGCTCGAGCCCTTGGCCGAACGCATCGCCGCCAGTGGCCTGGCCCAATTGCCGCTGGTGGAGGAGCCCCGCAGCCGGCAAGCCCTTCTGGTGCAGCCAGGGGAGCACCGGATCGAAGTGCCGCGGCTGGAATCGGCACGCCTACTGATGCTTTGGGGTTTGCCTCCAGCCTCTCAATTGCACGACGTGATGGGTGCAGACCTGCTCACAACCGTGCTGGCAGAGGGGCGCCGCAGCCGCTTAGTGGAGAGGCTGCGCGAGCAACTGCGCATCGTGGAAAGTATCGATCTCGATCTGCACGTAATGGAGTTCGGCAGCTTTGCCCTGCTGGAGGCGATCTGCGAAACGGACGAGCTGACCTCCGTCCGCAAAGCGATTGATGCGGTCTGGTGCGAGCTGGTGCAGGAGGGGATGGCTGAGGCGGAATTGCAGCGGGCCCAGCGTCTTGTGGCAAACGGCTACCGCTTTGGTTTAGAAGCCGCAGGCGGTGTGGCGGGCTTGATCGGCAGTAACCGTCTCTGGGGGCGCCAACACAGGCTGGAACTGCCGCTCGAAGAGATCGGTTGCTGGAGTGCGTCCGAATTGCTGCAGCAGGCCGTTCCCCTGCTTGATCCCAGCCGAGCCTGCGTTCTCGAGGCGGTGCCGGCATGAGCAGCACCCATCCAGCCACGGCCAACTGGCAGCACACCAGCCTTGAGGGCGGCCTACCGCTGATCTGGCAGCGCCGGCCTGGACCGGCGATCGTGGCCTGCCGGCTGTGGATACGGGGAGGCAGCAGTGAGGATCTGCCTGGCCAGCGCGGGGCTGGTCAATTGCTGGCCGGCTTAATGACCCGCGGTTGCGGCAGCTACGGGCCTGAAGCCTTGGCCGACCTGGTGGAGGGTCGCGGGGCTGCCCTGCGCGCTGAAGCCGCCGAAGACTGCCTGGTGATCAGCCTCAAGTGCGCCAGCAGCGACACGAGCGAGCTGCTGCCCCTGTTGCTGACAATGGCCAGGCAGCCCTGGCTCAATCCCGACCAACTCGAGCTCGAGCGGGACCTGAACCTCCAGAGCCTTCAGCGCCAGCGGGAAGATCCGTTCCAGCTAGCCCACGACCAGTTGCGCCACATGCTCTATGGCGATGGGCCCTATGGCCACGATCCCCTTGGTGTAGATGGGGAATTAGCCGCCCTGCACACGGAGCAGATAGGGGCGTTGGTGCCTGATCTAGGCCAGAACGGCGCCCTTTTGGTGGCCTGCGGTGATTTGGATGACGAACTGCCCCAGCTGCTCAATCCCCTGCTTAATCAGTGCCCTTGGAATACGGCCCCGCCAAGCCCCGGTGCCGGCCCCGGCGCAGCCTCCGGGCTGGATCGCTTTGCCTGCTTGGAGCAGGACACTGAGCAATTGGTACTGATGCTGGGTACGGCGACCGTGCCCCTGGGTGATCCGGACGGGCTGGCCCTGAGGCTGCTTCAGGCCCACCTGGGCATGGGCATGTCCAGCCGTCTTTTCGTGACTATGAGGGAGGAGCGCGGCCTGGCCTACGACGTTGGGGTCCACATGCCGGCGCGGCGCGGCGCCACTCCCTTCATCTGGCACCTCTCCACTTCCGCTGAGCGGGCAGAGGAGGCCACCACTGCTCTGCTGGAGGAGTGGCAAAGGGTTCTAGATCAGCCCTTGAGCGCGCCTGAGCTCGCTTTGGCCAAGGCCAAATACCGTGGCCAGGACGCCATGGGGCGCCAGACCTGCGGCCAGATCGCCGATCGTCAGGCGCTGGTGCTGGGTCATGGCCTGGGTTGGAGCTACGTGGAGGACAGCCTGGAGCGGGCCCAGCAACTGGATGCCGGCACCCTGCTGGCGGCAGCTCGCCGCAGGCTTTCGGCTCCCGCCCTCAGCATCTGTGGTCCAGCGCCAGCCCTTGCAGCCGCAGAACAAGCCTGGCAACGCCACGATCTCAGGGCCTGATAGCTAGTGCCCAGTGCCTGATTAAGGCGCGGCAGCTTTTAGTTGGTCGGCTTCCAGCAAAAAGGTGCCGCGACGAAAGCGAACTGCCAGTTGATTGCGCGCCTTAATGGCCAGCACCTGGCCTTGCTCATCGCTGTCCACCAGGTCTGGGGGACGCAACATCGGCATTGGATCAGCTGTTTTTAAATAGTTGGGCCGGCCCTTCAGCTGCACCGCATCGCCCACGGCAAAAGGCAGTGGCTCCAACGACTCGGCTCCTAGGGGCTCGTCCATAGCTTCTCTTGATACCTCGAAGTTAGCGGCCCCATTGGCACGACCCCCCAAAATGGCAAGCAGAAACGACGTGATCAGTTGAGGGCCCTAGCCACCTGGAGCGGCGCAATCGCCGGTCTGCTGCTGATCTTGGTAGGCGGGCTGATTCAGGCCGCCGCCCCGCTTCCGGCCGCCAGTGGGGGCTGGAACCTCACGACCCTGCCCATCACCCTCCAGGTACCGGCCCTGCTGCTCACCGCCTTGGTCTGCGGCCCCCGCAGCGGCATGCTCGCAGCAGTTGCTTACCTGAGCCTGGGCCTGTTCCAGCTGCCGGTGTTTCAGGGCGGGGGCGGTGCCGCCTACCTTTTGGATCCTGGCTTTGGTTATCTAGCTGGCTTCATCCCGGCCGCCTGGCTCACCGGCAAGCTCGTGCGCCAGCAAGGCATGGACGACCTACTGGGTTTGTTTGGCGCCGCAGTGGTCGGGCTGGGCGTCCTTCAGATCTGCGGCATAGCCAACCTATTGCTGGGAGCACTGGCTGGCCGCTGGGGACCAAATTTTGGAATCCTGCTGTTCAGCTACAGCCTGGCGCCCTTGCTACCCCAGTTGCTCCTCTGCTGCGCCGTAGCTCTGATGGCCCTGCTGCTGCGCCGTCTGCTGCTGGTGGAGTCATGAGACGGCTGCGCAACCTCGCCTACGCCAGCGCTGCCATGGTGTTGCTGCTTGACCAGCTCAGCAAGGCTCTAGCCGTTGCCAATCTGCCGCTAGGAAGCAATTCAACTTTTCTGCCGGGGCTCCTTTCCCTGCAGCTTGTCCGCAACACCGGAGCGGCCTTCAGCCTCTTCAGTGGCAACCCCCAGTTACTCGGCCTGGTGAGCCTTCTGGTCTCTATTGGTGTGGCTGTCTGGATTCAGAGGCAGGGTCAGTTGAACCTCATCCGGAGCCTTGGGGTAGGGCTGCTGCTGGGGGGAGCCCTCGGCAACGGGCTCGATCGCTGGCGCCTTGGCTTTGTGGTGGATTTTTTAGCCCTGGTGCCGGTTTCCTTCCCGGTGTTCAACCTGGCCGATGTGGCCATCAACCTGGCGGTGCTTTGCTTCGCCATCGACCTGCTGGGTAACCATGGTCAAGCAGGCGTTTGAAGCCCTAGGCCGCCGTTGGCAGCGGTTCAGCCAGCCAGGCCAAGCCCAACTCCAGGTGCATCTACCGGGCCAAGCCTCGCGCCTGGTGCCCCTGCACCCGGGTACCTATCGCATCGGGCGCGACAACGACTGCCAAATTTGCGTTGATCATCCGGCGGTCAGCCGCCAGCACGCCCTGCTGGAGCGGCGCGGATCCCACTGGTTGCTCAGCGACGACAGCTCAACCAATGGCCTGTGGTGGCAGGGCCGGCGGGTGCAGCAGTTGCTGCTTCGCGACGGCGACAGCCTGCGCTTCGGCCCCAGCCAGGAGGCGGGACTGCCCGAGCTCGATTTTCAGATCCGTCCCCTGCCCCAGCTGCAAAGGTTGCTGCGGGCAACGAGCCTGATGCTTGCGGCGGCGGCCCTAGGCGGCCTTGGCCTGCAGGCCATCTCTGGCCTCCAGGTGCCGATTCGCGGCAGCCTCGCCACGGTGCGGGGGCCGCTGGTGCTCTACGACCGGCAGGGCAAAGCAATCGCAACTGCCCAGGCCAAGGAGCATCGGGAGCTCAAAGCCTTGCAGGGCTATCCCCGGGTGTTGATCGATGCCCTGCTTGCTAGTGAAGACAGCCGCTTCTGGTGGCATCCAGGCGTCGACCCAGTTGGTACGGGCCGAGCCCTTGTTACCAACGTGCTCGGAGGAAGGGTGCTGGAGGGCGGCAGCACTCTCACCCAGCAACTGGCCCGCAGCTTGTACCCCGATCAGGTGGGACAAGGTGAAACCCTTGGCCGCAAGTGGCGTGAGCTGCTGGTGGCGCTACAGCTCGAGGCCCGTTTCAGCAAGCGGGATTTGCTACTGAGCTACCTCAACCGGGTTTATCTAGGCGTTGGCTGGGGTTTTGAGGATGCCTCCCGCCACTATTTCGGTAAGCCCGCCAGCGACCTGAAGCTTGAGGAGGCCGCCCTACTGGTGGGCCTGCTTCCCTCACCCAATGGCTACGACCCGTGTTTCGATCCCCAGGCGGCCCTGAGCTCCCGCAATGCCGTGCTCAGCAAGATGGGAGATACGGGCCGCATCAGTGCCGACCAGGCCCGCAGCGGGCGCCGCAGCCCAATCCGGCTTTCGCCCCAGGCCTGCCGCAGTAGCAGCTCTCTTCGCGGAGTCCCCTTTTATTCAGACCAGGTGGGCCGCGACCTCGATCAGCTGGTGGGGGCAGAGGTGGCTGCCGAGGGTAATTTCCTGATCGATACCTATTTGGATCGCAACCTGCAGGAGCAGGTGGAGCGGTTGCTGCGCCAACGACTTAGCGCCAGCAAGACGCTGGGGGTAGGCGAAGGGGCCGTAGTGGTGCTCGATTCACGCACCGGCGGCATCCTTGCCCTTGCCGGCGGTCGTGACTACCGCCAAAGCCAGTTCAATCGGGCCACGATGGCCCTGCGCCAGCCCGGCAGCACCTTCAAGCTGATTCCCTATTTGGTCGCTCTCGAGCGGGGCGGTAAGCCCAGTGATCCAATCAGCTGCTCGCCATTGCGCTGGCGCGGTCAGAGCTTCAGCAGCGGTTGTGGTGGCAATTTGAGCCTGGTATATGCCTTCGCTATCAGCAGCAACACGGCAGCGCTGCGTCTGGCCCAGCGGGTAGGGCTTGATGCACTGGTGCAGAAAGCTCGCGATCTTGGCTTCACCAGCCCCCTGGCGGCCGTGCCCGGATTGGCCCTCGGCCAGAGCGAGGTAACCCTGCTGGAGCTCACAGCTGCCTACGCGGCAATCGCCAACGGTGGCGTTTGGCACTCCCCCAGCACAATTCGGCGCCTTACCGATGGAGAGGCATGTAACGGCCAGTCATCAAGCCAGTGCCGCCAGGCCAACGCCCCCACAACATCCCAGGCGGGACGCCGGGTCAGCAGCGAGGCGACGGCCCGCGCCATGCAGCAGTTGCTGCGGGCCGTGGTGCAGCGGGGTACGGGCCAGATGGCCAGTCTTGGCGGCCAGGAGGGTGGCAAAACCGGCACAACCAATGACAGCCGCGATTTGCTCTTTGTCGGCTATGAACCCCAGCGCCATTGGGTGGTGGGTATCTGGTTGGGTAATGACGACAACAGCCCCAGCCGCGCCAGCAGCGCCTTGGCTGCAGGACTGTGGAGCGAGATCATCCGAGCAGCCCGACCCTGATGCCTGAGTTGTGAGCACCCGCACCCGCCTGTGGATGATCGCCGGCCTAGCTGTGCTGGCCCTGATCGCCGTTGGCGCATTGCTGCAGGGGGTCAACAACCTCTACTGGCAACTGAGCTGGTATTTGCCGAGCTGGATTGTTCAGCCGGTGTTTGCTCTTGTTTTCGCTGGCTTCGTGCTGCTGCTTGTGCAACTGGCCTGGCCGTGGCTGCGGACCATTACCGGCAAGGCCAGGTCAGGAGCGGCCGCCAGCTTGCCGCCGCCGGGTAACCGGCGGGAAGCAGCTGCCCAAAACCTGGCCGCCATCGATCAAACCCTCGATCGGGTGCGCGATGCGGTGGAGCGGGAAGCCCTGCGTCAAGAGCGGCAGCGCATGCAGGCCGAGCTCGAACGGGGCGATCTCGTGATTGTGCTGTTTGGTACGGGGTCGGCAGGCAAAACCTCTCTGATCCGGGCCCTGCTGCAAGAGCTGGTGGGCAAGGTGGGAGCAGCCATGGGATCTACCAGCGAAACCCAGCGCTATCGCCTGCGGCTGCGCAGCCTGCAGCGAGCCGTGGTTTTAGTTGACACGCCCGGCATCCTCGAAGCAGGTCCTGCTGGGCTAGAGAGGGAGCGGCTCGCCCGCGACCAGGCAAGCAAGGCGGACCTGCTTCTGCTCGTGGTGGACGGCGACCTGCGCGCCGCCGAGCTTGAGGTTTTTGATGCCCTGGCTGGTCTGGGAAAGCGGCTGATGCTGGTGCTCAACAAGTGCGACCTGCGCGGTGAGCAGGAGGAAGCAAGGTTGCTGCAGCTGCTGCGCCAACGCAGCCGCGAGCACATTGCGGCCGAAGACGTGATCCCCGCCAGCGCGGCACCCCAGAGCGTGCCCATGCCAGGGGGGCGTCCCTTGCAGCCAGCCGCCGAGGTCGATGCCCTGTTACGCCGTATCGCCGCCGTACTCCACGCCGACGGGGAAGAACTGATTGCCGACAATCTGCTTTTGCAGTGCCGGCGGCTCAGTGAGGCCAGCCGCTCCCTGCTGACCCGGCAGCGCCGCAGCGACTGCGAGGTGATCGTTGATCGCTACATGTGGATCGGAGCCGGGGTGCTTGCCGTCACACCCCTGCCTGGTCTGGATCTGCTCGGTGCCGCAGCTGTAAACGCCCAAATGGTGGTGGAGATCGCCCGTATTTATGGCATCAGCATGAGTCGCCAAAGTGCCCAAGATCTGGCCCTTTCCGTTGGACGCACCATGGCTGGCCTCGGGCTGGTGAAGGGGGGCGTCAGCCTGCTTAGTGCGGCCCTAAGCCTGAACGTACCTGCTCTGGTTGTGAGCCGTGCCATTCAGGCGGTCAGTGCTGCCTGGCTCACCCGGGTTGCGGGGCTGAGCTTCATCACCTACTTCGAGCGCGACCAAGAATGGGGCGACGGTGGTGTGCAGGAGGTCGTGCAGCAGCAATACGACCTCAGCCGACGCGACGGGGCCATGAGTCGCTTCCTTAAAGCCGCCTTCAGCCGGGTGGTGCAACCACTGCAGGCAAAGCAGCGGAGTTTGCCGCCAAGGCCTGGGCCCGACTGACCGGCAGCTCGCCCAAGGCCTCCGGTGGTGGTGGCTGCAGTGGTCCCCGGCTATCAAGCACCACGATCATGGCCAAATAAAGAACGCCGATTAATACCGAAATGGCGCCAGTCACAACCGCGACCCAACGGCCTCGGCCGGAGCTCGTCACAGCAGGGGGTTCACTCACAGGAGGAGGTGTATCAGGGTTGTTCATCGAGGCTGGCATGCACCACCCTGGCGAGGTTCTCGAGGTGGGCTGGTTTGGTGTGGGGGTTACCGAGCACGGCCTTGAGATGGTGGCGCCCGGCGTAGTGAGGCCGCGAAAGCATCAGCTGCTCCTGGAGCAGACGCTGGCGAGTGCGATCGCTCCATGCTTGGCTGGCAGCGGCATCAAGTTGATGGGGGGTGAAGGCCAGCAGATGGAAGGAGCCACCGATCAACTGCAGCCGCTCGTTGGGTGCCAGTAGGGCCTGAAGCTGGCGGCGACGCTGAATAGCCCCATCGAGCACCGCTTCGATCCCCACCAGGCCAAGCTGCCGCAAACCGAGCCAAAGCTTGAGAATTTCACCGGGGCGGGTGCCCTGCAGGCCACTTTCACCGCCGTGGATACCACCCCAGCTCGGCTCCATGTAGGGCAGTCCGGTGTGAAACGCCTCCGCCAGTGCCTGGGGGCGGGCCAGCAATAGCAAGGAGGAGGCTTTGGTGATTCCCAGCAGTTTCTGGGGATTGATCGTGATCGAATCGGCTCGCTCCAGGCCAGCAACCCGATGGCGGTGGGCAGGCACCAGGCCAAACACGGCGCCGATGGCCCCATCCACATGCAGCCACTGGCCGCGCCGCTGGCAAATCCCAGCTATCTCACTGAGGGGGTCGACTGCCCCCCGAACGGTGGTGCCAGCGGTAGCAACTACCGCGATTACAGGCTTCCCAGCCCGCTCGAGTTGATCAAGCTCCAGCTCCAAAGCGGTTGGATCTAGTCGGCCCTGGCTATCGACTGCCACCGGCCGCAGGGCCTCAGGCGGTAAGCCCATCACCGCCAGTGCTTTAGCGAGGGAGACATGGGCATCAATGCTTGCCACCACCACCGCCCGGCCGTCTATGGCCAAACCCCGCTGGCGTCTCGCTGCGACCAGGGCCATCAAGTTGGAAAGGGTGCCGCCGCTGGCGGCCACACCACCACTACCAGCAGGCAGGCCCAGCTGCTCAGCCAGCCAGGCCGTGAGGCTGCGCTCTAGTCGGCTCAAGCTGGGGGACAATTCCTCAGCCAACATGTTGTTGTTAAGGCCGGCGCAGATCAAATCTGCAGCCACCGAGGCCGGCAGTGGTGGTGGGTCGAGATGGGCAAGGGCACCGGGGTGGTTGGGATTAAAGGCCCCATCCATCACGAGCTGCAGATCGGCCAACAGCATCTCCGGAGCCAAACCGTGACCTTCCGGCTCCACCGGTGGCAAAACGCTCAAGCCGGGCAGTGGCGAGCGTTCTGCAGCACTACCAAGCCACACACAGAGCTGCCGTGAAGCCTGCTCTAAAAAGTCCTGCAGCCTGGGGTCTAGCTGCTCCGGACTGGCGAAGGGCAGGGGCTGGCTGGCCCGCGGGGGAGGGGGGGCGCTAGCCAACGAAAACCGATCGGATCAAGCCATTCTCACCTGTGGAGGTGGGCTACAAGTGGGTTTGTGCTGCGGGCAGCAAGCAGTGGATCGTTCCCAACTCATGGGCCCATCAGGGCCCCAGCTGCAGCGCCAGTGGATGCAACTGCTGCTGCGCCACGCAGAACGGGCCGGAAACCAGGGCGAAATTCCCGTCGCCGCTGTGGTGCTCGATGAAGGCGGACGCTGTATCGGCTGGGGCAGCAATCGACGCGAACAGCACAACGATCCCCTTGGACACGCAGAACTGGTGGCCCTTGGCCAGGCGGCCCGTTTGCGCGGCGACTGGAGATTTAATGGCTGCACTTTGCTGGTGAGCCTGGAACCTTGCCCGATGTGTGCCGGTGCCTTGGTGCAAGCCCGCATGGGAACTGTAATTTTCGGCGCTACGGATCCGAAAAGGGGCGCCCTCGGCAGTTGCCTTGACTTAGCCAGCAACGCCAGTGCCCATCACCACATGACGGTGATCGGAGGGGTTTTGGGCGAACAGGCCAGCGGTCTGCTGGCGAGCTGGTTTAAGCGGCGACGGCAGCAGGGGCAACTGCAGGCATGAAGGCTGGCAGCTCGGTTTCAAACAGGTTGAGCAGGAGGTCGACGTTTTGAGGCTGGCTGTTGTAACCCATCAGGCCGATCCGCCAAACCTTGCCCGCCAGGGCGCCCAAGCCTCCACCCACCTCAATTCCATGCTTAGTGAGCAGGTGCTGAGAGAAGGCTTTGCCATCAACTCCTGCGGGGATGCGCACTGTGGTGAGGGTGGGAAGGCGCAGGGCTGCCGGGGCATGCAGCTCGAGCCCGAGGGCTTCGAGACCAGCCCATAGGAGCTCGGAATTGCTGCGGTGGCGGGCCCAGGCTGCCTCCAGTCCCTCCTCGGCAAGCAGGCGCAGGGCTTCGCGCATGCCGAAATTCATATTTACTGGCGCTGTGTGGTGGTACACCCGATCACTGCCCCAGTACTGATTCAGCAGGGTGACGTCCAGGTACCAGTTGGGGACCTTGCCCGCCCGGGCCATCATTTTTGCCTCGGCTCGCGGGCCCATGGTGAAGGGTCCAAGCCCAGGAGGACAGCTCAGGCCCTTCTGGCTGCAGCTGTAGGCCAGATCCACCTTCCATTCATCGAGGTAGAGGGGCACCGCACCAAGGGAGGTGACGGTATCAAGCAAGAGCAGGCAGTCGTGCTGACGGCAGAGATCGCCGATGCCCTCCATGGGCTGGCAGATCCCGGTGGATGTTTCGGCGTGGACGATGGCCAGAATTTTGGGCCGATGGGTGGCTACGGCGTGCTCGAGTTCCGCAAGGCTGAAAGCTTCCCCCCAGGGCTTCTCGATCGTCACAACATTGGCCCGATAGCGACCGGCCATGTCGGCCAGACGCAGGCCGAAGTAGCCCTTGACGGCCACCAAAACAGTGTCGCCGGGCTCAATCGTGTTGGCAAGACTGGCTTCCATGGCCGCACTGCCGGTGCCGCTCATTGGAATGGTGAGGCGGTTGTCGGTCTGCCAGGCGTAGCGGAGCAGATCCTGCACCTCACCCATCAGCTCGACGTAAAGGGGGTCGAGGTGACCAATCGGCATTCGGGCCAGGGCCTGAAGCACGGTGGGATGGGCATTGGAGGGGCCAGGACCGAGCAGCAGACGATCCGGCGTGGCTATGGGAGCCAGCGTGCGGCGATGGGCTGAATTAACTGGTGGCAGCACGGGCAGGGGAACCAAGACCAGGATTGAGCGTGTAAATCGAGCCTAAGTAGCAATTACGGGGCCTAGCGGGCCCGCAGATTGGTGGCACCAAGACCACGGCAGAGATGGTCAAAGGGGGCCCTAACCACTGCCGCCGATGCCACACCCGCATCGAGCAGCATCTCGCAGACCACATCAGCCATCAAGGCAATGCTGCGCACGGTGGGGCCGGTCGGTACGCCAAGACTCTTGTAGGTGTCGTCGAGACCGTTCAGCACCCGCTCGTTGAGGATCGATGCGTCGTCGGCGATCAGGGCATAGCTGGCGTAACGCAGGAAGTAATCCATGTCCCGCAGGCAAGCCGAAAGGCGCCTTGTGGTGTAGGCGTTGCCACCGGGCAGGATCAGCTCGGGATCGGCAAGCCAGAGGCGCTGGGCCGCCTCGCGCACGATGGCCGCAGCCTCACGGTTGATCAGCTCCACCGCAGCCAGGCGCACGCTGGATTCGGAGTAATAAATGCTGATGCGGTCGATCGCATCGCGGTCTAAGTAGCGGCCGAGCTGGTCATAACGGCCAATTAGACCAGTGATGGCATCGCGCATGGCGGAATCAAATCGACGCACCTGTATCGAAAACTAGCACTCACATTCCGCCAAATCCCAGGCCAGGGATGGGTTCTGGGGAAGTTGACAGAAACGGTTACGCAATCCTCTCCGTCAGTTTGGTTACGGGCGCTACCAATTAGCGTCTGGCCGATCCGTACGGTCCGGCAACGCCGCAACCTGTCGGCACCCATCCTTCTTGTTCGTAATGGCCCAAACAGCCCAAGACGTCCTCCGTCAGATCCATGAGGAGGGAATCGAGCTGATCGACCTCAAGTTTGTCGACTTGCATGGCAAGTGGCAGCACCTGACGGTCTGCCGCGACCTGATCGACGAGGCCTCCTTCAGCGATGGCGTCGCCTTTGACGGCTCCTCGATACGGGGCTGGAAGGCGATCAACGAATCGGACATGGCGATGGTGCCGGACCCCAACACCGCCTGGATCGATCCCTTTTACAGCCACAAAACTTTGAGCCTGATCTGCTCGATCCAGGAGCCCCGAAGTGGCAAGCCCTATGGCCGTTGTCCCCGGGCCTTGGCCCAGAAAGCGCTCAACTACCTCAGTTCCACCGGTATCGCCGATACCGCCTACTTCGGGCCGGAGCCTGAATTCTTTGTCTTCGACGACGTCCGTTACAGCTCAGGCAGCGGCAGCAGCTTCTACAGCGTCGATTCAGTTGAAGCCCCTTGGAATAGCGCCCGCCTTGAGGAGGGCGGCAACCTCGCCTACAAGATTCAGTTGAAGGAGGGCTACTTCCCGGTAGCCCCCAACGACACCCTGCAGGACATGCGCACGGAGATGTTGCTCACCATGGGCAGCCTGGGGGTGCCGATCGAAAAGCAGCACCACGAGGTGGCAACAGCCCAGCATGAGCTGGGCATCAAGTTTGCCGAGCTGATCAGCGCAGCTGACAACGTGATGATCTACAAATACGTAGTGCGCAACGTTGCCCGTAAGTACGGCAAAACGGCCACCTTCATGCCCAAACCCGTGTTCGCCGATAACGGCAGCGGCATGCACGTGCACCAAAGCCTCTGGAGAGGCGGCAATCCCCTGTTTTTCGGCGAAGGCACCTACGCCAACCTTTCCCAGACTGCCCGCTGGTACATCGGTGGCCTGCTGAAGCACGCCCCCAGTTTCCTGGCCTTCACAAATCCCACCACCAATAGCTACAAGCGATTGGTGCCAGGCTTCGAAGCCCCGGTGAACCTGGTTTATTCCCAGGGCAATCGCTCCGCTGCGGTTCGCATTCCGCTCACCGGGCCGAGCCCCAAGGCCAAGCGCCTGGAATTCCGCTCCGGCGATGCCCTGTCCAACCCCTACCTCGGCTTCGCGGCCATGTTGATGGCCGGCATCGATGGCATCAAGAATCAAATCGACCCGGGAGATGGCACCGATGTTGATCTATTCGAGCTCTCCCCAGAGGAATTGGCCCGCATCTCCACTGTGCCGGCCTCTCTGAATGGTGCCCTTGAGGCCCTCGATGCAGACAAGGATTACTTGCTAGCTGGTGGTGTCTTCACCGAAGACTTCATCAACAATTGGATAACCCTTAAATACGAGGAGGTGCAGCAGCTGCGCCAGCGGCCCCACCCCCACGAGTTTGTGATGTACTACGACGCCTGAGCAGGCGCCGGTGGGCAATAGCGCAGGTGGGCGATCGCGCTTGCCTGCAGTTGCTTTGCGCGGGCCTGGCGCCTGGCCCAGGCCTGGAGCTGATGGAGGGCGTCGCCGGCGGGGTTGGGATCGTGGTGCTGGGTTATCTGGGCCAGTTCGGCGCCATGGAGGCGGTTGTCGCGGGCGTGCAACAGGCTCCAGGTTTAAAATTCAGGATCGGCATGCTGGCCTTGTAGGCGGGTCGTGGTCATGGCGTGCTCCCCTCTCTCTCAATCCAGTCTGCAGCTGTTTTGGTAGCGGTTGCTACTAAATAGCCAGAGCTTCACAGCTCTTCAGCAATCGCGGTGTGAGTTCAAATTCGCTGGAATGGGCGCAAGCCATTGCCTCGCCATGCCCGATCAGCTCACAAAACTGGCCTACCAAACCATGCAGCAGGGCAGGGCGCTGCTGGGGGTAACCCATAAGGAGGTGAGTACCAGGCTGATGGGGTTGCTTGCTCCAGATGGCACCCCCAAAACCGTGCCAATACCGCCTGAATTGCTGGGCAGCCTCAGGCAGGCGATGGCTTCATTGCACGAGCGCGACTGGCAGGAAGCAGAACAGGGGCTTTACCCGCCATCTCTGCTGTTCGATGCCCCCTGGCTGGATTGGGCCAGTCGGTATCCACTGGTTTGGCTCGATATGCCCAGCACCTGGACTCGCCGCCGGGAGCGCAACGTGCGCGATTTACCCAGCAGTGTTGATTTAGAAAATTACCCCGACTACTACCTTCAAAATTTTCATCACCAGACTGACGGCTACTTAAGCGACCACTCCGCGGCTCTCTACGACCTGCAGGTGGAAATTCTGTTTAATGGCACTGCCGACCCGATGCGGCGGCGGGTGCTTGCTCCCCTGCTGCGGGGTATCAAAGCCTTCGCCGATCGGCCAGCCGGCCAGGTGCGAGTTCTCGACCTTGCCACCGGCACCGGTCGCACCCTGCGCCAGATAAGGGCAGCTTTGCCCAAGGCCCAGCTGGTGGGATTGGATCTTTCCAGTGCCTACCTGCGCCAGGCCAACAAATGGCTAAGCCAGCTGCCCGGTGAACTTCCCCAGCTAACGCAAGGCAATGCTGAGGCATTGCCCTTTGCAGACGCAAGTTTTCAAGCGGTCACCTGCGTTTTTCTGTTCCATGAGCTGCCGGGCGAGGCCCGTCAGAACGTGATCAATCAGGCCTACCGGGTGTTGGAGCCCGGCGGGGTTGTGGTCATTGCCGACTCCGTTCAGCTTGCTGATTCACCCCAATTCAGTGCCGTAATGGAAAACTTCCGGCGGGTTTTCCATGAGCCCTATTACCGCGATTACATCTCAGATGACATCGGCGCTCGCCTTGCCCAGCCTGGCTTTGAGGGCATCACAGCCCAAAGCCATTTCATGACCCGGGTCTGGACGGCCCGCAAGCCTCGCTAGCGCTTCAGAATCCAGGCCAGGAGCAGACCGGCGGTGGCCCAGCGCAGCCCACGCCAAAACAGCACCTCCTGGCGATAGGGGGGGGCTAGCTGCTCGGGCAGAGGATCAAGCAATCTTTGGGTTAACTCAAGACGCTGGCGTTGCCGCCGCTGGTTCACTCCGGAACTTTTAGCTGTCAAAGATGCCTGGGTGAGCAACCCATCCAGCAGGTGCAGGAGGCGAATTGGTTGGCGCACCGAATGGTGGCCCAATGGTCGCGTCGGCATGGCCAGCTCCCAACGAGGCGTTACAGGCTTCAGGATGGAACCTCGAGCCTGTATGCGTCCAGTGCAAACCCCGTTGTCCAAGCAAAAACGAAGCTGGCCAGAAGGCTCCTTAGAGGTGGCTGTCGCTTTGCAGCGACATCTGGCAATAGGTGACAGGGACTGGCACGCCTTGAAGTCCCAACGCCCCCGCCGCGGCGCTGAGCAGCTTGCAGCAGCCCTGGTGCTGCTGCTTAGGGCCGATGATCCCGGGGCAACTCAAAGCTCGGACGCCCGCCGCCAGGCCATCGAGTTGGTTGAGCATGGGCTGGGCTGGCTTAAGGCTGAGCTGAGCGATCCTGGCTGCCCCAGTCACCGACCGGCGCCTGCGACGACGCTCTCTGCCGACTGACCGCCAGTTGCAACCGGTTGCCACGGTTACTCCAGCGAACGTCATCGAAGCAGTGATGAATCAAAAACAGCCCGCGGCCACCCGCCGCATCAAGCTGCTCAGGCAGGCTGGTGCGGCGAGCCGCTGGTGGCACCCCAGCTCCCTCGTCTTGCACCTGCCACACCAGCCAGTTGGGGGTTTCAATGCGGCGCACTCTCAAGCATTTGGCTGGGTCGCAACCGTTGCCATGGCGGACCGCATTGACCAGTGCTTCTTGCAGGCCAAGCTGCACCTGACCCTGAAGCTGCAGGCAGCGAATGGGCTCAATCAACAGTTCCAACAGCGGTGCCAGCTGCAGCGTTGAAGGCGTGATGAAGTCCGACCAGCGCAGGGCCATCGGGCTGAGTTACGCAGGTGCCGTTTTGACCATACGCCGCTGCCTGCACCCTGGCTCAGGCCTTGATCCGCTGTTGCAGAGCTGGGTGGTTGAGCAGGGCATCCATCAGCCGTACGCCGCGCAGTTGATTGACAAGGGGCATGTGGCCCTCAGGGGCCTCAATAGACCACTGGAAGGAGCCTGGATAGCGCGTCCAGCGGCCTGCATCCTTCCAGGCCAACTTGGGCCAGAGCAGCTCCCAGCGGCCATTGCAACTGCGTAGCAACCTGCCCTGCACCGAGAAGCCAAAACGGCCGCGTGAAAAACAGACCCAGAGCCGATCGAGGCTGTCTAGGTCGGCGGAGGCTATCGGCGGCACCTCGCTGTAGTACACGTAACCGCGGCGTACGGCTTCTGGGCCGGCCAGCTCCCGCAGCAAGCTGCTGGTTATTCGGTCAGCTTCCTCAAACTGCTGAGCCATCAGGGCCCGCTGCAGGGGTGCATAGTCCAGCCCACGGGCCGACACCGTGGCAAGCCAGCCGTCGGGATAGCGGGCCAGAAACTCTTCGCGCAGTCCATCCTGTTCATCGAGCAGGAGCTGAATTAAGAAACCAGCTGCCCAGTCATCTCCGGTGGCATCAACGCCGGCCAGATGGTCTGGGATTAGGGGCCGCAAGGCATGGCTCTGCTGCTGCAGGGTTGCCAGCAAGGCACGCCTTTGACGGGGATTGCCAGCCTGAAAGCGCTCAAGCAGGGCCCTAGGGCTGGTGCCGGTAGTGGCGGTGACCGGAGGTCCGGAAAGCATGGAAATGGAAGCCGAGCCTGAAGCAGTGCCAGCGTGGCCCACTATGTCAGCTGAGATCCTCAACAGTGATGTCGGGCCCCTGCCCTCCCCAAGATGTGAACGCATTCCTGGCGGCCAAGGGGCCGATCGTGGACGTGCGCAGCCCTGGGGAGTTTGAACAGGGTCATGTGCCCGGAGCGGTCAACCTGCCTTTGTTTAACAACGACGAGCGGGCCCAAGTTGGCACTACCTACAAGCAACAGGGACGGCAGCTTGCCGTGCAACTTGGCCTGGAATTGGTTGGTCTGAAGTTGCCATCCCTTGCCCAGGCTCTGTTGGAGCTTGCCGAAGCAGACCAGAGCCTGCGCCTGCACTGCTGGCGAGGTGGCATGCGCTCAGGCAGCATGGCTTGGCTGGCGAGCACCCTGGGGCTGCCCGTTTTGCTGTTGGAAGGCGGCTACAAGGCCTACCGCCGCTGGGTCTTGGCCTGTTTTGAGTCCGCCTGGCCCCTGCTGGTGCTGGGCGGTCGCACCGGCACTGGCAAAACCGACCTGTTGCATGCCCTTCGGCAAAGAGGGCAGGCGGTCGTTGATCTCGAGGGACTGGCCAATCACCGGGGCAGCAGTTTCGGTGGCTTGGGCCAACCACCCCAGCCGACCACTGAACATTACGAGAACCTACTGGCTGCCAGCCTTACGGCCAGCGCAGGCCAGGCACCGATCTGGCTTGAAGCCGAAAGCGCCCAGGTCGGTCGCTGCCGTATTCCCGCGGGCTTGTGGCGCCAAATGGGTGAGGCGCCGGCTGTTGAGATCCAACGACCAATCGCGGAGCGGGTTGAGCAACTGGTTGCGGTATATGGCAATCAAGGGGAGGAGTCCTTACGCCTCGCCACCGAACGCATCGCCCGGCGGCTTGGCCCCCAACGCACGGCAACTGCTCTGGATGCGATCGCCTCTCAAGACTGGGCGGCTGCCTGCCAGCAGATGCTCGACTACTACGACCGCTGCTACGACAAAGAGCTCAGCAGACGCGATAAGCCCCTGTTGTCCAGCTTCGATTTGGGCGGACTAGACCCCGATGCAGCTGCAGCTGAATTGCTGGAACCAGCTCCCTGGTGGGAGCAGCTCTGCGGGTAGTTAGTTAAGGCGGGCTCCTAGGATTGATTTTTGTTCCCGCTTGCCATGGGCGCCGCCATTCAGTTCTTCCGTGGGGTGGATGAGCCGGTCGTGCCCGACATCCGTCTCACCCGCTCGCGGGACGGCCGCACCGGCCAGGCCCTTTTCGTGTTCGAGGAGCCCGATGCCCTTGCGCCCGAAAGCATGGGCGACATTACCGGCATGTTTCTGGTCGATGAGGAAGGCGAGCTGGTCACCCGTGAAGTGAAGGCCCGCTTCGTCAACGGCAAGGCCAGCGCCTTGGAGTGCACCTTCACCTGGAAGAGCACAGAGGATTTCGATCGCTTCATGCGCTTTGCCCAGCGCTACGCCGACAGCCACGATCTGGGCTTCTCGGGCAATAAAGATGATGATCAGCCCGAGCAGGACGAGGCCTGACGCCTTGAAATTCGGCCAGTGGCTAGGCCTTTTGGCATTGGTGGCATCCCTGGTGCTGCTTTGGAGCTTGCGTCAGAGCCTGATTTACCTGTTTGCGGCTGTGGTGCTGGCTATGGCCCTTTGCACTCTGGTGGGATCAATCCGGTCCCGGCTGGGGTGCTCCAGGCCGCTGGCAGTTTTGCTCAGCCTTGGCACGGTCCTTCTGGTGCTGGCTGTGGCAGCCACCGTGGTGATCCCCCCTTTCGTTGACCAATTCAGCCAGTTGCTTGGCAAGTTGCCCGCAGCTGCCGAAACCCTGCTGGATCTCTTGAGAGACGCTCTATCGCAGGTTTCTCAAATGATTTATGGCAGCGGGGATGGCGGCCTCGCCTGGCTGCGAGAGGGGCTGGTTGGTAGCGACGCTGGCGGTGCCCCAGGGCTCTCCCCCAGCCTGAGCAGCAGCTTGGGCAGCGGCGCCCTGCGCCTGCTTGGGCTTGCAGGTGGAGTTGGCACCAGTCTGCTGCAGATCCTATTTGTAGTTGCCGTTGCTGTGATGGTGGCTGTGCAGCCCACCGCCTACCTAGAGGTGGGTGTGCTGCTAGTGCCATCTTTTTACAGGCGCCGCTTCCGTCAGGTCTTGGTGCAATGCGGCGATGCCCTAAGTGCCTGGATGGTGGGAGTGTTAATCAGCTCCCTTTGCGTGGGAATCTTGGCAGCAATCGGCTTGAGTTTGCTCGGGGTGAAGTTGGTGGCAGCAAACGCCCTGCTTGCAGGCCTGCTCAACATCATTCCAAACATCGGACCAACCCTAAGCACGGTTTTTCCGATGTCCGTGGCACTTTTAGATGCTCCCTGGAAAGCGGCAGCGGTGCTAGCGCTTTATGTCGCTGTGCAAAACCTGGAAAGCTATTTGATTACACCTTCGGTGATGCATCACCAGCTCAAGCTGCTGCCTGGCTTCACCCTCACGGCCCAATTGCTATTTACGGTTGTGTTTGGTCCGCTGGGGTTGCTGCTGGCCTTGCCTTTAGCCGTTTGCCTGCAGGTGATGGTGCGCGAACTGCTAATCCGCGACATCCTGGACCCATGGAAACGTCTGCGCCTGACAGGCTGACGCGATGAACGGCCGCACAGTGCTTGGAGCACTAGCCCTGATTGTCATTGGGCTGCTCACCTGGGAATTGCGTTGGGTGTTGCTGGTGCTGTTCGGCGCCGTGGTGCTGGCTGTTGCCCTTGACGTACCGATCACCCTGCTGCGGCGTCTTCTGCCCCTGAACCGACCAGCTGCCCTGATTGTGGTGCTGGTTTCACTGGTGTTGCTCGGCGGGGTGCTGGGTCAGCTGTTGCTGCCTGAGCTGCTGGAGCAGATCAAACAATTGACCACCCTTTTGCCTGTCTTGGCTTTGCGGCTGAGCAGCCTGGCCCGCCAGGTGGACTGGCTACCTGATCTAGAGCAGCAGTTGATGGCACTTGGTACATGGGAGCGGCTCCAGCCCCTAGGCGGCCAGCTGCTTGGCCTGGCGGGCGGTGCTGCAAACACCACAATCCAGATGCTGTTGATGGCCTTGCTGGCGATTCTGCTAGCCCTGGATCCTCGCAGTCATCAAAAGGTGATTGTTTCCCTTACTCCCAGCTTCTGGCGGCCCCAGATGCAACATCTGCTGGGTGAATCCCGCCAGGCCCTGGGTGGCTGGCTCGCCGGCATGACCCTTTCTGCCGTGAGCGTGTTTCTGCTCACCTGGGCCGGGTTAGCCCTGTTGGGTGTGCCGTTGGCCCTATTGAGCGCCCTGGTGTGCGGTCTGCTTACCTTCGTACCAACGATTGGCCCCACCGCAGCCACCTTGTTGCCACTAGCGGTGGGGCTGCTGGTGTCACCAACAAAAATGCTGCAGGTGTTAGTGCTGCGGCTCATTTTGCAAAATGCCGAAGCCTTTTTGCTTACGCCTGTGCTGCTAAGGCGAACTGTGAATTTGCTACCCACCGTTGCCCTCACTGCCCAGCTATGCCTAGGAGCACTCCTTGGGCTACCAGGAGTGCTACTTGCCTTGCCCTTAATTGTTGTTCTACAAGTTCTCTTTGAAGAAGTATTGGTAAAGGAAGTGATGGATCACTGGAATTGATTGCTGTAATTGATCTCTGGACTACCACCAGTAGTGATCGGCAGAATAATTACTAAGCTCTTTGGCGGTAGTGATGCAATAACGAAGGCAACAGCAATAGCACCGCGGTAGCAAGGAGATGATTGCGAATCGCTGCCGCCAAGGAAGTCAAGGTGAAGTGGTCTGCGAGTAGCTGCAGCTCGACTCGCAGATCCAGAAGAGCAAGCAGAGCAAGAAGGATTGGCACGAAGGAGCCTCCCAGGCTGCGCCGGCGCAGCTTTACAGCATGAGCAGGGGCCTGATTAGCGACGGGACAATACCGGTAGCAGGGTTGGAGCAACACCGATACTTGAATAAGCTCCCACCAAAATGCCAAAACTCAAGGCAATGGAGAACCAAAACAAAGTGCTACCACCAAAGAAAATGAGAGCAATCAAAGGCAGAAGGGTTGTAAGGGATGTGTAAACGGATCGGGTCAACGTACTGATCACCGCCTCATCCGCCTGATCCGCTAGGGATAAATCTTTGAGCTGGGCACGTTTCTCACGTATTCGGTCAAAGATGACCACGGTATCATTAACTGAGTAGCCAGCAATGGTAAGCAAGGCCACGGCAAAAAGGCTATTAACCTCTATACCAGCCAGCAGTCCAAGCCATGCAAACAATCCACAAGTGATCAAAACATCATGACCCAGGCAAACAAGTGCCAATAATGCATAAACGCGGTCGTAGCGTAAGGAAATATATATGGATATGCCTACGAAACTAACTAACAAAGAAACCAAGCTGGCCCTCAGCAGCTGGGAGCCAAGGGTGGGGCCAATCGTGTCTACGGACAGACCCCCCGAGACCGTATCGCCGATTTGGCTCTTAATGGACTTGATCACCGTTTCTGACTGGGCAGGGCTCAGACTGGGCAGGCGCAAGACCAGTGAGCGTCCACCATCAAGAAGCTGGACTGTGGCTCCGTTTAGTGGTGGAGCAGGATCTGAGCCATCCACTGGCAGCTTCAAGGCGACCAGGCTTGCTTGAACCGAATCAGCAGCCAACGGGGCACAGGCTGGGTCGCAGCTGCGCTCAATTTGAATCTGAGTGCCGCCGGTAAAATCAAGCCCTGGGCGCAGTGGAGCTCGGATTGAGGGCGACAACCAGCTGACAGCCATTCCCAGCAAACTCAAAAGCAACGCCACTGTTGACAGGAGCCACAGCTGGCGGCGGTGGCGATTAACGCGGAAAGAAAACATCGGCTGGTGACTAGTTGGTGCCAGGGACATCTCAGGCAACCCCCTCTGAACGTTGAACAAGCGGAATGAAATAGTTGATGCGGCGTAAGCCGGGATAGCTCATCAGTACCCGCAGAAGTGTGCGGGTGCAAGTGAGGGAACTAAACAAACTAAGCAAAACACCAATTCCAAGCGTGACCGCAAATCCCTTGACAAGCCCCGTTCCCAAAGCGAATAAAGCGATGCAGCTTATTAGCGTAGTAACCTGGCCATCAAGGATGGATGAAAATGCAAGGGCGAAGCCAGTATCTATTGAGCGAATTAAGGTATTACCAGATCGCAGCTCCTCCTTGATCCGCTCAAAAATAAGCACGTTTGCATCTACTGCCATTCCAAGCGACAAGATGAATCCAGCAATCCCTGGCAGGCTGAGTGTGACAGGGATAAGGGCATAGACGGCTAAGTTGAATAGGCCGTAAAGGGATAGGGCGACTACCGCAACGAGCCCAGCCAATCGATAAACGATCACCATGAAAACAGCTACTAGCAGCAGGCCTGTAAGGGCTGCCACAAGGCTAGTACGAATGTTTTCAGCTCCTAATGAAGGCCCAACTGTGCGCACCTCGAGGATTTTTACTGGCAGCGGCAAGGAGCCCCCTCGGAGCTGAACCTCCAAATCCCGCGCCTGTTCGGCGGTGAAATTACCCGTGATACTTGCCGAGCCTCCAGTAATGCCCGCTGCCTTGAACTCAGGGCCAACGCTTGCCTCACTTATGGAGCGACCATCCAGAACAATGCCGAGCAAACGACCAGTGCCGGCGATCGACTGGGTAAGGCTGGCAAACTTATCGCCACCGTCCTTAGTGAAACCGAGTGTCACATCCCAGCCGGTGCCTGTTTGCTGCTGCTGGCGTCCTGCGGTGACAAGATCCTTGCCGCTGAGGCCAGCTGGTTCGAATAGGGCAACAATGTCAACGTTGATACGTTGCAGGTCTGCCTCTAGCTGATCACGATCAGCTTGTTTGGTGTCAGGGGTAGTTGGTTCATCCTGCTGGGAGTCAGCAGCTTCCTTAACAGGGCCATTTAGGCGGATTAAAAGTGCCGTTGCCTGACGTTTCAGGCTGAGCAATTCCTGCATCCGCTGCTCAGTACCCGGTTTTTGAGCCCGAAATTCAAGCAATGCTGTAGTGCCAAGAACCTTGGCGGCGCGTGACGGATCTTGCTCACCAGGCAGTTGCAGCACAAGCTGATCTTCCCCGACAGTTTGCAAGGTCGATTCAGCCACACCCAAACCATTAATGCGGCGGTCAAGCACTTCCTTGACAGCATCTAGCTGCTCCTTCTGGACAGTTTTGATGGCACCGGCCGGCAAGACCTGGAGGGTTAGTTGGCTGCCACCGCGCAGATCCAGTCCCAGGCGCTGGCCTAGGGGAGTCTCCGGTGTGTTCCAGCTAAAGAGCAAGGCCCCGGCCGCAATTGCCAAGGCAAGGATCAGGGCAAACCACCCCTGTTGACGAGCCATATCTAGATCTTTCCGGCGACGAGCTGCTGGGCCGCATCAACAATCTGATGGGGCTGAATGATGGTTAGGTTTTCCAGGGCACCGTTGTAAGGGGTGGGGATGTCCTGGGAAGACAAGCGAATCGGCCGGGCATCTAGCTCATCAAAACAGTGTTCCGTAATTAAGGCGATCAATTCAGCCCCGATGCCGCCTGTCTTCATACATTCCTCTACCACAATCACCTTGTGGGTTTTGCGGATCGAGGCGGATATGGTCTCCATATCAAAGGGCTTAAGGCTGATCAGATCGATCAGCTCCACGCTCACCCCAGCCTTCTCCAACTGCTCGACAGCCTTGAGACAGTGATGGCGCATGCGTGAGTAGGTAAGAATCGTGACATCCGATCCAGCCTTTACAACCTCGGCCTGGTCAAGGGCACAGATGTAATCACCTTCCGGAATATCTTCGGAAAGGTTGTAAAGCAGCACATGCTCAAAAAAGAGCACGGGGTTGTTGTCGCGGATTGCGGCCTTCATCAGGCCTTTGGCATTGGTGGGAGTGCTCACCGCCACAATTTTGATGCCGGGTACGGCATGGAAATAGGCCTCAAGTCGCTGGCTGTGCTCAGCGCCCAGCTGGCGACCAACTCCGCCAGGACCCCTCACTACAGTAGGGATCGTGTAATTGCCGCCGCTGGTGTAACGCAACATCCCCATGTTGTTGGAGATTTGGTTGAAGGCCAGCAGCAGGAAGCCCATATTCATGCCCTCCACGATTGGGCGCAGCCCCGTCATCGCGGCGCCAACTGCCATGCCAGTAAAGGCGTTTTCAGCTATCGGGGTGTCCAGCACCCGCAGCTCACCGTATTTCTCGTAGAGATCTTTGGTGACCTTGTAAGAGCCGCCGTATTGGCCGACGTCCTCACCCATCACGCAGACGTAAGGATCTCTAGCCATCTCCTCGTCGATGGCTTCCCGAAGGGCATTGAACAGCAGCGTCTCTGCCACGTCTGGGCTTGCACCATTTAGATGCCAACCTATCTCAGCCGCCGGCGGCGAAGGTTGAGAGCAGCAACACCGAAAGCAGCATGCCGGGGAGCAGCAGCGTTACCAGCAAACCCAGATCGTGGGGAGTCATGGGGAAAAGTTAGGGCTTTTCGCCCGCCTCGGCAGGGGCCGATCCGGAACCGGACACCAAGCTGCGCACGAACACCAATGCCAGACCAATGCCAATGAAGGCAAAGCTGAAGGTGGCAAGAAACGACATGCCAACAATCAGCGTCTTGAGAGCCGTGGCGATGCTCTGGGCAATCGCCGAGCCATAGCTGGGTGGATGCAGGGCGTAGTACGCCACCAATTTCTGGCTCAGACCCAAGGCCAGCCAGGCCAGCAGAGCAGCGGTGAGCGAGCCCGAGAGGAAACTCAGCGGCCCTTTACGGGGCGCTGGATCACTGGGCTTGATAGGGGATTCGGGATTGGTCACTGAAGCAGGCTGACACCCCGATCGCTGAAGCCACAACACCAAGACTCAAAGCCAGTCTGCTCAAATCGTTCGGCTAGGTCTGCATGGGCGCTGCGAGCTTGTTCCAGGTTGGAGAACAGGGCGAAAAGTGTTGGGCCAGAACCACTCATCGCAACTGCCAGGTGTTGCTCGCTCTGGCGCAGCAATGCCAGACCCTGGCGCACGGTTTCCACCTCTGGTTCCACCACGGCCTGCAGGTCGTTGCGCAGTGGTGGCCAGGTCCTATTCCCCGCGATGGCCCCTAGCAAGGGCGCCTGGCGTAGGGCCTGACGGCGCTGCTCAAAGTCGGCTTCAGCCTCGAGATAGAAATCGCCGCGTAGCTCCTTGCAGCGTCCATAGGCCCAGGGCGTGCTGACACTCACCCCTGGGTGCTTGAGCAGCAGTAGCGCCGGAGGCTCGCTTGAATTGAAAGGCAAGGCTTCCAACAGCTCACCGCGGCCAAAGCAGAGCTGGGTGCCGCCATCAAGGCAAAACGGCATATCTGAACCAAGCTCAGCCGCCATGCTGTGCAGCTCCTGACTCTCAAAGCCCAGTCCCCATAGCTCGTTGAGACCAATCAGCGCCGCCGCTCCATTACTGGAGCCGCCCGCAAGGCCCGCCCCGATCGGGATGCGCTTCTCGAGCACGATCTGGGCGCCAAGCTCGGAAAAACCTGAGCGGGCGCGCAACATTTCACCTGCTTTGACGACCAAATTGCGTCCGTCAGTGGGCAGGTCGGCCCGATCGCACTGGAGGCTGATTTGGCCATCCGCCGTGGGCCGCAAACGCAGGCTGTCAGCCAGATCGACCGACTGCATCACCATCGCCAGCTCGTGGAAGCCATCGGGGCGCAGGCCAAGCACCTCCAAGTGCAAATTGATCTTGGCGGGGGCACGCACGCATAAATCAGCCATGGGTAGGGGCGGCAGCGGGCTCAGCAATGACCTGATTCAAGCTGCCCGCCAACGCCACCCAGGCTGCTGGCGCGATCTCCTGGGGCCGCTGCTGCAGGCCGATGCCAGCTGCTTCCGCCAACCGAGCAAGTTCAGCTTCGGGCAGCAGACCGGCCAGGGTATTGCGCATCATTTTGCGGCGAGCAGCAAAACAGCGCTTCAAAAGCATCTCCACCGTGCGGGCTAGTTGGGGCGCCAATTGCTGCTCCAGTGGCAGCGGCTCCAACAGGATCACTTCCGAATGCACTTGCGGCGGAGGCTGAAAACAGCGCGGTGGCACGGCACACACGGAGCGGCAGTTGGCCAGCAGCTGCATGCGCACGCTCAGAGCTGAAAAGGCGCTGGCGCCAGGCTCACTGCGGATCCTCTCCCCTACCTCCCGCTGCACCAGCAGCACTAGGCGGTCGTAGGGATGGGCCACCGGGCGATCGAGCCGGCCCACCAGCCGCTCTAGTAGGGGGCCGGTGATGTTGTAGGGAATGTTTGCCACAACCTTGTTGGCGGCTGGCAGCTCCACTGTCAGCACATCCCCCGAGGTGAGCTGGAAGCGCGGCTGGTCGCCAAAGCGTTCCTGCAGGCCCAGCACCAGATCGCGGTCAAGCTCCACTGCAGCCACTGCTGCCGCCGGCGTAGCCAGCAGCCGCTCGCTGAGAGCTCCTCGGCCCGGCCCCACCTCCAACACCCGATCACAGGCTTCAAGCTCTGCGGCCGCCACGATGCGCGCGAGCACCGTCTGATCTATCAACCAGTGCTGGCCGAAGCGCTTGCGGGCGCGGTGGGCAGTAAATGTCATCTTGAAGTCGTCAGGTATCCACAATGGCTGTTGCCCCAGATCCAGGCATTCATTCGCCGGCATTGATTTGCGCGGCGGCCATGGTTGCCGCTCTGCCGTTCCTGACCCTCCCCGCTCAAGCAGGCAGCGTCACCGCATCCTCTATCTGGGACAAAAGCAACGCGATTGAACGGGCCCGGCAGCAGCTTCCAGCTGGTGCGGTTGTTACCGCTGAGCGTTGCCAGGAGACGGAGGTCGGGATGGGCAACTATCGCTACCTATGCACTGTCGAATTCAGCCAGCCAGTTCCGGCGGCCACTACCGATCAGTGATCGGCACGGATCCAGCGGACAGGTCCGGGCGCCGGTGCCAGGGGCACCAAGGCAAAGACCAGCTCCACCGAGCTCTCCGCCCAAACCGGATGGTCCTCCAGCCAGCAGTGCCAGGCACGCTCCAAGCGCTGACGCTTGCCGCGGCGCAAGGCGCCGGCACCCCAACTATCTGGCCCACAACGGCTGCGACCTTTCACTTCCACCACCAACAGGCGACCTCCTTTTTCCAGCACTAGATCCAGTTCTCCCCAGCGACATGTCCACTGGCGGGTGAGCAACCGCCAACCGCTGCCGAGCAGTAGGCGCAGCACCCGCTGCTCGGCCCAGTCGCCCCGGCGGCGTGCAGTGGTGCGAGCCATTGGTTTGGAGCAGTAGCCCCCAGGGTTCCCACGCAGTGCGCTGCTAGGTGCCCTGCCTAGGCTGGAAATACACATCCAGCTGTCATGTTGCCACTTTTATCTTCCGGTCGATCCAGTTCCGGTCGTTCTCCGCGCAGCCTGGCCGGCGGGGTGCTGGCGCTGTTGTTCGCCCTGGCCAGCGCCATCGGCTTGGCCTTGGTCTCCCCCCTGCCCGCCCAGGCAGCCATGGATGTGGCCAAACAGGTACTAATTGGCGCTGATTTTCATGACCAGGATCTGAGGGGTGCCACCTTCAACCTCACAAATCTGCGGGATGCCACCTTTGCCGGCTCCGACCTGCAGGGGGCCAGCCTGTTTGGCGCCAAGCTTCAGGACGCTGACCTAAGCAACACCAACCTGAAAGAGGCAACGCTCGATTCGGCGATCTTCGATGGCACCAACCTCACCAATGCAGTGCTGGAAGACGCTTTTGCCTTCAATACCAAATTCACAAATGTGGTGATTGAGGGGGCAGATTTCACCAATGTGCCCTTGCGGGGTGATGCGCTCAAAACCCTTTGTGGTCTTGCCAGTGGGACCAACCCGGTGACCGGCCGCGACACCCGCGCCAGCCTGGGCTGCAGCTGAGAGCTAATCGATGAGCTTCGACGCCCGTAGTCGTGAACGCCTCCAGGCGCTGGGCCGCAGCCTGCCCCAACCCCTACCTAAGCCTGAGCCGCTTCAGCAAAGCCAAACCAAGGCCAGCGATAGACGCCACAAGGTGGAGCTGGAGCAAAACCCGGAGGCCCTGTTCCGGGAGCTGATGCAGGTCAGCCCCGATGGCACGGTGCCGCCCCACCTGATGGAGCGGCTGCGAGAGCTTGAGAGCCGCCGCCAGAGCGCTACCCCTGCGCCGGCGCCAACCATTGCCGCCAGCCCCACCAAGCTCCGTGGTCGCAATACCGCTGGGCGGGCCGATCGGCGCACCGCAGCTGAATATGGCGATCTATACACCGCCTTTCAGCAATTGCTGCTGGAGGACGAGGAGGACATCCCCTCAGCTATTGATAAGTGATGGCTCCACCCCTTTCCAGCGATCCCAGCCTGGCTGCCTTCGGCTCCAGCCTCACCGCCATCACCCTGGCCGAGCTGGGCGATAAAACCTTTTTCATGGCGCTGATCCTGGCGGTGCGCCACCGCGCCCGCTGGGTATTTATTGGCTCATTTGCCGCCCTAACCGCGGTCACCCTGATCTCCCTGGCCCTTGGATACGGCTTGCGGGAGCTGCTACCCCAAAGCCTGGTGCCCTGGCTGGCCGCCGTGCTCTTCCTCAGCTTTGGCATCAAGCTGCTGATCGATGCCCAGGGCATGGCTGCCAATGCGGCTACCGAGGAGAAGGCGGAGGCTGAGCAGGCGATCAATACGGCGGAAAGCAGTAAGGCCTTCAACACGGCCTGGGCCGTGATCTGGGAGGCCTTCGTGCTGGTGTTTATCGCTGAGCTAGGCGACCGAACCCAGTTCACCACGATTTTTATGGCCACTGCGCCGGCCCAGGTATTCAGCTTTGGCGGCCTGCTCGCCGGCACGCTGTTAGGTCATGCCCTGGTCACCTGGCTGGCCGTAGGCGCCGGCAAGTGGATTGGTCAATGGGTGAATGAGCGCCTGCTCTATCGCCTCAGTGGCGGCCTGTTTCTGGTGTTTGGTCTGGCGGCCCTGAGCCAGGCCCTGAGCTGATCCATTCCCCGTATGGTGCCCCCATACTTTCGCCACAGGGTTTAGGGAGCTCCAGCATGACCATTCGCATCGGCATTAACGGTTTTGGCCGCATCGGCCGCCTTGCTTTTCGCCGTGCCATGACCCTGGCGGACGTGGAGATAGTTGGTATCAACGACCTGATTGAGGTCGACTACCTGGCCTACATGCTCCGTTACGACTCCACCCACGGCCGCTTCCAGGGCGAGGTGACCGTCGAAAACGGCCAGCTGATGGTGAATGGCCAGGTAATCCGTATCAGCGCTGAGCGAGATCCAAATAACCTCAAGTGGGGTGAGGTTGGCGCCGACTACGTGCTTGAAAGCACCGGTTTTTTCCTCACCGACGACTCTGCCCGCGCTCACATCAATGCTGGCGCCAAGCGTGTGGTGATGAGCGCTCCCTCCAAAGACGCCACACCAATGTTCGTGATGGGCGTGAACCACAGCAGCTACGCCGGGCAGGACGTGGTTTCCAATGCCAGCTGCACCACCAATTGCCTGGCCCCTGTCGCCAAGGTGTTGCACGACAACTTCGGCATCGTCAATGGCTTGATGACCACGGTGCATGCCACCACCGCCACTCAGAAAACCGTGGATGGCCCTTCGGTGAAGGACTGGCGTGGCGGCCGCGGCGCGGCCCAAAACATCATCCCCAGCTCCACCGGTGCCGCTAAGGCGGTTGGCCGGGTGATCCCCGAGCTCAACGGCAAGCTCACCGGCATGGCCTTCCGCGTGCCCACCCCGGATGTCTCGGTGGTGGACCTCACCGTGAACCTGGCCAAACCCGCCAGCTACGACCAGATCAAGGCCGCCATGAAGGCTGCCAGCGAAGGCCCCATGGCCGGAATTCTTGGCTACACCGAAGACGAGGTGGTGAGCACCGACTTTCTGGGCGAGAGCTGCACCTCGGTGTTTGATGCCGGTGCCGGCATCGCCCTCACCGACACCTTCGTGAAGGTTGTGGCTTGGTACGACAACGAGTGGGGCTACAGCTGCAAGTGCCTCGACCTGATGCGCCACATGGCCAGCGTGGGATAGGGCCGGCTCAGATCCGGGAGCTGCCCCAGCGCGGCTGACCGTGGGACAGGCCGGGCACTGGAGAAGGGTCATGCCCTTTTCTGCCCATGGCCTGTGCCGCTGTGATCTCCCTGCTTGAACCCTGCCAATCCCGCCAGGGCCACTGGCTGCTGCCAGATGCCGGCTTCCCCCAGCAGCTCGCCAGCTTGCTTGGCTCGCCCCTGCGCAGCAGCGGCAGGCCTCCCAGCAGCTGGCAGGAGCTGCATGCTGTTTTCTTACCCCTGGCGCCGCTGCCAGCACCGGAAACCCTTTCCCCAACACCTGCTGCTACCTACCGCTACCTGATCTGCCTGGACCGGCGCGGTGGCCGCCTGTCCAGCTGGCGCCGCTATCCGGAAGGGCTGGGCTGGCAACGCCGTTGTGGTCCCATGCCGCTGGCACTGTTCATACGTCGCTTCAACCAGCGCCTAACCTCCACCCCATGACCGGCAATCTCCAGGCGATCGGCTTTTTGTTCAGCTGGGTGCTCGGCTGGGGCATCGGCGGCTCCCTGATCGATGCGGGACTAATCCAGGCCGGCGTCTATTCCCTCGAAACCGGCCAGCTCGGCACCCTCACCACCTTCGCGTTGTGGACCTTGCTGTGGGGCGCCGCTGGCGCCTGGCTCTACCGCCGCTTCACCACCACCACGCCCGAGTCCGGCGAGCCCGACTAAAACAGCGCGGCAGTACGCCTGAACTAGTGTGGCTTGACCCGCGGCGCGCGCCTGGCACACCCAGCCCATCCAGCCTCCTCGCCATTGCCGGGCAGGGCCAGTCTCAATGCCCAGCTAATCCGTTGCCGCGCCAGCACGGTGTTGCTGCGGGTGAGTGGTGAATCGATGCAGGCAGCCGGAATCGACCACGGCGACCTGCTGATCGTCGATCGAGGCCTGGAGCCCCGCCCCGGCCAGATCGTGGTGGCCTGCCTAGATGGCTGCTTCACCCTTAAACGGCTAGTAGCCCACCAAGGCCGGCTACGACTGGAGGCAGCCCACCCGGCCTACCCGCCCCTAGAGCTGGATTGCTTTGATGGCGCTCGCATCTGGGCGGTGGCCCTGCACGTGGTCCGCACGCTCGAACCTGGCTGGGGTGTGCCGTAAAGCGCCATGACCTGCGAACCCTGGAGTAGCCGCCGCCAGGCAATCGTGCTGATCGACGGCAACAACTTCTACGCCTCCTGCGAAGCGGTGCTGGATCCCGCCGTGCTGGGGAGGCCGTTGGTGGTGCTCTCCAATAACGACGGTTGCATCGTGTCGCGCAGCGCCGAGGCCCGAGCCCTCGGCATCCGCATGGGCCAGCCCTACTTTCAGGTGCGGCGCGAGCTGGAGCGCCAGGGCGTGGTGGTGCGCAGCTCCAACTACGCCCTCTACGCCGATATGAGCCAGCGGCTGATGGCCACCCTGGAGCCCTGGGTGGAAGCGCTGGAGATCTATTCGATCGATGAAGCTTTCGGCCAGCTAAGCCGGCCCGCCGACCAGCGCAGCCTGCACGATTGGGGCCGGCAGCTGCGTCACCACGTGCTCTGCCAGCTCGGCCTACCGGTGGCGGTAGGCATCGGCCCCAGCAAGGTGCTGGCCAAGCTCGCCAACCGACTTGCCAAGACGACGGCCAGCGCCACGGGTGTCTTCGACCTCGGCAGCATGGATGACCCCGATCCCCATCTAGCAGCGGTCGCCATCGAGGATGTCTGGGGTATGGGCCGCCAGCTCTCCCGCTGGTGCCGCCTGCGCGGCATCGCCGATGCCAAGGCTCTGCGCGACATGCCCAGTGGCGAACTGCGCCGCCGCTGCGGCGTGGTGGGACTGCGCCTGCAGCAGGAGTTGCGGGGTATGGCCTGCCTACCCCTAGAGACCCTGCCGGCCGCCAAGCGGGAAACCTGCGTGAGCCGCAGCTTCAGCCAGCCGATCACCAGCCAGAGCGAACTGAGGGAGGCGGTTGCTACCTACCTGAGCCGGGCAGCGGAGAAATTGCGGCGGCAACAGCAACGGGCTGGTGCCATCACGGTGTTCGTGCGCAGCAACCCCTTCAACGGCACCAGTTTTTACAGCAACAGCGCCACGGTGAGCCTGCCACTAGCCAGCAATGACACCGCCGTACTGCTGCAGGCAGCCCTACCCCTGGTGGCAGTGCTGTTCAAACCCCACAAGCCCCTGCACAAAGCGGGGGTGCTGCTGCAGCAACTGCAGGGAGAGGAGACCCTCCAGCACAACTTGCTGCTGCCACTGCCCTTAGAGCAGCAACACCGTCGCACAGCCCTGATGGCGACCATCGACCAGCTCAATCGCCACTACGGCAGCGGCACCGTGCAATGGGCAGCCGCGGGACTGCAAACCCCTTGGCGGATGCGGCGCTCACGACTGTCTGGGGCGGCCACCACTCGCCTAGACGCCATCCCGGTGGTGCGGGCCTGATCACTGCGGGCCCGATCACTGCGGGCCTGATCACAATGGCAACAAGGCCGCTTCGATCATGGCGGCAGTAACGGCGATCGTCTCCTGTTCATCGGCATTGTCGAGGTAGGCCTCAAACGAGGCATAGCGCCGGATGCAGGGAGGAGCGCTGGCAGCGGCGCAGGCATCAGCCCAGCTGATGTCTTCAGGCTGCACGGAGAGATAGGCGCTGAGAGCTTCCTCAAGATCGCTGCCATCGCCGATGGCCTCACCGTCCCAGAACACCTCGAAAAACCCCATGGAACCAGGGTGGAATCAGCAGGTAGGCAGCGTATCCGGGGATCACCACGGGGAGGAGTAGACCAAGGGCGACTGTGACGGGCCCATGACGCCATCAACTAAAGCTGCCGGCAAAACCTGGTGGGAACACCAGCGCACCGGGCTATCGAAGTTGGTGGCAGCACTGGCTTTCATCGTGGTCGCACTCACCCAGAGCCACTGGGAGCTTGAGCATGAGAATGTAGGCAGCTTCCTATTCAGCACCGGCCTTGGCTTGGCTGCCATTGGAGCGACAGGGCGGATCTGGTGTTCATTTTTTATCTCCGGCCGCAAGGACGGAGAGCTGGTCACTGAAGGTCCCTACTCGATCAGTCGCAACCCGTTATATGTATTCAGCTGTATTGGTTTAGTGGGGGTGGGACTTAGCACCGAAACACTCACCTACCCGCTGCTCTTTCTGGTGATATTTGGTCTTTATTACCCGGGGATCATGGCTCGGGAGGAAAGACGGCTCGAAGAACTATTCGGCGAGTCCTTCCGCCAATACCGGCAGCGGGTGCCACGCTTCTGGCCCAATCGCGGGCTCTACAGCGAGCCAGCGAGTTGGAGCAGCAACCCGCGTCTGTTTCGCCGCCACATCCTCAGCGACATCTGGTTTGTATGGATTGCGGCAATCATTGAATTGGTGGAGGGCTTGCGCAACGTTGGCTTGCTACCCCACCTGCTGACGCTCTGGTGAAATCACCACCAGTCATCCCAGAAAGGGCCACCAAAATCATCGTCATAGGCTGGTTCCACAGTCCAAGTTGGAGTGGGGCCACCTGCCTGTGGCGGTTTCGGAGGGCCGGAGAGAGTTTCGGCGTTGATGCCGGGAATCGGCACCACCCCACAGGGGCACTGACACAGACCATCTGGGCCGATCACGCCCTGGCTGGGTTGCTCACAGCTGCAGGGGCAGGGTTGGGCAAGCGCGGCAGGGGTAAGCCACAAAGGCAGCAGTAAAGATGGCAGTAAAAACAGGGAAAGTGGGGGAAGAAACATCAAAGCGAGGGGGAAAAAGAGTGCTGAAAGGTCTTATGGCAAGACAGAGGTGGTTACAGCTAATTAAGCCGCCGGTTGAGCCATCACCTCCTCGTAGCCAGCGCGGCGCTGGGAGTCGAGGTGTTCGAGATGTTTACGTTCGTTGTAATAGAGCTCCTGAAAGCGCAGGGCGTCGCTGTTGAGTTCGCTGAAGAGGGCCTCGATGCGCGATTCCATATCGCTCAGCGGTGCCAGGCCTGAGGCCGTGGCCCGGGCCTCCTCCCTTTCTTGCTCTAGCAGCAGGGCAATACAACGCTCCAGGGTCTCAAGACGCTGACTGCTCCAGGCATCCAGCAGATGCCGGCAGCGCTTGACACTCTTCTGGCGCTCCAGAGATGCCGTAGCACCGCGCAACTGAAGCAGAGGCTGGCTGAAAGCCATGCGCTGCAGCTCATTAGGCTCCAGCAAGGGCGTCAGCCTGGAGAGCAGGGCGCTCTGCTCCACCACCAGCTGATCACCCAGCAACCGGGGCAAATCAAGATCGGCGAGGTCTGAGCCGGGGTCGTGGCCGCGGTTGATCGCCTCGAGCCGGCCCACACCGAGGTTGACCTCCTCTAGGCCGCTAATCGCAGCCCAAAGCAGGCGGTGGTGCTTCAGGGCGAAATCATCGAGTTCGCGCTGCCGCAACTCCACCCGGATCGCACTGCGGTAATTGGGGCAGTGCAGATACATCCGCAACACCTCCGCCTCTGCCCGCTCCCGAAGCCCAGCCTCACCCGGCAGCTCCCACTTCTGGGAACGTCCATGCCAGCGCTGGCCTTTGACCTGCTGACGCAGATCGTCTTCCAGCTGGATCGCCAGACGGGCCTGACCACCGCTGAGGCGCTCGGCCACCCGCTGCAGATAGTGGCTGCGCACTGCGCTCTGGGGCAGCTTGCCAAGCAGGGCAACAAGGGCCGTCACCGCAAGCTGGAACTGGTCGGGACGGGCTAGATCTCGGCCCTCGAGCACCTGCTCGATCTGCCAGTCGAGCCAGAGCGGCGCCTGATCAAGCAGGGCTCGGTAATCGCCGGCACCCTGGCTCTTGAGGAACTCATCGGGATCCTTGCCGGAGGGCAGCTGCAGCACCCGCAGCTCCAGCTGGCCCTGCAAGGCCAGCTGCTCCACTTCACCGATGGCCCGTTGGGCAGCGCGCACACCGGCGCCATCGCTATCGAAGTTGAGAACAATCCGCCGCCCTTCGCAGCAGCGGCAGAGCTGGGTGATCTGCTGGCTACTTAGGGCAGTACCAAGGGACGCCACCGCATTGGTGATACCGGCGGCGTGCAGGGCGATCACGTCGAAGTAGCCCTCTACCACCACGGCTCGGTCGTCCTTGCGGATCGAAGCCGCGGCTTTATCGAGCCCAAAGAGATGCTTGCCCTTCTCGAACACCTCAGTCTCCGGAGAGTTGAGGTACTTGGGCTCGCCGCCATCGAGGCTGCGGCCACCGAAACCGATCACCCGCCCCTGGCGGTCCTTGATCGGCACCATTACCCGGCCGCGAAAGCGGTCGTAGAAACCGCGGCCGTCCTGGGAACTGGCGCCCTTGCGTGGCACCACTAGGCCAGCCTCCTCCAGCAGCTCAGGCCCCAGCCCCTCCACCTGCTGCAGGTGGCTGAGCAGGCCATCCCAACGGTCGGGAGCAAAGCCGAGCTCGAAGGCTTCCAGGGTGGCTTCACTCAGGCCACGACTTTCGCGCAGATAGGTGAGAGCGGCGGCTCCCTCAGGGGCGCGCAATTGGCTGCGGAACCAACCAGCCGCCAGGGTGAGTACCCGGTGCAGCTGTTCGCGGCGGGAGAGCTGCTTGCGCAGCCGCTCCTGCTGGGGGCCATCGAGGGTCTCGATTGGCAGCTGGTATTTGCGCGCCAGCTCCAGCACCACATCGCTGAAGCTCTGACGCTGGTGCTCCATCAAAAACTTGATGGCATTGCCGCCGGCACCACAGGAGAAGCAGTAGTAGAACTGCTTTGCCGGGGACACCGTCATCGACGGCGATGTGTCGTCGTGGAAGGGACAAATGCCTACGTACTCACGCCCCTTCTTTTTGAGCACCACGTGCTCGCCCACCACATCAACGATGTCAGCCCGCTCCTTGACGGCCTCAATCGTGCGGGGGTGGAGACGCGGCAGGCTCAAGGAAGGGGCTAGTTGCGGTGGGCGCTGAAGCGAAGCCTGATTCTGACCGGGGGAGGCAAGCCATGCTCGGCATGGTTGCCAGTGCCCTGAGCTTTTCGCTGATGGGCGTCTGCGTCAAGCAGGTGGGCGGGCGCATTCCCGCTGCCGAGGTGGTGTTCGCCCGGGCGATCGTGAGCGTGGCCCTGAGCTGGTGGCTGCTGCACCGAGCCGGGATTCCAGCTTGGGGCAATAGGCGCTGGCTACTCATATGGCGCGGAACGATCGGCACAGCCGCCCTGCTGTGTGTTTATGCCGCCCTAGCGGCCTTGCCCCTGGCAGCGGCCACGGTGCTGCAGTACCTCTACCCGCCGTTCACGGCCCTGCTGGCCTGGCTGATGTTGGGGGAGCCAATCGGCAAGCGGGTGCTGGCGGCCATGGCTCTCGGCTGGCTCGGGGTGCTGCTCGTCGCCCAGCCGGCCGGCCTGCTGCAGGGCGGCGCGACCCTGGCGCTTTTTCCCGTACTGATCGCCGTTGCCGGTGCCCTGTTCACCGCCCTTGCCTACGTAAGCGTGCGCTCCTTGGGCACGAGCGAGCACCCACTGGTGATCGTCTTCTACTTCCCCTTGGTGGCCCTGCCCTTGAGCCTGCCCCTGGTGGCCCTCAATCCCGTGCTGCCCACCCCAGCGGAGCTGCTTTGGCTGGTCGGGGTTGGGGTATTCACCCAGCTTGGTCAGGTGTATCTGACCCACAGCCTCACTGCCCTGCCGGCGGCGCGAGCAACGGCGATCAGCTACGTGCAAGTGCTGTTTGCCGGTGGCTGGGGCTGGTTGCTATTTGGCGAGTCAATCGACAGCTGGACCATCGCCGGGGCTGGCCTCGTACTGGCAGCCACCCTGGTGAGCCTTAGCCACAGTCAGCGACAGAAGCCGTCTTAGCCTCGGCATGGGCGAGAACGCGGCGGCAAAACTCCACCAGCTCCTCCGGCGTCATGTCGTGCTTGGCGTCGTTGGTTCGCCAGGCGCAGATAACGAAATCTGGTTCGGGGAGATTGGAATGGTGATCGATTGTGGGAAGCAGGGCGTATTGCTTCTTGTGTGCGCCCCTTCCAGCTTCAGCTTCCCGGTTGTCGTAGGTGCCAATCAGGTGCCAGTCGAGCTGCTCGCCGGTCCAGTGGTCCAGGCCGCCCGATGCCACCACGGCGTTATGGATGGCGATGCGGTATTCCTGCACGTTGCTGCTGCCGCCACGTTTCTGATCCCGCTTGCACAGGGTGACCGCCTTGCGCTGCACCCAACCGGGGTAGATGCGGGCGGCTGTCTCAGGCAGCCAGGCAGGTGGGCTCGTATCCATCCTTTAAGTCTTGCTGATCAGCCCCTTGCCTTGAGTGGTAGCGGGTCGGTGATCCAGGTCTGCTGGTCTTCAGTCCCGTCCCCGTCAGCGCCGGTTGATGCGGCAGGGCCAACGGGGCGGGCCAAACGCCAGCTTTGCCCCCGCTCGCCCCGCTGCAGAAAGAGCTCAAAGGGACTGTCCACCCGGATCGGATCGCCAGCGAGGCGCCAGTCGAACTGGCCCTCCAGCCGCAGTCCCTTGGCCTCACCGATCACGATCGGCTGCTGCTGAGCCACCCGCACCCGACTCACCTCCGGCATGCCGCCTGCATCTAGGGCCAGGGCATCAGCGATGGCGGCCTGAGTGAGCTGAATCTGCAACTCAAGGGCCTGCAACAACACGGATCGAGGCGGCTGAGCGGTAGCACTGCAACCAGTGAGCACTACGCAAACCAGCAGCAGCAGTGGCAGCAACCAGGCGCTCAACCGGGGGAACAGCAGGGGCTGGGCACGGCTGAACACGGCGGGCACGATGGGGTACCTATTACTGACTCCATGATCGGCTGGCTGCAAGGGCAACTCAACCATCCCTGGCAGCAGGACAAGCGCTACGGGCTGCTGCTGGTGTGTCAGGGGGTGGGTTACGAGGTTCAGGTGAGCCAGCGTCAATGGCAGCAGCTGCCGCAGGAGGGCAGTGCGCTGGGGCTGCACACCCACTTGGCCATCCGCGACGACGCCTGGATTCTTTACGGCTTTGGTGAGCGCCACGAAAGGGATCTGTTTCGGGAATTGGTTGCCGTCAGCGGCGTAGGGCCCCAGATGGGCCTGGGATTATTGGGAGTGATGGATCCCAGGGAGTTGGTGCAGGCCATCGTGCAGACCGATCTACGCCGGCTCTGCCAGGCACCCGGGGTGGGCAAGCGCACCGCCGAGCGCTTGGCTGTTGAGCTGCGGACCAAACTGCAGCAGCGGTTTCTGGGGCAACTGGAAGACCACGGCGATCCGGATTCGCTAGCGGACGGCCCCCTCCTGCCGGCAGAAGGCCGTGATGAAGTGCAGTTAACCCTGGCTGCTTTGGGCTACGAAGCCCTTGAAATTCATCGTGCCCTGCGCGCGGTAGCCGCCGTGGGCATGGGGGAGTCGGCCGGGGCAGAAGATTGGATCCGAGAGTGCTTGCGCTGGCTATCGCGCCCAATGGACTGAGACGGCAATACCAATGTCCACCAGAAGGTATGGTGGGAGCTTGCACCGTAGGTCCCCAAACCGGGCCCAGCCTGCGTTTTATTCCCCAGCCCATGCCGCTCACCACCACCAAAAAGCAGGAACTGATCAACGGTCACCAGACCCATGGCACAGACACCGGATCGGTGGAAGTGCAGGTGGCCATGCTCAGTGAGCGGGTCAGCCAGTTGACCGGCCATCTGCAGAAAAACAAGCACGATTTTTCTTCCCGCCAAGGCCTGCTCAAGATGATCGGACGCCGTAAGCGCCTGCTTGGTTATCTAAATGGCATCAGCAAGGAGCGTTACAGCGCTTTGATCGCCAAGCTCGGCATCCGGGGCTGATCGAGGCAGCCATGGCCGGAAAGGGAATGCAGGGTCGCGCCCAATCGGGCAAAGGCAACCCAAAACCGCCCCGGCGTTCCGGTCCCAGTCAGCAGGTAATCCCTGACGCGGTTGCTAATCGCATGGCTCGCCGAATTGCAA
Source organism: Cyanobium sp. T1G-Tous (assembly GCF_024345455.1). Classification (NCBI taxonomy): domain Bacteria; kingdom Bacillati; phylum Cyanobacteriota; class Cyanophyceae; order Synechococcales; family Prochlorococcaceae; genus Cyanobium; species Cyanobium sp. T1G-Tous. The sequence continues at coordinate 150,467 of NZ_JAGQBD010000004.1, forward strand.
TCGGCACCGGCATTCCCACTGTGATGGGCATGGGCGTATTTATTGGTAGCTACCTGTTAGTCAGCCGCCAAATCTTCGACGTTCCACCGAGTGCCACCTTGGCGGCATCGGGTGGATGTTTTTTTCTAGGGCTGTTGGGCTTGAGCTTTGGTGTGCTTTCCGCTAGCTGGGAAGAGAAGCCAGGCAGCTTGATAGGCACTGAGCAGATCGGACTCAATATCGGCCGCTTGCGCAGCTCGGTTAAGGCGATGCGCAATGGTGCAGGCAATCAGCCAACCAGCTCAGGCCGCCAAGAGCGATGAACTGATGCGGGCCTGAAAATCGGCAGCGATGAGGGTGTCAAGGGCAGCGCCCACATCGCCTACGCAGAATTGGGGGCCAAGCCGCACGAAGCGGGTCTGGCCCGCCTGACGAACCAGAGCCACCACAGGCACTCGCAGGCCAGCCTCATCCTGGGGTGGCTTGTGACGATGTAGGCACTCGCGCAGGCGGTGCTGAATGGCGATGTCGGCGGCCTGATCGGCGGGTAAATCGACCATCAACAGCTGCAGATCGTCAATGGAGCGGCAGTCCTCGACAATTAATTGCACCCGATCATCGCGGCGATCCACCGAAGCCCACACCAGCAAGCGCGCATCCACCATTAGGTGGTCGGCTAGACGGGCATAGCTTTTAGGAAACACGACCGCCTCACAGCTGCCGGTTAGGTCCTCAAGCTGAAGCACGGCCATCCGGTCGCCCTTGCGGGTGTTCACCTGACGCAGCTCAGGCACCATCACAATTGCACTCACCTTGGCCTTGTCGGCCATCTCCTCGAGATTGCCCAGAGCGACCGGCGATAGCAACTTCACCTGCTGGGCCAGCTGCTTGAGGGGGTGGTCTGATAGGTAAAAGCCCACCAACTCCTTTTCCAGGCGAAGTTTTTCGGTCGGGGGATAATCGCGCACCGGGGCCGCCTTGGGAGCGGTGCTGATATCGGCCAGGCCGGTGGCATCGGAACCCCCAGCAGAGTCGGCTGCGGCGCTGGCGCCAAACAAATCAAAGAGGTTGCCCTGACCGCTGGCCCGATCCTTGGCACGGGAGCTGGCCCAGTCGATCACCAGATCCAGATCCGCCATCAATTGGGCGCGATTGCCCAGAGGCTCGAGGGCATCAAGTGCTCCTGAATGGATCAGGGCCTCCAAGGCACGGCGGTTGAGCTGCTGACCAGGAATGCGATCACATAGCTCAGCCAGGGAGTTGAAACAACCATCGCCAGAGCGGGCCTCAATCAACTGTCGAATCGCCCCATCACCCAAATTACGAACGGCCGAAAGACCAAACAGAATTCGATCACCAACGGGTGTGAAATCGATGCCGGAAGCATTCACATCAGGAGGCATCACTTCGATACCCATAGCATTACAATTAACTATATATCGCTGCACCTTGGCCGAGTCTCCGGCATTGACGGTGAGAAGCGCCGCCATGTAAGCCACTGGGTAGTGAGCTTTGAGATACGCCGTTTGATAGGTCACCGCGCCATAGGCGGTGGAATGGCTCTTGTTGAAACAGTATTCAGCAAATAGAACCATCTGCTCAAACAACGCCTCCGCTATTCGAGGTTCGACGCCACGTTGGGTGGCACCACTAACAAAAAGGCTCTGGTGTTTCTCCATCTCACTCTTTTTCTTCTTGCCCATCGCCCGCCGCAGCAGGTCTGCTTCACCAAGGGAATAGCCAGCCAATTCCTGAGCGATCTTCATGATCTGCTCTTGATAAACCATGATCCCATAAGTCTCCTTAAGGATCGGCTCAAGTTTCTCGTGGGCTACATCAATTACCTCCCGACCGTGCTTGCGATTAATAAATTTAGGAATCAGACCTGCATCAAGCGGACCGGGCCGGTAAAGGGCCAAAATCGAAGAGATATCCTCAAGCGACGAAGGCTTGAGATCGCGCACAATCTGGCGCATGCCGCTTGATTCAAGCTGAAAGATGCCCTCAAGATCACCACGGGCAAGTAGAGCGTATGTTCCTACGTCGTTAAGAGGCAGATCATCTGGATCGACCTTAATGCCACTGTACTGCTGCACAAGATCGACAGTTTTATCAATCATTGTGAGGTTTTTGAGGCCGAGGAAGTCCATTTTTAATAGACCCATCGACTCCACATCTTCCATAAAGTATTGAGTAATCACCTGGCCGTCGTTATTGCGCTGCAGGGGGACCAACTCATCAAGAGGTTCAGCCGCAATCACCACGCCAGCGGCGTGTACACCAAAGGTCTTGTTTGTGCCCTCAATACGCATTGCCATATCAACCCAGCGCTGTACCACCGGATCTTTTTCATATTTCTCGCGAAATTCTGGAGCCGGTGATTCAGCTCCGATCATTTCCTTGAGCTTGGCTGGTTTACCTCGCACCACAGGGATCAGCTTGGCCAAGCGATCCGCATCGCCATAGGGAATATCGAGTACGCGGGCCACATCCTTGAGAACCGCTTTTGAAGTCATGCGATTGAAGGTGATGATCTGGGCCACCTTCTCTTCGCCATAGCGCTTAGTGACGTAGTCGATAACTTCGCCACGCCGCTCGATACAGAAATCCGTATCAATATCCGGCATCGACTTGCGCTCAGGGTTCAAGAACCGCTCAAACAGCAAGCCATTGGTAACTGGGTCAATGTTGGTGATCCCCAGGGCGTAGGCCACCAAGGAACCTGCAGCTGAACCACGACCCGGCCCCACAGGTATGCCGTTGTCTCGGGCGAAGCGGATGTAGTCCCACACCACCAGGAAGTAGGTGGGAAAACCCATCTGCTCCATAACCTGGAGCTCAAAGGCGAGGCGATCGCCATATTGGGGCTCGAAGCTAGCGTCACCAGGCAGGCGTAGGCGCTGCCGGAGGCCCTGCTCGGCCACCTCAGTCAGATAGCTCACCGCTGTGTGCCCAGCCGGGATCGGGAAGCGGGGCATCTGATAGCGGCCGAGGATGTCATAGGCCTCCACCTTGTCTGCCACCTTGGCTGTGTTCGCAACAGCCCGCTCAATTAGCTCAGCTGGAAGGTGGTCATTGAACAGGGAGAGCATCTCGGCCTCCCCCTTGATATATTCGGTACCCGTGTAACGCAGACGTTTCACGTCGCTGATCAACTTGCCTGTGAGTACGCAAAGCAGCGCGTCGTGGGCTTCTACGTCGTTGGCACTTAGGTAATGGGCATCATTGGTGGCGATCAGCTCAATACCTAGCTCGGCACCGATGCTGGCAATCCCGGTGTTGACGATGCGATCTTCGATGCCGCCATGATCCTGGATCTCTAGGTAGAAATCCTCGCCAAAAGTGCGTTGATACCAGCTGGCAACCTCTCGCGCCGCATCGGGCCGGCCATGCAAAATCGCCTGGGGAATTTCGCCGCCTAAGCAGGCAGTTGCCACGATCAACCCTTCGCTGTACTGGCTCAACAATTGCTTGTCGATACAGGCACGGGCAAAGATGCCACGGCCGCGCATGCCGCGTAGGTGGCTGATGCTGGTGAGCTTCACCAAGTTGCGATAGCCAACCGCATTTTTGGCCAGCACCACCAAGTGGTAGCGGCGCTCCTTTTTCTGCTGAGGGTCATCAATGGAGCCATTGATGACATACATCTCATTACCGATGATCGGCTTGATCCCGGCTTTAGCACAAAGCTTGAGCAGCTCAATGGCGCCATACATGACGCCGTGATCGGTGAGTGCAAGGGCTGGCATGCCCAGCTCCACAGCCCGATCCACCATCGCCGGCAACTGGCTAGCCCCGTCTAGAAGGCTGTAGTCGCTGTGGTTGTGGAGCGGAACGAAGGCCAAGGGCAGGTCTAGCCAGAAGGCATAGGAAGCCTCCCCACGCTAGGCGACCACGCAAGATCCAGTGTCATTTGCTCACCAGAGCGGGGGAAACCACTAGATCTGGGGCCAGGTCCTAGGGCACCAATGGGGCCACAGGGCGAGCCTGCATCACCTGGGCGGCCAGTTCGTAGTGGTGGGCCACCTGAAGCAGGCGCGGCTCTTCGAGCACCCCCGTGATCAGCTGCAGACCAATCGGCAGGCCCTCGCGATCAAAGCCGCAGGGCACATTGATGGCAGGCAGGCCAGCCATGTTTGCCGGGATCGTGAGCAGGTCGGCGAGGTACATGGCCAAGGGGTCGTCGCTGTGGGCGCCAAAGCCAAAGGCCGTGGTAGGCGAGGTTGGGGTGAGCAGCACATCCACCGCCTCAAAGGCCCGGTCAAAGTCACGCCGAATCAAGGTGCGCACCTGCTGGGCTTTCTTGTAGTAAGCATCCACATATCCGGCCGAGAGGGCGTAGGTGCCGATCAGGATGCGGCGCTGCACCTCGTCGCCAAAGCCCTCAGCCCGGCTGCGGGCAGTCATCTCGGCCAGGCTGGTGGCATCTGGGGCCCGGTAGCCGTATTTAACACCGTCGTAGCGGGCCAGGTTTGCAGAGGCCTCCGAGGGCGCAATTACGTAGTAGGTGGCGATCCCGTCGTTGAAGCGGGGGCAGCTCACATCCACCAGCTCGCAGCCCAGGGCCTCCAACTGGGCGGCAGCGGCCAGCACCGCAGCCTTCACCTGGGGATCAAGGCCCTCAGCCTCGAAGCACTCCCGCACCATGCCCACCCTCAAACCAGCAACAGGTTGGTCAAGTGCGGCGACGTAATCGGGCACGGCGGCCTGCAGGCAGGTGGCATCGCGCGGATCCGCACCGGCGATCACCTGCAGCAGCTCGGCCGCATCCGCCACCGAGGAGGTGAACGGGCCCACCTGGTCAAGGGAGCTGGCGAAGGCCACCAGGCCGTAGCGGCTGACGCGGCCATAGGTGGGCTTCAATCCCACCACCCCACAGAAGGAGGCGGGCTGGCGGATCGACCCACCGGTGTCGGAGCCGAGGGAGGCGATGCACTCGCCTGCGGCCACTGCGGCGGCGCTGCCACCTGAGCTGCCACCAGGCACCCTCTCTGGATTCCAAGGGTTGCGGCTGGGGCCGAAGGCTGAGGTCTCGGTGGAGCTACCCATGGCGAACTCATCGAGGTTTGTCTTGCCAAGCAAGACAGCTCCCGCCTGCCAGAGGCGGTCGGTAACAGTGCTCTCGTAGGGGGGAACGAAGTGCTCCAGCATGCGGCTGGAGCAGGTGGTAACGACCCCTTTAGTGCAGAGGTTGTCCTTAATTGCCAGAGGAATACCTGCCAGGGGGGGCAAATCTTCGCCAGCAGCGCGGCGGACGTCGATACGGTCCGCATCTGCCCTGGCCCGCTCGGCGGTTATCTCGAGATAGGCGTGAACAGTGGGGTCAACCGCTTGGATGCGGGCCAGATGGTGTTCGGTGAGTTCACGGGCTGAAACCTCACCATTGCGCAGTTGTTGACGCCATTGTGCAATCCCCTGTTCGCGCGAATCAGCGATCCCCATCAACCCTGTTGCCAGTTGGATTGGACGCTATCAGCAAGCGGCAACGGCCACTAGCCCTCAGTCGAGCTCGGTGAGCGGTTCGCCCCGACGGGTGCGCAATAACTGGTGATCCAGAGAACCCGGAGATTCGGCCCGGAGGTCGTTCAAGAAAGCCGGCAGATGGCTTTCCAGAGTGCCGCGACGCACGAAGGGGCCAAACCAATAAACAGCGTTGGGAGAGTGGGTTTCTACCCGTGCCCACCAAGCCAGGCCCAGACCATTGGCGCAGCTGCGCACTGGCCACAGCAGGGGATTCATGAGGCAGGAGCGGCTTGTAAGTCATTCTGCCCGGCGTCGGTACCGTGGCTTGAAGGGAAAGTCACAGTTGAATATCCCCAAGGAAACCAGATTTGGCAGCTGGCTCCATCCCCAGGTCAATGGCCGGTTCCTGGTTGTCCGGTCGCTGGTTAACCGGTTGCTGGTTGACAGGGATATCTGCAGCAATCTGCTGTTCTGCCAATAGCTCTGGCTGATCCTCTGGCTCAATTTCCGGCATTACCTCTTGCTCCAGCTGAGGCTCTTGTTCGTGAAGAAGCTCAGGGGAGCTAGCCGGCTGGCTAGGAGGCAGTTGCTGCGCTGATACCGAACTCGCTTCTGGTGCCGGGGGCTCTTCCTCAGCCTCGGGGCTAGCGGCTGGAGCGGGCAGCTGGGGGCGCACCAAACGGGGCGCGGGCTGGGAACCAGTCAAACCCTTCATCCAGCCACGCCGAGCCACCTCATAGAGCAGCAGGGCGGTAGCCACAGAGGCGTTAAGGCTTGGTGTGGCGCCACGCAGGGGTATGCGCACCAGCTGATCGCAGTTGCGGCGGGTGAGCATGGAGAGACCATCCCCCTCCGAGCCGGTGACTATGACCAACGGCCCACCTAGATCGGCCTCCTCCAGGCTGACGGTGCCCTCGGCTGCCAGACCCACTACCCGATAACCCTCCTGCTTAAGGGTGTCGAGGGCGCGATTGAGGTTGACCACCCGTGCCACGGGCAAGTGCTCAAGCGCACCTGCCGCAACCTTGGCCACCGAGCCGGTAAGCCCAGCGCTGCGGCGCTGGGGCAAAACCAGGCCATGGGCACCCAGGGCTTCGGCACTACGCACAATTGCGCCGAGGTTTTGGGGATCAGTAAGACCGTCCACCGCCATCAGCAAGGCCGGCTCACCAATGGTTGCGCAGCCCTCCATCAGGGTCTGCAGATCAAGGGTCTCAGCTGCCGCTGTCTGCAGGGTGATGCCCTGGTGCACCGCACCACCTGTGAGCTGACCCAAGCGCGCCCAGGTGACCTCCTCAACCAGCACCCCCGAGGCCTTGGCTTCTCGCAGCAGCTGCAGAAACTTGGGGCTGAAGCGCATTTCTGGAGTGCACCAGACGCGATGAATAGGTCGACCGCTCTCAAGTGCCGCCTGCGCTGGATGCCGGCCCCAGATCAAATCGGCGCTGGGATCGACGCTGTGGCGCTCCGCATCACCGCTGGGGGGGAGGCTATCCGCGTCGACGATCAGCGGCTTGCCAGCAAACCTGCCAGGCGCTGGGCGGCCCCCGGGATCAAAACGGCGGCCATCAGGGCGACCGCCCCCTTCAAAGCGACCACCACCTTCATAGCGACGGCCATCTGGGCGACCTGAGTCGGGACGGCGCCCCTGGGGACGACCTTCAAAGCGGCCACCGGGTCGCCGCTCGTAGGGCTTGCTGTCTGAGCCGGAGCGATCGCTAGAAAAACGGGGAGCAGGCAGACGGTCGAAGGACGGCCGCTCGCTATCACCACGCCGTTCAAATGGGCGGCGCTCGCCGCGACTACTTGGGCGATCCGCTGGCCCATCCCGGCGGGGCTGGAAGCGGGATACACCCCGGGGGGCTGGTCGCGTACCAGCCTCTCGCCGGGGTTCCCGATCTCTTGGCCCTTCACGGCCCTCACGGCCTTCACGGCCTTCTCTTCCCTCACGGCCTTCACCAGCTCCATCGCGGCGCCATTCAGGCTTGGGACCGCTGAAGCGGGGTGGGCGGCCAGCCGCCCCGCGGGCGCCGCCCCCCGTCCGCTTCTCGGGACGGCGTTCAAATCGTGGGCTCATGGCGTTGTCTGCAGGTTATGGATCGATCTCCTTCAAGTGATCTAGCAGCTCGGCTAACCGGGCAGGCTCGTTGAGAAACAACCAACCAAGCAGGGCCTCAAGGCCCGTTGCCTGGCCATAGGCCGCCGCATCACCCCGTCGGGGCCCCCTGCCAGCCCGATTTCGGCCCCGGCGCACCAGGTCTCGCTCCGCATCAGTGAGCTGGTGATCAAGCCTCGCCAGTGCAAGGGCCTGGGCGTCAGCACGCACTACTTGCACAACCTCCTGATGCAGGGCGTGGGAGCGGCCTGGACGCTGACACCGCTGCAGTCGGTGATGAAGCTCCCAGACCGCATCACCCAGCCAGGCCAGCTGTAGCGGGCCTAATTCGGCCTGGGGAGGATGGGGGGCAAGGCCAGCTAGCCAGCTCGAAGCGGGCCGCAGCTCAGCCTTTCCCGACTCAAGCGGCGAGGTTGCCAAGGGCTGTTTCGAGGTCGGGCTGAAGGTGCAGAAATTCTTCTAGGCGCACCAGCTTCACGGTTTGAACAACCCGGGCATTACCCACCACCAGAAACTTTTGCCGATCGCCGTTGCACTGCTTAGCAAGCTGGACTAAGGCGCCAAGACCGGACGAGTCGAGGAAGTCGATGTGGCTGAGATCAATCACCAAAGGCTGACCATTGCCGCGGTGAGAGGCCACAAATTCCCCGAACTGTTTGTCGGAGTAGGCATCCAGCTGGCCAGTGAAGCGAAACAGCTGGCAGTGGGCCTGCTGCTCGAAGCCCCCTCGCAGGGAGACAGTCAATCGCTGCAGGTCGTTGATGGCTCCAGTCCTCGATCCGTTCTGGGGCGAAGTGTAGGAAGCAAATTTGCCGCTGCAGAAGACGCAACAAAAATGCGTCAGCGGCGGCTTGCCATCAGGGCGGCGAAGCGCGCGAAGTGATGGTCGGCGTCGTGGGGACCGGGACTGGCCTCCGGGTGGTACTGAACGCCAAACACCGGTGCCTCAAGCAGCTCCAGCGCGGCCACGGTTTGGTCGTTGAGGTTGTGGTGGGTTACCCGCACTCGGTCGGCGGGCAGGGATTCGGGCACGAGGGCAAACCCATGATTTTGGCTGGTGATCTCCACCTGGCCTGGGCTGCCGCAAGGGTGATTTAGACCGCGATGGCCATAGCCCAGTTTAAAAGTGGTGCCTCCAAGGGCTAGCCCCAGGATCTGGTGGCCAAGGCAGATGCCAAACAGGGGGAGATTAGGCAGGGCGATAAGACCTTTGGCGAGCTCAATAGCGGAGCTAACGGCGGCCGGATCGCCGGGCCCATTGGACAGGAACACTCCCTCGGGCTTGTAACTAAGAACCTGCTCCAAGCTGGTATCGGCTGGAAGCACGGTCACCTCACAGCCATGGGCCACAAGACGCTCGAGGATCGCCCGCTTGATGCCGAAATCAATGGCCACGACCCGGTAAGGGCGATCGGGCTGGGATTGCATACGGGCATCAAAAGCCGCTCCACAGGCTTGATCCCAGTGATAAGGAGTGGGGGTAGTAACAGATGCCGCCAGGTTTAGTCCCTGCATCGAAGGGGCCGAGCGCACTTGGTCAAGCAGGGCCGAAGCCGAGGTGCCATCACTGCAAATTGCGCCGTTGATCGCGCCGCCATCACGCAAATGACGCACTAGAGCTCGCGTATCAATTGCTCGAATTCCAACTACTCCATGGCGGAGAAGCCAGCCATCTAGATCACCCTCTGAGCGCCAGCTACTGGTGCAAGGAGAAAGCTGACGGGCAATCACCCCACGCACATGGGGGCGATCCGCTTCCTGATCGGCATCGTTGATCCCGGTATTGCCCAGTTCGGGATAGGTAAAGGTGACCAACTGCCCGGAGTAACTCGGGTCGGTCATGACCTCCTGATAGCCGGTCATACCGGTGTTGAACACCACTTCTCCGATGGCCGTGCCCCTGGCCCCGAAGGCCTCTCCGCGCAGCACGGTGCCGTCGGCCAACACCAGCAAGGCAGTGGCAGCGGGCTCGCTCACGGGTTCAGGGCAATTGGTTCGATCATCCCGCAACGGGAGCTGGCAGGGCGGCGCGCAGCCGCTCTAGAGCTTGCCAGCCAGCTCCATCGGCAATGGCCTGCTGGGCCAAACTCAGGCCAGCGGCGACCGAGTCGCTCAAACCAGCGGCCCACAGCACCAGCGCCGCGTTGAGGGCCACCACATCAGCCTGGGCGCGGCTAGCTCGGCCCTGGAGCACGGCTTCGAGAATGGCTTGGTTGGTGGCTAGATCTCCGCCCGCCAGATCGGTGATCGGGGCAAGCTGCAAGCCCAATGCCTCCGGATCAAGCTGGTCGCTGCTCACGACTCCAGATTCCACCAGTCGCAGCGAATTAACTCCAGCCAGGGAGGCCTCATCCAGGCCGCCCTGACCATGTACAACCACAGCTCTGCGCAGCCCCAGCCGGGCCAGTGCCTCAGCCATCGGATCGAGCAGATCAGGCCGGGCCACCCCGAGCACCTGGGCCTCCGGCTGCAGGGGATTTACCAATGGGCCGAGCAGATTGAAAACAGTCCGCACCCCCAGGCTTCGGCGCAGGGGGGCGAGCCCCACCAGCGCCGGATGCCAACCAGGAGCAAACAAGAAGGTCACCCCCGCACTTGGTAAGGCGCCAATCACCTGCTCCTGGGGGGCCTGCAAATGAATGCCCACTGCCTCCAGCACATCGGCTGAGCCCACCCGACCGCTGGCACTGCGGTTGCCGTGTTTGGCCACGTGGGCGCCACAGGCGGCCGCCACAAACGCCACAGCCGTTGAAATATTGAAGCTGTCGGCCCCATCGCCACCGGTGCCACAGGTATCAACGAGAGCAAGCGAAGGGCGGGAAGCCGGCAGCGGGCAGGCTTGTCGCAAGACCTCGGCCATCGCCGCCAGCTCTTCGCCACTTACTCCCTTGGCCCGCAAGGCGGCCAGCAGCCCTCCGGTGAGCACTGGATCGATCTGTTCGGTCAGCCAGCCCTGCATCAGCTCGGTGGCCTGTTGGGCCGACAGCGACTCGCCATTGAGCAGCTGGTCCAACAGGGAAGGCCAGGACTGAACAATGGGCATGACTAGTAAAAAGCCCGGGTGCAAAGCACTCCGGGCCGGGTGATGGGGACCTCTCCACTATCACCCGAAGAAGGGGTAAATGGCGATGGCTGCCTTGGCAAATGTCAGTTCTGCTCCTGGTCAGCGGTGTCAAAGCTGGAGCCCACCGCCTCGCTCGCCGCTGGTGCGGGCCGAAAACCTTTGGCCCAGATTGCCTGGGTGCGGCTGTGCAGATCTTCACGGCTAATGCCCCACAGCCGCAGGGTCTTGGCCAAATCTGAGCTGAGATCTCGGGCACCGGGAAAGGCTTCGTAGCGCATCAACAAGCGGGCGGCATCAACCAGGTGGTGGTCGGCTGGCACCTCAGCAGCAAGCAGCCCATCCACCACCTCGCGATCCGTGGCGTAAAGCGGATGACTTTGATCGTTGCTGCCGGATTGGGATGGAGCGGAAGCCATGGCGCAGCTGTTGCTGAGGCCAGCCTGCCGGAAAAGCAGCTGCCTAGGTTGGTGGGACCTGTGAAAACGGCCCCTGATGGGAGCCATACGGCTGGATCTGATCCGTCGCTACCTGCGGCCCCATCGCAAGGTGGTGTTAATCGGCGTCGCCGCCCTCGTGGTGGTGAACCTGCTGAGCGTCTCCATTCCCCTGCTGGTGCGGCGGGTCATCGATGACCTGCAGGATGGTTTCGCACTTCAAGACGTGCTCGCTCAGGCAGCGCTGATCGTCGCCCTGGCAACGGTGATGGGGGCGGTGCGGCTGTACTCACGAATGCTGGTGTTCGGGGTAGGCCGGCAGGTGGAGGCCGAGCTCAAGCAACAGATTTTTGATCACCTGCTCAAGCAGGAGCCCGGCTGGGTGCAGACCACTGGCAGCGGCGAGGTGATCAGCCGAGCCACTTCCGACGTTGAAAACGTGCGCAGGCTGCTGGGCTTCGCCGTGCTCAGCCTTACCAACACGGTGCTGGCCTACGCGCTCACCTTGCCGGCGATGCTTTCAATCGACGCCTGGTTGACCCTGGCGGCGGTGGGGCTCTACCCACTGATGCTGATGGTGGTGCGCCTGTTCGGCGGTCGCATGATGCGCCAGCAACGCCGCCAGCAGGAGGCCTTGGCCTCCTTAAGCGACCTGATCCAAGAGGACCTTTCCGGCATCAGCGCCATCAAGATCTATGGCCAGGAGAGCACCGAGCAGACCGCCTTCGCCGGTCGCAACCGCATCTACCGGGATGCTGCCCTGAATCTGGCCCGCACCCGCAGCACCCTGTTCCCGCTGCTGGAGGGAATCTCGTCAATCAGCTTGCTACTGCTGCTCGCCTTGGGCAGTGGCCAACTTGAAAGTGGCCGCCTCAGCATCGGCGACCTTGTCGCCCTGATCCTGTTTGTAGAGCGGCTGGTATTCCCCACAGCCCTGCTGGGTTTCACCCTCAACACCTTCCAAACCGGCCAGGTGAGCCTGGAGCGGGTCGAGGAGCTGCTGCGAAGGCGGCCCTTGATCGTTTCTTCAACTTCACCAACTCCCCCAGCCAAGCCCGGTCGCGGGGCTGTGGAGGCCCGCGGCCTCACAGTGCGTTATCCCAACGCTCCTCGACCAGCCTTAGTGGACGTCAGTTTTGAGCTCCACCCCGGCGAGCTTGTGGCAGTGGTGGGCCCCGTGGGCTGCGGTAAAACCACCCTGGCCCGTGCCCTGGGGCGCATGGTCGAGGTCGATCCCGGCCAACTTTGGCTTGATGGGGTCGACATCACCGCTCTGGATTTGGCTGAACTGCGGAGCCAGGTGGGCTTAGTACCCCAAGAGGGCTATCTGTTCACCGCCAGCCTTGCCGACAACCTGCGCTATGGCGAGCCTGATGCGCCGTTGGAGCGGGTCGAGGCAGCAGCTCGCCAGGCCAGGCTTGAGGGCGACATCAAGGGATTCCCCGACGGCTACCAGACCCTGGTGGGGGAGCGAGGCATCACCCTTAGCGGCGGCCAGCGACAACGCACAGCCTTGGGGCGGGCCCTGCTGGTACGCACCCCTCTGTTGGTGCTTGATGACGCCCTGGCCAGTGTCGACAACACCACCGCCGCCGAGATCCTGCGCACTATTCGCAGCGAGCAGGCCAATGCCCAATCAAATAACCAAGGCCTGGGTCGCACCGTGCTGATGATCAGCCACCAGTTATCGGCGGCTGCAGCCTGTGATCGAGTGCTGGTGCTCGAAGATGGCCGGCTAGTGCAGCAGGGCCACCACAGCGAGCTACTTGCTGAGGGCGGCACCTACCGACGCCTTTGGGATAGGGAGCAGGCAACGGAGCAGCTGAAGGCTGCCGGCTGATCTCAATACTTGTTGAGCTGTTCAGCCAAGTGGCCTAGATGGGGCTTAGGTGGATGGTGTCGCCTTTTGCGTTCCTCGCCTTGGAGCACCCATGGAGCCAGTTGCCCCGCTTACAGGCTTGCCCTACCGGCTTCGCTGCACCCTGACCTTCGGCGACATCTACGGGCAGATTTTGATCTGGATGCTGGTGATCTTCGCCAGCCTCGCGGCTGGCTTGGCCTTAATGGGGGCCAGCAAGCCGATCTTTGCCCTTGTGGGTGTGGGCCTGATCCTGGTGCTTTCCCTGCCGTTCCTGCTGTTCGCCTTCACCACCACTCTCCTCAATCACATTGCCTTTGAGCCCGACGCGGCAACTAAAGGGACTGTCTAGGCTCCGATTTCATTGCAATTAGCTGCGTGTTCGGCCTGTTTCAGGGCACCGCTCAGGCCCAAGCTCCCCATGTTGTGCTGGGCACCCCAATTGATGCAGCCATAAAGATCGGCCAGGCAGAGGCAGTTTTCGGTTGCGGCTGCTTTTGGGGAGCAGAAAAGGGCTTTTGGCGCCTGCCTGGCGTGGTTACAACCGCGGTGGGCTACGCCGGGGGCTCAATCCAGCAACCCAGCTACGACCAGGTTTGCTCCGGACGCACAGGCCACAGCGAGGTTGTGCGGGTGGTCTGGGATACGGCCCTGATCGATTTCAGTGACTTGCTGAAGCTGTTCTGGGAATGCCACGACCCCACCCAGGGAGACCGCCAGGGCAATGATCGGGGCAGCCAGTACCGCTCGGTGATCTATGCGGATGATCCTGGCCTGGTGGCTCTAGCAGAAGCCAGCCGCGACGCTTACCAGGCCCTGCTGAGCAGCGCTGGCTTTGGGGCGATCACCACTGAGCTGCGCAGCAACCAAACTCTTTGGTATGCGGAGCCTTATCACCAGCAATATCTAGCCAAACCCGGCAGCCGGCCTTACTGCTCGGCCCAGCCAAGCGGACAAAGGCTCGGTGAATTTGCAGGCTCGGCCTACAAACTCGATCCGCGGGTGTGGTCTTCCTATGACTGGACGGTGGCCCACTGCGTGCTGCGGGGGGACAATGCACCCATTCAGCTGGCCTGAGCATGTCCATGCCGCTGCTTGCCGTTGTCTTGCTCTCCATGGGGTCTCCTTGGTGGGAGGACTACGGCATCACCGAACAATTCATCTGCCCCGATCAGAGCCGAGTCACTCTGGAGCGCAATGACGCCCAAGCCTCCCTGCTCACAGGGCGCTTCCGTTCAACCATGTTTCGCGAGGCCTCAGACCTACCAGGCATCCGTTATCGCAACGAGCAACTGACCTTGGTGCTGAGAGGCGATGTGCTGACTATGGAGCAGCAATTCAGAAGGTTGGAGTGCCTGCGCACGGACCAGGTATGAGCAGGACAGCACTTTGAACCCCTTACCGGATCGCCTGGTGATTCTTGGCTTACTTATCACCCTGGGGCTCTGTTTTGCCCTGATCTTCTGGAGCGTCAAGCTGAACCCGAGGCCCGAACCTCAGCTGCAATGGCGGGAAAGGCCCACCGATCAGCCGTCCGGCTGGCAGAACGACCCCAAGGCCCCCCTGCTGTGAGCAAGCTCGAGCCCAGGCCACGCAAGCGCCCCCTGCATCCTCTGCCGAAGGGTCTTGTAGAGCTCTACGGGTTGCTGGCCGTGTTGTTTGTGCTGGTGCCTGAGTGGATGGCTGGCGGCGCCCTGCTGAGCTTCTCAGCCAATCGCAAGGGTTCCGACCTGCCTGCGGCCTCAGCCGTATGGAGCCGATTGCCCGAATTGCGGCTGGCGAGCCTGGGGGTAGGGGAGCTGCGGCAATTAGCCCGTCGCCTGCGCGTGCCTGGGTATGCGCTGTTGGGAAGGGAGCTACTCACAGATCGGCTGATACGCCGGCTGAAACAGCGCAAAGCGCTGTGGTAACTTCGATCTGCCGGGGCGTAGCGCAGCTTGGTAGCGCACCACTTTGGGGTAGTGGGGGTCGCAGGTTCAAATCCTGTCGCTCCGATTTATTCATAGCAACGAATCCCAGTCACAGAGCCGCTTCTCACCTGAGAGGCGGCTTCTTTTTTGCCTAAACCGATCGCCACTTGTTGGACGGGGTTAGCCTCAGTTGTTCGATTTTAGTCCCGGTTTTAGTCCCGCTCATGTCCCTGGACATTGCCCTCGAGGGCATCAATACCCGGCTGAAAGCCTGCCAGGCTCGCTGCCAAATCGAGCAGAAGAACCAGACTCTCAGTCTTCGGGCCACCCTGCCAGATCGGAACGACCCGGCCCGCCGGAGGCAGCAGCGAATTCCCTTGGGACTAAAAGCGGACTACTCCAATCTCTCCGAAACCGAAGCCAAAGCCCTCGAGCTAGGCCGACAACTCCGAGGCGATGCCTTCTTCCTGGGATAGCTGGGTGGCACCAGAAAGCCAGGCTGCCCTGACCGCGGCCGACTTCCAAAAAGCCGCCCAAAAATTCCACGCCAGCAAATACCTGAAGTCCCCCGAGCGCGGTGGCAACGCCTGGTCTAAAAAATGGGCCCCGGCCCTGCGCAAGCTGCCAACGACCGGGCCGATCAACGAACGGATCCTGCTCAAAACCATCCAATCGATGCCCGAGGGTTCCGCTGGCCGTAGGGACCAAGGCAACCTCATTGCCCAGATCGCCAAATCAATCGGCCTAGAGAGTGAGCCCTTGCTAGCCGCCTACCGTGGTTACGGAGTCGACAAGCTCACCGAGCGAAAGATCCCCAAAGACCGGGAGATCGAAGATGCCATGAAGGAGATCCAACTGCCCCATTGGCGGTGGACTTTTGGCATGTGCGCCGCCTACGGCATCCGCCCCCACGAGTGCGCAGATCTGCAGTGGGTCGAGAAGGACTGGATCACAGTCGACGAAAACACAAAGACCGGAGCCCGCAAAGTCACCCCATGCCCAAGCGAGTGGGTGGTGACCTTCTCCCTACGCAGCCTCCCCCGTCCGACACAGGCGGCCACAAATATGGCCAAGGCTTTCAACGATGCCCTTGATCGGGATGGCGTCACCATCAAGCCCTACAACCTGAGGCACGCCTACGCCATGCGGCTAATGGACGACGGTGTTCCCCCCGAGATCGGGGCAAGGCTCATGGGCCACAGCCTCACAGTCCATGAGGACACCTATAAAAGGTGGCTCGGCCAAGAGCGAATTACGAAAGCCATGGACCGTTTCACCCTGTAGAGGAAGCAAGCATCCAGCAGCCAAGAACCTGAAGGCCCGCCAGAGCTACGAGCAGCAGAGTGGTCTAGCCACCTAAGCCCTAGGCTACGTCCTAGGGTTGTTTGTTGCAGGCCATCCAGCCAGGTGCGTCGATGGCCCCACCCGCGGCTACGACCCAGAGAACTGCCACCGGGCACATGGGCCTGATGTACGTCCTGCTTGTCAACACAGAAGACGGAACCACCACGGTCCAGATGGAAGCCAACAGCAAAGAAGAGGCGCTCGTGAACCCAGAACCGGGTGAGAAAAATGGCTGAGCGAAAGCTTCAGACAACCAAAAACCCCCAAGCAGCGCACAAGGTGAGCTGCAATGGGGAATGCTGCTCTCTTGCCCGGCTGACCAAACCGCCCACGGTTAGGTAAAGAATGTTGGAGCAGGGCTAGGGTCAGCCCAATCAAAGAAGTTCTGATGGATGGTGTAGAAATCCTGAGGATATGGCTTTAAACACAACATCCGTGCGGTTAAGAGCATCAAACTTCCGGCAGAGATGCTGGACGTAGTCACGAACGGTTACTGCTGCAATATTGAGCTTGAAACCAATCTCTTTGTTGCTCATGCCGCGGGCAAGAAGCTCCAAGACTTGCTGCTCTCTGGGCTTCAACGCAACGGTTGTCGATGGGTAATCGTCGCTATTGAGCGTTGGATCTCGATAGCACTGGCCTTTACTGATAGCCACTAGGGCATCGCGCACTACGCCGTTGCCAAAGCTTGCAGCACTCACAATGGCATCGCACAGAAGCGTTCCATCTAGTGGGAGACGCCTTGGCTGGTCAACCAAAAAGAAAATAGAAGGTACGTTGGCCAGGGCTTTGAGCTGCAGGCAAAGGTCAATGCCATGGTCCGCGGCGATCGAGGAGGTAAGAAAGACCAGTACGGGCGCCGACGCCTGATTGCAGAGCTTCACCACCTCATCGGGCGTGACCCCACAACCGTACAAGTTAGGAATTCCTTGCACATCGCCTAGGCGGGCTACCAGATGTGCCTCAATCCACGAACCGGTGCCACAAACGACTGAATACGGAGCGAGGAGCGCATTGATTGATTGCGTCCTGGCGGAGAAGCCGTCGTTAGGGAGCGCAAAACGAGGCTGCACAGATCCCACAGCTGGTTCGCTGGGTGGAGGATCGGATTGAGCGCTGCAATGATCTAGCGCCATCCTTAATACTGGAGCTGTCACGCTTAATTTAGCTGATATCAGCCCAGCTGGTAAAGCCCTTTGCCCAAACAGTCATCTTGCACGAGAACCGAGGGTATGCGGCCTCTTGGCCATTACTGACCTGAAGCCAATGCACCAAAATCAGCCCCACTGATCTCATTCACCACGGTGAAAATCAGACTGGGGTTAAACGTTGGTATTGCTTGACACCAGATTGATAGCCAGGCTGTGATCTCGGGCCAGTGCCATTTGTATGAGGCATGGGTCGCGCTGAACTAGGGAGGGCCTCCTGAGAAAGTGAATCCGGGGTCAGCCTCAACAAAAAGGGGTCTTGGTTGAGCCCGCAGCCCGAGCATCACGCTGCAGCTATCTGAGGCTTCAGCGGCACACTGCGAATACTCTGACCAC